>NZ_JBEYEI010000015.1:0-233903 GCF_040633895.1 Streptomyces sp. NPDC007863
GCCTGTCCGGCACCGGCTCACCGGCACCACCACTCGCCGCCGCGCTCGCGTCCGGACCCGGACGCGCACTCTCGACAACCGACATGACCAACCAGCCTTTCCGGTGAGGTGAGGGGTGAACGGCCCCGACGGGCCTTCCGGAAACGACTCTGCTGCGGTCGGAGCGCGTTACCCAGCCCCGTGGTGTCGCCAGCGCCGCGGAAGCTAGCACTCACAAGGCCACCTTCGGCTCCCCGTTCCGCCCGCCGTCCCGGCACACTGGGGCCATGGACACCCCCACCGCCCTGGGCGAATTCCTCCGCAACCGCCGCGCGCAGCTGCGGCCCGAGGACGTCGGTCTGCCGGCGCACGGCCGCCGCCGGGTGCCGGGGCTGCGCCGCGAGGAACTGGCCCTGATCGCCGGGGTCAGCATCACCTACTACACGCACCTGGAGCAGGGGCAGAGCACCAACGCCTCGGACAGCGTCCTCGACGCGCTCGGGCGTGCCCTGCGGCTGACCCCGGACGAGCACACGCACCTGCGGAACCTGGCCCGGCCGCCGCGTACGCACCGGGTGGCGTCGTCCGTGCCGGAGCGGGTGCGGGACACGACGCGCAGGCTGCTGAAGGCGATGCCGGACGTGCCGGCGGTCGTCCTGGACCGGCGCAACGACGTGCTGGCGTGGAACCCGCTCGGGCACGTGCTGCTCGCCGGCCACCTCGACCCGGCGAGCCCGGAGGACCCGGAGAACCGGCCGAACCTCACCCGGATGCTGTTCCTCGACCCGCACACCCGTGACCTGTACGTGAACTGGCGGGACGAGGCCCGGATCTCCCTGGCCGCGCTCCGGCTGGTGGCCGGGCGCTGCCCGGAGGACCGGGCGCTGGCGGAGCTGATCGGCTCGCTGATGATCCAGAGCGAGGACTTCGCGGACCTGTGGGCCGAGCATCCGGTGCGGGACTGCACGACGGGTTCGCGGGCCCTGCGGCATCCGGTGGTGGGGGCGCTCACCCTGGACTTCGAGAACCTGCGGCTGAGCGACGGCACGGGTCACCGCATGCTCGTGTACACCGCCCCGGAGGACTCGCCGGCGGAGGCGGCGCTCCGGCTGCTGTCCACGACCCTCCACTCCGATCACTCCGACCGCTCCGAGGCGTCCGGTGAGGGCCGGTGAGGGAGGAGAGGGACGAGGTCGGGCGGCTGAGCGCGGCCGGGGGGCTGTTCGAGGCGCGGGACGGGGTGTACGTCCGGGGGCCGAGGACGCTGCGGGAGTTCGTGGAGGCGGTCTGGGCGTTCGGGGACCGGGTCTTCCTGGTCTCGGAGGACGGTCCCGTCACCTACCGGGAGTTCTTCGACGAGACCTGTGGTCTCGCGCGGCGCCTGGTGGGGGAGTACGGGCTGGGGCGCGGGGACCGGGTCGTGGTCGCGATGCGGAACGTGCCGGAGTGGCAGGTCGCCTTCTGGGCCGTGCAGTTGGCGGGGCTGGTCGCCGTGCCGCTGAACTCCTGGTGGCGTGAGGCGGAGTTCGCGCACGCGCTGGACGACTGCGGACCCCGGCTGTTGCTCGTGGACGGCGAGCGGGCGGAGCGGGTGGCGGACTGGGCGGCGGCGGCCGGGGTGCCGGGGATCGTCTTCCGGGGCGGGGCGCGGCCGGGGTTCGCCGCGTACGAGGCCGACGACGACCCGCTGCTCGGGCCGCCGGACGTCGAGGTGTCGGGCGAGGACGACGCGACGATCTTCTACACCTCGGGGACCACGGGCCGCCCGAAGGGGGCCGTCGCCACGCACCTCGCGCAGGCCGGGGCGGCCGTCCATCCGCGGTACTTCGCGGCGGCGGCGGCCGCGGCGCGGGGGGAGCGGCCGGGCGGCGGGGCGCCGGTCGTGTCGCTGATGACGTATCCGTTCTTCCACGTGGCCGCGTTCACCGCGCTGTACGGAGTGATGGCGGGCGGCGGGACGCTGGTGACGATGCGGAAGTGGGATGCCGGGCGGGCCCTGGAGCTGATCCGCGAGCACCGCGTCACCCACTACGCGGGGGTGCCGACGACGGCGCTCCAGCTCCTCGCGCTGGCCCGCGAGAGCGGCGACCCGCTGGAGACCCTGGTGCAGCTGAGCAGCGGCGGGGCGGCCGCCCCGCCGGGGATCGTCGCCGGGCTCGCGGAGGCGTACGGGGAGCGGATCCAGCCGCGGAACGGGTACGGGCTCACCGAGACCTGCGGCGGGATCTTCGCGAACACGGGCGACGAGTACCGGGAGCACCCGGGGAGCGTGGGCCGGCCCTCGCCGGCGACCGAGGCGCGGGTGGAGGCGCCGGGCGCCGACGGCGTCGGCGAGCTGTGGGTGCGCGGGCAGTCGCTGTTCCGGGGGTACTGGCGGAACGAGGAGGCGACCCGCGCCGCGTTCGCGCCCGGCGGCTGGTTCCGCACCGGCGACCTGGCGCGGATGGACGCGGACGGGCGGGTGTCGATCGTCGACCGGCTCACCGACATGGTGGTCAGGGGCGGCGAGAACGTGTACTGCGTCGAGGTCGAGGGGGTGCTCCAGGAGCATCCGGACGTGGTCGACGCGGCCGTCGTGGGGGTGCCGCACCCGCTGCTCGGCGAGGAGGTCGGGGCGGTCGTGCGGCTCCGGCCGGGGGCGGCGGCCGGTGCCGGGGAGCTGCGGGCGCACGTGGGGGAGCGGCTCGCCGCCTTCAAGGTGCCCGCGCACGTCCTCGTGCGGGACGAGCCGCTGCCGCGCAACGGCGGCGGCAAGGTCCTCAAGGGCGAGCTGCGGGGACTGCTCGCACCCGTCGGCGGCCCCGGAGGCCCCGGCGGCTCCGACGGCCTCAGGGGCTGAGCCGCAGGGGCTCGTCCCGCGCGTTCAGCCCCGGCTGACGCGGACGCGGAAGTTGCCGGCCGCGTCCTCGTCGAGGACGCCTATCCGGATGCCGTTGGCGCGGTCGGTGAAGGTCTCGCCGGGGCGGAAGGGGGCGTCGGAGAGTTCGGCGTGGACGTTGGGGCGGCGGGTGCAGCCGCCGCTGGTGCGGTCGCTGTCGGCGACGGTGACGGGGCCGTGGCCGGTGTCGACGTCGGCCTCGACGCGGTAGACGAGCACGCCCGGTTCGCAGACGGCCTCGTCGTTGCCCTCGCGGGTGCGGACCTCGACGGCGTAGCCGGTGGTGTCGGAGAGCGGGACGAAGACCACCTTGGGGCCGCCGGCGAGGGCCAGCGGGGTCAGCAGGTGGTCGCTGGTGCCGGTGGCGGAGGCGCAGCGGATCTGGTCGTTGTCGAGCCAGCCGAGCTTCCACTTGTGCCAGCCGAGGAGGTCGTTGTTGGCCCCCCAGTCCTCGGACATGATGTCCCAGTGGCCGACCGTGCCGCCGCCATCGGCGGTGTAGAGGTCGGGCAGGCCGAAGACGTGCCCGTTCTCGTGGGGCAGGACGCGGTAGCCGGTCTCGGCGTAGCTGCCGGAGCCGTCGTCCTGGCGGCTGTAGACGAAGGACGTGTTGGCGAGCGGGACGCCGTCGGCGTAGGGGGCGTCGTCGTTCCCGGAGAAGGTCACGGAGAGGACCGTGTCGAGGGCGGAGGGGCCGGCGTTCGGCGTGACCAGCACGTTGACCAGGTCGTAGGCGCTGAAGTCGACCTTGGGGTCGGCCGCCTTCACGATGTCCTCGACGAAGGAGCGGTAGCCCGGCTCGTAGGGGGCGCCGCGCTCGATCCCGTACGAGGAGAACGGCCGCGGCATCCGCAGCCAGTCGGATACCGGGGTCTCGGCCCGGTACTGGAGCCGGCCGTAGGAGCTGACCCGGAACCAGTCGGAGGTCTGCGGGAAGAACTCCCGGAAGCGGGCCATGGCCGTGCCGTCGCCCCGGGCGTCGGGGAAGTCGACCATGAGGGTCAGCGCGCGGATCCGGCCGGTGGAGCGGGCGTACCCGGGGGCGGTCGGCAGCCCTTCCGACATCTGCACACCCAGGGTGGTGGCGATGCGGCACGGTCCGAGCCGGGTGGTGTCCGGCGCGGCGGCCACCGGGCCGGCCGAGGCCGGGGCGGGCCCGGGGAGCGTGGTGCTCGCCGAGACGAGCACGGTGAGCATCAGGGCCGAGGTCGCCGCGAGGGCGACCGGTCTGCGTATCCGCCGGCGGGTGTGCTGCATGCGGTCGCCTTCCGGTCGGGGCCAGGTCAGCGGCGTGGTGCGCCGTGCGATCAGCCTGTGCGGAGGCGGGCGGGGGCGCGCGCCGGGTGGACCGATCGTGGGTATCCGCCCACCGAACGTTCCTGTGACCTAGGTCACAGCGTGGTCCGAAATAACCGGGGATTCCTTCCCCGTTTAGGAGAGAGTCCGATGAAGTGGGGAGCGTTTCCCCGGATGGCTCGAAAGGTCGAGGAGGTCGTGGCGTGATCCGCACCGACGGAGGAGCCCCCGCGGGACGGGGCGCGACGGGGGAGGCCCCCGCGCGCCGGGTGCCCCGGCCCCGCGCCGACGCGCTGCGCAACCGCGAACGGCTGGTCGCGGCGGCCCGCGAGATGTTCGTGGAGTTCGGCTGCGCCGTGCCCTACGACGAGATCGCGCGCCGGGCCGGCGTCGGCAACGCCACGCTCTACCGGAACTTCCCCGAGCGCCCCGAGCTCGTCCACGAGGTCGTCCTGTCGATCCTCGGCCGGCTCACCGAGCGGGCCGAGCGGGCCGCCGCCGAGGAGGGTGACACCTTCGCCGCCGTCAGCCGCTTCGCGCACGAGGCGGCCGACGAGCGGGTCGGCGCGCTCTGTCCGATGCTCGACGGCACCTTCGACAAGGACCATCCCGACCTGGTCGTCGAGCGCGAGCGCCTGGAGGAGGCCGTCGAGGGCCTCGTCCGGCGGGCCCAGGCGGCCGGCCGGCTCCGCGCCGACATCGCCGTCAGCGACCTGATGATCGGCGTCTCCCAGCTGACCCGGCCGCTGCCGGGCAGCGGCTGCGAGGACTTCGCCCCCTTCGTCCACCGCCACCTCCAGCTCTTCCTCGACGGCCTGGAGGCACCCGCCCGTTCCACCCTGGAGGGCGCCCCGGCGACCCTGGGAGACCTGAGGCGGGAGGCGTGACGCCAGGCCTCCGCTGAGCTGCTTCCAGGCCTCCGCTGAGCTGCTTCCAGGGCTCCGGCCGCGAGTCCTGAAGGCCCCCGAACTTTTCCAGAACGTCCTTTTTCTTCACCTACGCACCAAGAGGTGGCTACCCCCATGCCCGAAACCGCCGGCACTCCCCGGTCGACGGCCGCTTCCCAGCCCGACCCCGGTCGCTGGAAGGCACTCGTCTTCATCGCCCTCGCCCAGCTGATGGTCGTGCTCGACGCGACCATCGTGAACATCGCCCTCCCCTCCGCCCAGCAGGACCTCGGCATATCGGACGGCAACCGCCAGTGGGTCATCACGGCCTACGCCCTCGCCTTCGGCGGTCTGCTGCTCTTCGGCGGCCGCATCGCCGACCTCTGGGGCCGCAAGCGCGCCTTCGTCGTCGGTCTGATCGGCTTCGCCGCCGCCTCCGCCCTCGGCGGCGCGGCGACCGGCGAGGCCATGATGCTCGGGGCCCGCGCGCTCCAGGGCGCCTTCGGCGCGCTGCTCGCGCCCGCCGCGCTCTCGCTGCTCGCGGTGACCTTCACCGACGCCAAGGAGCGCGCCAAGGCCTTCGGCATCTACGGCGCGATCGCCGGTGGCGGCGGCGCCGTCGGCCTGATCCTCGGCGGCTTCCTCACCGAGTACCTGAACTGGCGCTGGACCTTCTTCGTCAACATCCCGTTCGCGATCGTCGCCGCCATCGGCGCGTACCTGGTGATCCGCGAGCCGGCCGGCGGCCGCAACCGCTCCGCGCTCGACATCCCCGGCGTGATCCTCTCCACCCTGGGTCTGGTCGCGCTCGTCTACGGCTTCACCCGCGCCGAGTCCGCGGGCTGGAGCGACGCCGGCACGATCGGCATGTTCGTCGGCGCGGTGGTGCTGCTCGGTGCCTTCGTGCTCGTCGAGGCGAACGTGAAGAACCCGCTGCTGCCGCTGCGCGTCCTCACCGACCGCAACCGCGGCGGCGTCTACCTCTCGCTCGGCCTCGCCGTCATCGCGATGTTCGGCCTCTTCCTCTTCCTGACCTACTACCTGCAGGTCGTGAAGGGCTACTCGCCGGTCATGACGGGCTTCGCGTTCCTGCCCATGATCGCGGGCATGATCATCGGCTCGACCCAGATCGGCACGCGCCTGATGACCCGGGTCCCGCCGCGGCTGCTCATGGCCCCCGGCTTCCTGACCGCCGCCGTCGGCATGCTGCTCCTGACCCAGCTGGAGGTCGGCACCTCGTACGCCGGCCTGATCCTGCCCGCGCAGCTGCTGCTCGGCCTCGGCATGGGCACGGCCTTCATGCCGGCCATGTCGCTCGCCACGCACGGCGTGGACCCGAAGGACGCCGGTGTGGCCTCCGCGATGGTGAACACCTCGCAGCAGGTCGGCGGCGCCATCGGTACGGCCCTGCTGAACACGATCGCCGCCTCGGCGACGACCGCGTACCTCGTCGACCACGCGGCCGGCGCCACCACCCCGGCCGCCCAGAAGCTGCTCCAGCTCCAGGGCATGGTCGAGGGCTACACCGCCGCGATCTGGTGGGCGGTCGGCATCCTGGTGGTCTCCTCGGCCATCGCGGCCGTGCTGATCACCACCGGGAAGCCGGACACGGGCGTGGTCGCCGGCTCCGGCGCGGGCGCGGACGACGAGGTGAAGGTCCCGGTCATCGCCCACTGACCCCCGCGATCCCCGAAGATCCCCGGAGATCCCCGGAGGTTCCCTGCCCTGGTCCCGCTCAGCGGAGCCAGGGCAGGTCCGCGTCCGGGCCCGTCGGTTCGAGGCCCTCGGCCATCACCCGCATGATCGTCCCGAGCTGTTCGACCTGCTCGGGGCTGAGCCGGTCGAACATCGCCTGCCGCACCGCCTCCACGTGCCCGGGGGCGGTGCGCCGCAGCACCTCCACGCCCTCGTCGGTGAGGAGCGCGAACTGGCCGCGCTTGTCGGACGGGCAGTCCTCGCGCCGGACCCAGCCGTTCTTCTCCAGGCGGGCGATCGCGTGCGAGAGCCGGGAGCGGGTGATCTTGGCGCTCCTGGCGAGCTCGGTCATCCGCAGCCGGCGGCGCGGGGCCTGGGAGAGCTGGACGAGCAGGCCGTAGTAGACGTGCGGCATGCCCGCGTCGCGCTGCAGCTGGCGGTCGAGGTGATCCTCCAGGAGCGTGGTGGCGTGGAGGTACGAGCGCCAGACGCACTGTTCGCCGTCGCTGAGCCAGCGGGGTCCGGTTTCGGTCCTGTCTCCCATGTCACCCATCGTACGACCCGTCCTTGAAAGTTGAACTATGTAGGTTTACGCTGCACCCAGAGAGCTTGAAACTTCAAGCGTCTGGAACCGGCTGTGAAACGGAGGCCCGCCATGGACACCGCCCCCGACGTGCGGATGCCCGCGCTCTACCTGTCCCACGGCGCCCCGCCGCTCGCCGACGACCCGGTCTGGCCCGGCGAGCTCGCCGCCTGGTCCGCCGGGCTGCCCCGCCCCAAGGCGATCCTCATGGTCTCCGCCCACTGGGAGGAGGCCCCGCTCGCCCTCGGCGCCACCGAGACCATCCCCCTCGTCTACGACTTCTGGGGCTTCCCCGAGCACTACTACCGGGTACGGTACGAGGCCCCCGGCGCCCCCGGACTCGCCGCGTCGGTCCGCGCGCTGCTCCGCTCGCCCGGCACGCCCGTGCAGGACATCCCCGACCGGGGCCTCGACCACGGCGCGTACGTCCCCCTCGTCGAGATGTACC
Source organism: Streptomyces sp. NPDC007863 (assembly GCF_040633895.1). NCBI lineage: Bacteria > Bacillati > Actinomycetota > Actinomycetes > Kitasatosporales > Streptomycetaceae > Streptomyces > Streptomyces sp. NPDC007863. Next base: position 7,767 of record NZ_JBEYEI010000015.1, read on the forward strand.
CCGCCGCCGACATCCCGGTCCTGCAGATCTCCATGCCCACCCTCGACCCGCGCCGGCTCATGGACATCGGCCGCAAGCTGGCCCCGCTGCGCGACGAGGGCGTGCTGATCGTCGGCAGCGGCTTCTTCACCCACAACCTCGCCGCCCTCCGCCACACCGGCGGCGGCGTGCCCGGCTGGTCCGCCGAGTTCGACGCCTGGGGCCACGAGGCCCTCGCCGCCCGGGACGTGGACGCCCTGCTCGACTTCACGCACAAGTCCCCGGCCGGCCGCCTCGCCCACCCCCGCACGGAGCACTTCGCCCCGCTCTTCGTCACCCTGGGCGCGGCGGACGCGGCCGGCGACCTCGACGCCGAACGCTCGGTGATCGACGGCTTCTGGATGGGCCTCGCAAAGCGCTCCGTCCAGTTCGGCTGAGCCGCCCGGCGCCGGTCCCTATCCGTACGCGGGCGGGTTCAGCTCCACCGACCGGACGGCGGCGGCCAGCGCGAGCGGCCCGCCGACGTCCAGGGCGGTGTCGGTGAACTTGATCGTGTGGTCGTCGCCGTGCGCCGCCGCCCGCGCGAACACCTCCTCCGGCGCGAGCCCCGTCCCGGCGTTCACGACGCCCTCCCGCGGGGTGTAAGCGGCCGTCACCGCCGCCGAGGCCGCCCACGCCGCCTCCAGGCTCGGCACCCACAGGGCGCGGGGCAGCGCGGGCAGCGTCCGCAGCACCGCGTTCGGCGCCGTCGCCGCGTGCACCAGCATGACCGGCTCCCCGTGCCCGTGCGTCGCGTACCGGTGCACGGCCGCGGTCACCAGCTCGCCGAGCAGCTCCCGCGCCGCCTCCGGGCCGGCCGCCCCGCCCCAGACGGGGAAGGCCGTCAGCTGCGCGAGCCGCTCCCGGATCCCGCCCTCCTGTACCGGGACCGGCGGTACGGCGGCGAGCGCGGCGGCCGCGTCCGGGGCGGCGGCCAGCGGGGCGAGCGGCGGCAGCGGCTGGTGGCGGGCGGCCCAGTAGCCGAGCGCGTGCGCCAGCTCCGCCCGCCGGGGCTCCGTCTCCCCGCCGGGCGCGAGCAGGGTCCGTACGGCGTGCCCGGTGCGGATCACCGGATGCGTCGCGCTGCCCGCGATGCCGGGCAGCAGCCGGGGCCACCACTCCGCGAGCACCTCCCGCCACGGCCGGCCCGCCAGCTCGTGGGCGAAGAAGCGGGTCCAGTCCGTGATCCGGACCGGATCGCCGAGTGCCTCCCGCCAGTTCGCGGCGGTCACCGGGGCGTACGGCGCCGGGGCCTCCTCCAGCTTCGGCGCGTACGCGTCCAGCCAGCGGTGCACGGCCGCCGCGTGCCCGTGCCGGGCCAGCGCCTCCACCGCCATCGGCGCGTGATTGGTGAGCCACCCGTGCCGCTCGGGGCCGGTGGAGTGAAGCCGTTCGAGAGCCTCGTCGAGGATGCCGGTGGTGTCCGTGTCGGTGTCCGTTTCGGTGTCCATGCCCGGGACGGTAGGCCCGGGAGGGCAGGGCGGGTAACGGCCGAGCGACCTACACCGCAGGACGGAGGCAACCTGGGGCCGGGGAAGCGGCGTCGTAGAAGTCGTAGAAGGGGAGAGGCGAGGAACAGCTCGACAATGTGACGCCCGTCTCACCGACAGCGAGGTCGGAAGCCCACGAGGCGCCCAGGGACGCCCCTGACCTGCACATCCACGCGGACGACGGTCCGCCGGGCGGGGCAGGGGCCGCGCAGGATACTGCATGATCGCGAAAATCCTGAGCCTCCTGGGAATTCTGTCCCGATTCCGGTCGTTGTTTCCGTCGGATGCAGGGCACCCGCAAGGGTGTCGCGACCTACTCAGCAAGGGAGCACGCATGGCAACCCGTGCCGTCGCCCGTCGTCAGTCCACCGCCAAGAGCGGGGGCGGCCGGGCAAGCAGCGTTCGCGCCGTGGGCGGGGAGATCGCCGACCGCGACCTGGTCGGCATGTACCTCGACGAGATCGCGCGCACGCCCCTGCTCGACGCCGCCAAGGAGGTCGAGCTCTCCCAGACCATCGAGGCGGGCGTCTACGCCCGGCAGATCCTCGAAGGCGCGGCCGAGAGCGAGGCCGGCGAGGCGACCCGCGAGGAGCTCGAAGCGCTGGTCGAGGAGGGCGAGCGCGCGAAGGACCTCTTCATCAAGTCCAACCTGCGGCTCGTCGTGGCCGTGGCCCGGCGCTACCCGCGCAGCGGGCTGCCCCTGCTCGACCTGATCCAGGAGGGGAACGCGGGCCTGGTGCGCGCGGTCGAGAAGTTCGACTACGCGAAGGGCTTCAAGTTCTCCACGTACGCCACGTGGTGGATCCGCCAGGCCATCACCCGGTCCATCGCCGACCAGTCCCGCACCATCCGGCTCCCCGTCCACCTGGTGGAGGAGCTGGGCCGGATCCGCCGCGTCCAGCGCGAGTTCAACCGCGAACACGGCCGCGAGCCCGAGCCCGCGGAGGTCGCGGAGGAGCTGGGCTCGACCCCGGAGCGGGTCACGGACGTCCTGGACTGGGCGCGCGACCCGGTCTCCCTGAACATGTCGGTGGACGACGAGGGCGAGACCCAGTTCGGCGACCTCCTCGAGGACACCTCCGCGATCTCCCCCGAGCAGTCGGTCCTCACCCTGCTGCGCAGCGAGGAACTCGACGACCTCATCGACAAGCTCGACCACCGGACCGCCTCGATCATCCGCATGCGGTACGGCATCGAGGACGGCCGCGAGCGGACGCTCACGGAGGTCGGCAAGGAGCACGGCCTCACACGCGAGCGCATCCGCCAGATCGAGAAGCACGCCCTCCTGGAACTGAAGAAGATGGCCCGGGACACCGGCTTCGACGCGGTCGCCTGACCCGCACGACAGGCCGGGAGCCCCCGCCCGCAGACCCGGCGGGGGCTCGGCTCCGGTGCGGGCGGGGTGCGGGTCAGCGGGTCGCGTTCGCCAGGCGGGCCGCCAGAAGGCCCAGGCGGTCGCGGAGGGACGCCGGCGCGTGGATCGTGAAGTCGAGCCCCAGGAGCGCCAGGCGGACGGCCAGCCAGTCGACGGAGTCGGTCACCCGGGCCCGGAGGCGGCAGGAGTCGGGCCCGGTCGCGACCGGTACGAGGTGCGCCGGCAGCGCCGCGACCACCTTCTCCAGCGGCGCCGCGAACTCCACGTCCAGCTCCACCTCCCGCTCGCCCTCCCCGTACGCCCGCGCCATCGACCGCACCAGATACGCCCCCGCGTCCCCCTCCGGCAGCTCCCGCGGAGCGAACCGCGCGCCGGTCGCGAGCGGATCCGACACCCGGTCGACCCGGAACGTCCGCCAGTCCTCGCGCCCGAGGTCGTATGCCACGAGGTACCACCGGCTGCCCGTCGACACCAGCCGGTACGGCTCGACCAGCCGCTTCGACTCCTCCCCGGCCCGCGCCCGGTACCCGAACCGCAGCCGCTCGTGCCCGGTGACCGCGCCGGCGATCGTCGTCAGCGTGGACGGCGCGACGGTCGCCCCGTCCCCCCGGGTCAGCGGCAGAGTCGCCGCCTGCAGCGTGGAGACCCGGTGCCGCAGCCGCGCCGGCAGCACCTGCTCCAGCTTCGCCAGGGCCCGTACCGACGCCTCCTCGACGCCCTCGACGGCGTGCCCCGCCCCGGCCCGCAGGCCGACGGCGATGGCGACGGCCTCCTCGTCGTCGAGGAGCAGCGGCGGCATCGCCGCACCCGCGACGAGCCGGTAGCCGCCCACCGCCCCCTTCGTCGCCTCCACGGGATAGCCCAGCTCCCGCAGCCGGTCGATGTCGCGTCGGATCGTGCGCGCGGAGACCGCGAGCCGTTCGGCGAGCTCGCTGCCGGGCCACTCGCGCGGCGTCTGGAGGAGCGAGAGCAGAGTCAGGAGTCGTGCCGGAGTGTCCGTCATGCCGACCAGCATGCGGCAGAAATAGGACGCAACCTGACCTACATCACTCCTATGGTTCCTTCCATGAGCGCACACGAGACCGACGCCGCCACGGGGGCGGACAGCACCACCACGGGGGACAGCAGACGCTGGATCGCCCTGGCCATCGTCATGACGGCCGCCTTCATGGACCTGGTCGACGCCACGATCGTGAACATCGCGATCCCCAGCATCGAGCACGACCTCGGCGCGAGCTTCGGCGCGATCCAGTGGATCACCGCCGGCTACGCGCTGGCCTTCGCCGCCGGCCTGATCACCGGCGGCCGCCTCGGCGACATCTACGGCCGCAAGCGGCTCTTCCTCCTCGGCACCGCGGGCTTCACGCTCGCCTCCGCCCTGTGCGGCCTCGCCGCGAACCCGGAGATGCTGGTCGCCTCCCGCCTCCTCCAGGGCGCGGCGGCGGCGATGATGGTGCCGCAGGTGCTGTCGATCGTCCACGTCACCTTCCCCGCGCACGAGCGCGGCAAGGTCTTCGGCATGTTCGGCGCGGTCGTCGGCCTCGGCGCGGTCTCCGGCCCGCTGCTCGGCGCGCTGCTCACGGAGTGGAACATCGCGGGCCTGGAGTGGCGCCCGATCTTCCTGATCAACCTTCCGGTCGGCGTCGCCGCCCTGATCCTCGGCCGGAAGTACATCATCGAGTCGAAGGCGCCGAAGGCGCTCCGCCTCGACCTGGTCGGCGTCGTGCTCGTCACGGCCGCGCTGCTCCTGCTGATCTACCCGCTGACCCGGGGCCGCGAGCTCGACTGGCCGCTGTGGGGCCACCTGATGATGGCGGCCAGCCCGCTGGTCTTCGGCGCCCTCGTCGCGTACGAGCGGTACAAGACGCGGAAGGACGGCTCCCCGCTGGTCGAGCTCTCGCTGTTCCGCGTGAAGTCCTTCGCCGCGGGCATCGCCGTGCAGCTGACCTTCGGCATCGTGCTCGGCGTCTTCTTCCTGGTGTGGACGCTCTACATGCAGATCGGCCTCGGCTGGAGCGCCCTCAGGGCGGGTCTGACCGGCGTGCCGTTCTCGATCGCGGTCTCGGTGGCGGCCGGCCTGTCGGTGCAGCTCCTCGTGCCGCGCTTCGGCCGCAAGGTGCTCCAGACGGGCGCGCTGACGATGGTCGCGGGCATCCTGCTCTACTTCTTCCTCGCGGGCCGGTACGAGGCGGGGATCTCGCCCTGGCAGATGATCCCGGCGCTGGTGGTGATGGGCCTCGGCATGGGCCTGATCGTGGCGCCGCTGACGGACGCGGTGCTCTCGGAGGTCCCGAAGGAGCACGCGGGTTCGGCGTCCGGCCTGATCAACACGACGGGCCAGATGGGCAACGCGATCGGTCTCGGCCTGGTCTCCGTGGTCTTCTTCGGCGTGATCGACGACCGGGGCCCGGCCAAGGTCCCGGCGGACGTCACGGCCGCCTTCGTCGACGCCTTCCGCAACTCGCTCGGCTGGGTCGCGGTGGTGCTCGCCGGCATCTTCCTGGTGATGTTCGCCCTGCCGGCCCGCCCGAAGCAGCACCTGGAGGGCGGGGACGCCGACGGCGCGGACGGCGCGGGCGGTGGAGAGCCGGACGGCCTGGTGGAGAAGGCCCCGGCGCTCGCCACCTGAGCCTCCGTACGGCGCGAAGGGCCTCGGTCCCCGGATCTCCGGGGCCGGGGCCCGTTCCTGTACCTGCTCGCCATCGCCGCGGGCACGGTGGTGAGCGCCGCGCTCGTCATCGTCCTGAAGAGCCTGCGCGGGACGGCCCCGGGGGCACGGAGACCACCGCCGCGGCCACCGGCCCGAAGGTGACCGTGGCCGCCTGACCGGCCCCCGGACAGGAGGGGCCGGACCGTGAGGGGCGGTGCGCACCGCGAGCGCACCGCCCCTCGTCGGGCTCAGGTCACCTCTTCAGCGAGCCGAGGAACCGGTTGGCGTTGTTGAGCGGCGGGGCGCCGGGCGTCGTGAGCTCGGTCCACGGGCCGAGCGCGTCCGTCGGCGTGCCCACGCAGTCGAGCACGTCCGGGGTGCCGGTCGTGATGTCGCACAGGGTCTCCCACACCTCGCCCTCCTTCGTGAGGACCTGGATGGAGACGTGGTTCGCCTGGGACGCGACGGAGACCGAGCAGGCGGTCGCCGGGTAGTTGGGGTGGAGCATCGGGTCGGTGAGGTCGGTCCACACGAACGGCGTGACGGTCGGCGTGACGTCCCGGATGCCGACGTAGGTCACCCCGTTGGTGAGCACGCCCTTGACCTCGCGGCTCTCGGCCGGGTTGTAGGCGTCGACGTCACTGCAGGGCCCGGTCGGACCGGTGGCACCCGTCGCACCCGTCGCACCGGTGGCACCCGTGGCACCCGTCGCACCCGTCGCACCGGTGGCACCCGTGGCGCCGGTCGCGCCCGTCGCGCCGGTGGGACCCTCAGGGCCGGTGGCGCCGGTCGCGCCCGTGGCGCCCGTCGCTCCGGTCGGTCCCTCGGGCCCGGTCGCGCCCGTGGCACCCGTGGCACCCGTCGCACCCGCCGGACCCTCGGGCCCGGTCGCGCCCGTGGCGCCCGTGGCTCCGGTGGCGCCGGTCGCACCCGCCGGGCCTTCGGGTCCCGTGGCACCCGTCGCACCCGTGGCACCCGTGGCACCCGTGGCGCCCGTCGCTCCCGTCGCTCCCGTGGCGCCCGTCTTGCCCTTGTCGCCCTTCGGGCCGGTCGGGCCCGTCGGGCCGGTGGGGCCCGTGGCGCCGGTCTTGCCCTTGTCGCCCTTCGGGCCCTTCGGTCCGGTCGGGCCGGTGGGTCCCGTCGGGCCGGTCTTGCCCTTGCAGCCGCCCGCCACCGTCGCCGGGTCGGCGGCGGCCTCCGCCTGCGCCAGGATCTCCTCCAGGGAGGCGGCCGCCTCGGAGCCCGGCAGGGCCCGGGTCTTGCAGCCCGTCATCGGGTTCGACACCGCCGTGTCCGAGGCCGGGGCCTGCGGGGTGCCCCACGCCGAGGCGGTCGGCGCGAAGCCGGTGAGGACGAGCGCGACCGAGGCGAGCGCGCCGCCGCCGAGCCAGGCGCGACGCCGGGGCAGCGGGCCGAGCGGGGACCGGGTCCTGGGGTCAGGACGCATGAGGGTGCTCCTTCCTCCGCCGGCGCCCAGCGGCGCCGGCGCGAGTGCCGGTGGGGGGGATCCGCGCGGGGGACCGCGGTGGATCCGGATCTTCGAAGTCCGAAGTGGGATGAACTTCCCATCAGGTCATCGGACCGTCGTCGCGCCGCCTTGACGGCCCCCGGGGCACTCTCAGCGCACTGGCGTAGCGGTGCCAGCCGAACGGATGCGTACACGCCGGGGAACGCGGAACCCCCGGTCGGCGCGCCGCCGCCGTGCCCGTACCGGCCCGTGCCTACCGTCGCCCCCCGACCGAACCGCGAGAAGTGGTGTTGCCATGCGGCCGTCCCTCTGCTTGTGCATGATCGTCAAGAACGAGTCCTCGGTCATCGAGCGGTGCCTCGCCTCCGTCCGAGACCTCGTGGACACCTGGGTCGTCTCCGACACCGGCTCCACCGACGGCACCCAGGACCTGGTGAGAAGGGCCCTCGCCGGCGTCCCGGGGGAGCTGGTCGAAGAGCCGTGGGTGAACTTCGGGCACAACCGCAGCCTGAACATCGCCCGGGCCCGCGCCCGTGGGGCCGACTACCTGCTGCTGCTCGACGCCGACCACGTGCTCCGCCAGGACGGGCCGCTGCCGGAGCTCACGGCCGACGCGTACATGCTGCGCCACGCGGGGGAGGTCGAGTACCGCATCAAACGGCTGGTCAGAGCGGCCCTTCCGTGGCGGTACGAGGGCGTCACCCACGAATACCTGACCGCGGACCGCGACCACGAGCAGCGGAACCTGGACGCGCTCGTCATCGAGGACCACGCCGACGGCGGCTCGCGGCACGACAAGTTCGAGCGGGACGCCCGGCTCCTCGGCGCCGAACTCGTCCGCGACCCGGGCAACCCCCGGACGGTCTTCTACCTCGCCCAGACGATGCGCGACATGGGTCGCACCGGGGAGGCGATCGGGCTCTACGAGCGGCGCGCGGCCATGGGCGGCTGGGCCGAGGAGGTGTACTACGCGCTGCTCCAGGCCGGGGTGCTGGCCGCCGAGGCGGGCGACTGGCCGGCCGCGCAGGACGCCCTGGTCCGTGCCTGGGAGGCCCGCCCGGAGCGCCTGGAGGCGGTGTACGAGCTGGCCTCGCGGCTGCGCGTGGCCGAGCGGCACCACACCGCGCACGCCCTGCTCGGCACCGCCCTCGACCGGCCCGCGCCCACCGACGACCTGCTCTTCGTCCAGCCGTGGGTGTACCGCTGGGGGCTGCTCTTCGAGTACTCGATCACCGCCTACTGGGTCGGCGACCACGCGGCCTCGCTCGCCGCCTGCGACCGGCTCCTCGCCCTGCCCGACCTGCCCGCGCCCTACCGTGAGCAGACCACCGCCAACCGGGAGTTCGCGATCCGCGCCCTCGGAGTGCCGGCCCAGGTCTGAGCCGGCACCCCGGGGCGACGGGGAGTCAGCGGACCCGGGAGCGGGCCTCCATCGCCCCGCGGGCCGCGGCCTCCGACTCGTACACCTCGCACATGTGCCGGCCGTCCGGTGTGGCCGTGTGCTCGACCTCCCAGAGGCTCAGCTCGCTGCCGTCGAGCAGCAGGAACTGGTGCTCGTAGAGGGTGAAGCCGGCGTCCCGGCCGCCCTCCACCGGGCAGTTGCGGCCGAAGACCTGGGTGATGTGGTGGCCGAAGGCGATCCGCAGCCGGCGGGCGGTCCGCTCGCCGGGCCGGTCGCCGTTCTCCGCGCGCCGCAGGACGCGGCGGGCGTGGTCCGCCGAGTTGTCCGGCACGTACATCCGGGGCTGGGCCGGTATCGGATGGGCGAGGAGCGCGCCGAGCGCCGCCAGGTCGTCGTCCTCCTCCAGCGGACGGCCGTCGGACCGCTCCACCGTCCACTCCGGCAGCGGTCCCGAGGGCAGCCGGGACGCGGCGAGCCGGGCCTCGGCCTCCTCCGCGTACAGCTCGTGCTGCTCGGCACCGTCCCGGCCCGCGTTGTGCGCGAGCTCCCACAGCACGAGGGCGCTGCCGTCGGCGAGCAGATAGGTGTGGCGGTAGGTGGTGCGGTTCAGGGTGGAGCTGTGGTGCGAGGAGTGCAGCGCGGTGGAGTGGGCGAGCGCCGACTCCAGGCGCTCCACCATCGCGTCGGGCAGGTCGAAGGAGTTGAGCGCCCGGCCGAGGAGCCGCTCGACGTGCGTCTCGGTCGTCTCGTACGGATCGAGATGATCCCGCGGATCGTTCAAGAGGGTCTCCAGGCCGTCGCCGCATGTCACTTGGTGCTTGCTTAACGTAGTCCCTGGGTCCGACAACGGGGTCGGGGTTACGGAAAACGAGGGGCCCCGGGCGGAAGTTCCCGCACCCGCGAGCCCCTCGACTCCCGCGCGGATACCGGGAGTACGGCCGGCTACCCCCTGCCGTACAGCTCCCCGTACGAAGGGAAGTCGCCCCCCGGCCCCCGATGACCGCCCGGCGCCGCCAGGACCGCCCGGACGATCGCCCGCGTCACCAGGTCGGCACCGGCCGCCAGGATCTCGTTCAGGGCCAGCGGCCCCGGCGCGGCGGGCAGCTCCCGCGCGCCCGTGGCCAGCGCGAAGACCGTGTCCCCGTCGTTCATCAGATGCACCGGCCGGATCGCCCGGGCGATTCCGTCGTGCGCCGTCCCCGCCACCTTCTGCGCCTGCGCCCGGGTCAGCGCCGCGTCCGTGGCCACCACCGCCAGCGTGGTGTTCATCGGAGGAGCGGCGGAGGCCGTACGGGCCTCCGCGAGCCGCAGGGCCGCCGCCTCCCGCACCGCCTCCGGCGGCGGCACGGGCAGACCGCCGCCCTCGAAGAGACTGCCGTACAGGACCCCCGTCCCCGGGTCGAACGCCGACCCCACCGCGTTCACCACCACCAGGGCCCCGACCGTGATCCCCGACCCCAGACGGACGCCCGCCGTGCCGACGCCGCCGCGCACCCCGCCGACCACCGCGCCCGTCCCCGCGCCCACCGCACCCGTCTCCACGCGCGCGTGGTCCCCCGAAGCCGCCGCGGCCGCCACCGCCGCCCGCCCCGTGACGGCGTCCGGACGGGCCGCGAAATCACCGCCACGGCCCAGGTCGAAGACGCACGCCGCCGGCACCACCGGCACCACGTGCGCCGGATCCGGCCCCACCCGCACCCCCCGCCGGTGCTCCTCCAGCCAGGCCATCACCCCGGCGGCCGCCTCCAGGCCGTACGCGCTGCCCCCGGTCAGGACCAGCGCGTCGATCCGCTGCACCAGGTTCCTCGGATCCAGGGCGTCCGTCTCCCGGGTGCCCGGCCCCCCGCCCCGTACGTCCACGGCGGCCACCGCCCCGCCCTCCGGCGCGAGCACCACCGTCGTCCCCGACAGCGCCCGCGCCCCCGCCACGCGCGCGTGCCCCACCCGCACACCGGGCACATCGGTGATTCCGTCGGACGAGGGCGAGGGCGAGGACGAGGACAAGGGCGCGCCGGCTGTCATGTCCCCTTCCTACCTCAGGAGGGGCGGGCCGTCCTGGCGGACGGGTTGCGTGCGGTGAGCGTCACGCCCACCGCCACCGTCGCCGCCGCCACGAGACCCGCCGCGAGCACCGCCCACCGGCCCGCGAACGAACACAGCAGGATCGCCAGCGACGCCCCCGGCAGCACCGCCTGCTGCGCCAGACCCACCTTGAAGTACCGGGCGTGCAGCAGCCACACCGACAACAGGAAGACCGCCGACGGGATCGTCACCGACGCCGACGCCGCCAGCGTGCTGATGTGCGCCTTCCCGACGGCCTGCTCGACCGCGATCTCAAGCCCCGCGCCGATCGCCGCCGCCGACATGAAGATCACATAGTGGCCGTACCCCCACAGGAACCCCTGCCGGCTGTCCGTCAGCCGGTCGTGCGCCGGGACCACGAAATACACCCACCACGAGGCGAACACGATCAGCAGCCCGCCCGCCGCGATCGGCAGCAGCTCGTTCAGCGCGTCGTTCTCCACCACCCCCGTCTTCACCGCCACCGTCGCCGCCGCCACCGACTCGCCGAGCACGATGATCGTGAACAGGCCGTACCGCTCCGCGATGTGATGCGGATGCCAGGTGCTCGGCGCGACCTTCTCCGCGTACACCGGCACCGCCAGCTCCGCCAGCGCCATCACCAGGAACACCCACGGCTGCGCCCCCTCCGGCACGAACAGCAGCGCCAGCCAGCCGATCTGCACGGCCAGCACCCCGCCCGCGTACCGCCGGCACATCGTCCGCTCCTCCGCCGACGAGGCGTGGTGCGCGGCCCGCAGCCACTGCGTGGCGAGCGCCACCCGCATCACCAGATAACCCAGGTACACGACGAGGAAGTCATGGTCCTCGAAGGCCCGGGAGACACCCGCGGCCAGGATCAGCACACCCGCGATCTGCACGAGCGTCACGACCCGGTACGGCACGTCGTCGTTGTCGTAGGCCGAGGCGAACCAGGAGAAGTTCATCCACGCCCACCAGATGGCGAAGAAGACCATCGCGTAACTCGCGACTCCCTCGCCCGCGTGCCCCTCGGCGACCGCGTGCACGAGCGACGCGCCCGCCTGGGCGACGGCGACCACGAAACACAGGTCGAAGAAGAGCTCCAGAGGCGTCGCGGTCCGGTGCGCCTCCTCACGGGAGCGCGCGGTGAGCGGCAGGAAAGGTTGTGTCATCGCCCCAGCACAGCAGAGCCGCGCCCCCCGCCTCCCCAGCCACGCGGAACGGTACGGCCTCCGGGCGGTACCCCCGACGGACCCTCCCTCCCCTCGGGACCTAAGGCCGCCCGAGGAGCCGACCTAGGCCCGCCCCGCTCGCGACCATCGGCACTGATCACCCCCTGCTCCGAGGAGCAGCCTGGAAAGGCAAGGAAGAGGCCTCGAAAGGGCTCGCAAACGTCAGGGAAGTCAGGGAAGCGCCATGAGTTCCGTAGTCCAGGACAGCAGAACCACGGGCGGGTCACCCGCCTCGTACGACACGGAGCAGTACCGCCCCGGCCGGGCCATCACCGACTGGGAGCCGGAGAACGAGCTCTTCTGGAAGTCGATCGGCAGGAAGGTCGCGAACCGCAACCTGTGGATCGCGGTCCCGGCGCTGCTCGTCGCCTTCGTCGTCTGGCAGGTCTGGTCGGTCACCGCGACCAACCTCGCGGACGTCGGCTTCACCTTCTCGACCTCGCAGCTCTTCTGGCTGACGGCCATCCCCGGCCTGACCGGCGGCACGGCCCGGATCCTCTACACCTTCCTCGGCCCGATGATCGGCCAGCGGCGGTTCACCGCCCTGTCGACGGTCGTCCTCGTCGGCCCGCTCATCTGGCTGGGCATCGCCATCCAGGACCCGACGACCCCGTACACGGTCATGGTCGTCATCGCCGCCCTCTGCGGCATCGGCGGCGCCAACTTCGCCTCCTCCCTCGCCAACATCGGCTTCTTCTTCCCGAAGGCCAAGAAGGGCAGCGCGACCGGCATCAACGGCGGGCTCGGCAACCTCGGCGTCTCCGTCGTCCAGCTGCTCACCCCGATCGTCATCACCTGGTCGACGATCGCCATCGGCTCCGCCCAGCACAAGGCCGACGGCACCCCCGTCTACCTCCAGAACGCCGCCTTCGTCTGGGTCCCCGTCGTCCTCGTCCTCGCCGCCGTCGCCTGGTTCGGACAGAACGACCTGAAGGTCGCCTCCACCCCGTTCAAGCAGCAGAAGATCATCTTCAAGCGCAAGCACAACTGGCTGATGACCTGGCTGTACGTCGGCACCTTCGGCTCCTTCATCGGCTTCGCCGCCGCGCTGCCGATGCTGATCAAGACCACCTTCCCGGACTACTCCGTCGCCACCTACGCCTGGATGGGCCCCGCCGTCGGCGCGCTCGCCCGCTGGGCCGGCGGCTGGATCGCCGACAAGTGGGGCGGCGCCCGCGTCACCATCCTCTCCTTCGTCGGCATGGCCCTCTCGATCGTCGGCGTCATCGACTTCCTGCCCTCGGGCGGCGACGGCGGCAACTTCCACGGCTTCTTCCTCTGCTTCCTCGCCGCGTTCTTCTTCTCCGGAATCGGCAACGGCTCCACCTTCCGCCAGATCCCGGTCATCTTCCGCGGCACCCACCTGAAGGGCCTCACCGAAGGCACCCCCGAACACGCCAAGGCCCTCAAGCAGGCCGAAATGGAATCGGGCGCCGTCACCGGCTTCACCTCCGCGATCGCCGCCTACGGATTCTTCTTCATCCCGGCGCTCTTCGGCTCGGTCGCCGTCACCAGCGCGATGTGGGGCTTCGTCGCCTTCTACGTCAGCTGCATGGTCGTGACCTGGTGGTTCTACGCCCGCAAGGGCGCCGAGGCACCCAGCTGAACCGATGCTCGAAAAAGGCCCCGCCGAGGCGGGGCCTTTCCGCACGCCCGGGGCGGGACCTCGGTCCATCGAGAGGTGACCATTGCCGCCCGGAATGATCGATCAAAAGGAGTGCAATGGAGGCAAGCGAAAAAGCTGATTCGAGCGATCGAGAAGGCGGTGCGGGCAGTGACTGCGACCCCTGCTGAAGCAACGGTGAACGACGGCGCCTGGAAGGGCTTCAAGGGCGGACTCTGGCGCGACGCCATCGACGTCCGCGACTTCATCCAGCAGAACTACACCCCGTACGAGGGCGACGACACCTTCCTCGCCGGCCCCACCGAGCGGACCACCGCCGTGTGGAAGGCGATCACGGACAAGTTCCCCGAGGAACGCGCCAAGGGCGTCTACGACGTCGCGCACGACATCCCCTCCACCATCACCGCCCACGCCCCCGGCTACATCGACCGCGACAAGGACCTGATCGTCGGCCTCCAGACCGACGCCCCGCTGAAGCGGGCGATCATGCCCTACGGCGGCTGGCGGATGGTCGCCGGCGCCCTGGAGACCTACGGCTACCCGGTCTCCCCGGAACTGGAGAAGGTCTTCACCCAGTACCGCAAGACCCACAACGCCGGCGTCTTCGACGCCTACACCCCGGAGATCCGCGCCGCCCGCAAGGCCGGCATCGTCACCGGCCTCCCCGACGCCTACGGCCGCGGCCGCATCATCGGCGACTACCGCCGCGTCGCCCTCTACGGCGTCGACCGCCTCATCGAGGCCAAGAAGGAGGAGAAGGCCGAACTCGACGTCCTCCCCGCCGGCGACCGCTCCCTGGAAGAGACCATCCGGCTCCGCGAGGAACTGTCCGAGCAGCTGCGCGCCCTCGGCGAGCTGAAGGCCATGGCCGCCTCGTACGGCCACGACGTCTCCGGCCCCGCCACCACCGGCCGCGAGGCGATCCAGTGGCTGTACTTCGCCTACCTCGCCGCCGTGAAGGAGCAGAACGGCGCCGCGATGTCCCTCGGCCGCACCTCCACCTTCGTCGACGTCTACCTCCAGCGCGACATCGAGGCCGGCCTCCTCACCGAGGAGCAGGCCCAGGAACTCGTCGACGACTTCATCATCAAGCTCCGCATCGTCCGCTTCCTGCGCACCCCCGAGTACGACGAGCTGTTCTCCGGCGACCCGACCTGGGTCACCGAGTCCCTCGCCGGCATGGGCGAGGACGGCCGCCCGCTCGTCACCAGGACGTCCTTCCGCTACCTCCAGACCCTCTACAACCTCGGCCCGGCCCCCGAGCCGAACATGACCGTCTTCTGGTCGCCGCGACTGCCGCAGGGCTTCAAGGAGTTCTGCGCGAAGGTCTCCATCGACACCTCGTCCGTGCAGTACGAGTCCGACGAACTGATGCGGCCCCGCTTCGGCGACGACACCGCCATCGCCTGCTGCGTCTCCGCGATGCCCGTCGGCAAGCAGATGCAGTTCTTCGGCGCCCGCGTGAACCTCGCCAAGACCCTCCTGTACGCGATCAACGGCGGCCGCGACGAGAAGTCCGGCGCCCAGGTCGGCCCCGCCACCGGCGCCCTCACCTCCGAGGTCCTCGACTACGACGAGGTCATGGCCAAGTTCGACGAGCAGATGGAGTGGCTCGCGAACGTCTACGTCCACGCGCTCAACGTCATCCACTACATGCACGACAAGTACGCGTACGAGCGCATCGAGATGGCCCTCCACGACCGCGACGTCCGCCGCACCATGGCCTGCGGCATCGCCGGCCTCTCCGTCGCCGCCGACTCCCTCGCCGCCATCAAGTACGCCGAGGTCACCCCCGTACGCGACGAGACCGGCCTCGCCACCGACTACCTGATCGACGGCGACTACCCGGCCTACGGCAACAACGACGAGCGCGCCGACGAGATCGCCGTCCGGCTGGTCGAGGAGTTCATGCGGAAGGTGCGCAAGCACCCCACCTACCGGAACGCCGAGCACACCCAGTCCGTCCTGACCATCACCTCGAACGTCGTCTACGGCAAGAAGACCGGCAACACCCCCGACGGCCGCCGCGCCGGCGAACCGTTCTCCCCGGGCGCCAACCCGATGAACGGCCGCGACACCCACGGCTACGTCGCCTCCGCCCTGTCGGTCGCCAAGCTGCCGTACGAGGACGCCGAGGACGGCATCTCGCTCACCAGCACCGTCACCCCCGACGGCCTGGGCCGCACCCCCGAGGAGCGCGTCAGGAACCTCGCCGGCGTCCTCGACGGCTACATGGCGAGCGACGGCTTCCACATGAACGTCAACGTCCTCAACCGCGACGTCCTCATGGACGCCATGGAGCACCCGGAGCACTACCCCCAGCTCACGATCCGCGTCTCCGGCTACGCGGTCAACTTCGTCCGCCTGACGCGCGAACAGCAGCTGGACGTCCTGAACAGGACCTTCCACGGCGCCCTCTGACCGACCGGCCCCGCAACACGACAGAAGGGGGGGAAGGGGGCCCCTCCCCCCTCCCCTCCCCACCCCACCCCACCCCTCCCGCCCCCGCCCCAGGCCCCACCCCTCCCTTCCTCCCTCAGGAGGTCCTGCCATGACCAGCCTCGCCACGAGCCCCGCCACCGCCCCCGTGACGGTCGCCGCGGCCGCGACCCAGCGCCCGTCCGAGGGGTCGGTGCACTCCTGGGACCTCTCCACCGGTGTCGACGGGCCCGGCACCCGCTTCGTCACCTTCCTCTCCGGCTGCCCGCTGACCTGCCTCTACTGCCACAACCCCGACACGTGGCGGATGCGGAACGGGAAGCGGACCTCCGCCGACGACGTGATCGCCGAGGCGTCCAAGTACGTCCGTTTCATCTCCGCCTCCGGCGGCGGCGCCACCGTCTCCGGCGGCGAACCGCTCCTCCAGCCCGTCTTCACCGGCGAGCTGCTGCACCGCATGAAGCACGAGCTGGGCCTGCACACCGCCCTCGACACCTCTGGCTTCCTCGGCGTCCGGGCCACCGACGCCCTGCTGCGCGACACCGACCTCGTCCTCCTCGACATCAAGTCCTGGGACCCGGAGACGTACCGGAAGGTCACCGGCCGGCCGCTGAAGCCGACCCTGGACTTCGCCCGGCGCCTCGCCGACCTGGGCCAGGACGTGCACGTCCGGTTCGTCCTCGTCCCCGGTCTCACCGACGACCCCGCCAACGTCGAGGGCGTCGCCGCCTTCGCCGCCGGCCTCGGCAACGTCTCCCGCGTCGACGTCCTCCCCTTCCACAAGCTGGGCGAGGCCAAGTGGCAGGCCCTCGACATGCCCTTCACCCTCCACGACACCCCGTCGCCCGCCCCGGAGCAGGTGGCGGCCGTCCGGGAGGTCTTCCAGGGCCACGGCCTGTACGCGGTCTGACGTCCGCCCCCTCCGGCCGGCGACACGTTCACCCACACGCCGGGCATAGCGGGCTCAAAAGGTACATACGTCCTACCGTGGCCCCGTGACCGAGCCACCACAGACCGCCGAGCCCACCGCTCCCGAGCCGGAGGCGACCGCTCCGGTCCCGGACGGCCCCGCACCCCAGAGCCCCGCCGCCGTCCGCCGCCGCGCCCTCCTCGCCGGCACCGCCGTCTCCGCCCTCCTGATCCTCGCGATCGTCTTCGGCAGCCGGCTCCTGCGCGACTTCGACTCGGCCCTGCTGCCCTACGCCGTCGCCACCGTCTTCCTCGCCTTCGGCGTCGCCTACCGCTACACCGTCTGGATCTCCGCCCCCGGCGCCCGGCGCCTCTTCCGCCAGGGCTGGCGCTCCTTCTTCTCCGCCGCCAACTTCCGCAAGGCACCCACCGCCCTGCCGAAGATGATCGCCACCTATCTCGGCTTCCAGAAGTTCCTCGGCGCCCGCTCGCACGCCCGCTGGGCCGCCCACCAGCTCCTCTTCTGGGGCTGCGTCCTCGCCGCGCTCATCACCTTCCCCCTCACCTGGGGCTGGTTCACCTTCACGTCCGGCACCGGCGACGGCCCCGGCTACGAGATGCGGATCTGGGGCTTCAAGGTCCTCGGCTTCGACTCGCTGAACATCTTCGGCTGGCTCATGTTCCACGGCCTGGACATCGCCGCCGTCCTCGTCATCGCCGGCGCCTCCTACTTCCTGTGGCGGCGCATGAAGGACCGCGGCGCCATCACCGGCCAGCGCTTCGCCTACGACCTGATCCCGCTGATCGCCCTCATCGTCATCTCGGTCACCGGCCTGCTGCTCACCTTCTCCTCGATCTTCCTGCACGGCGGCGGCTACGAGTTCCTGGCGATCCTCCACATGGTCTCGGTCGTCTTCACCCTCATCTACATCCCCTTCGGGAAGTTCTTCCACATCGTCCAGCGGCCCGCCGCCGTCGGCATGCAGCTCTTCAAGTACACCTCCCGCCGCAAGGACGGCGCCGCCGAGGAACTCCAGGCCTGCCGCCGCTGCCACGAGCCCATCGACACCCCCGCCTACGTCGAGAACCTGCGCGGCACCATGCAGGACCTCAAGCTCGACTTCGACGAATGGGCCGAGTACTGCCCCCGCTGCAAACGCGTCCTCCGCGGCAACGCCTACCTCACCCACGTCAAGAAGGGCTTCAGTAAGTGACCGCGACCGACCCGTCCCGTGCGCTGCCGCTCGATCCCTCCGTCGCCCCGCCCGGGACGCGGAACTTCCGGGACGCCGGGGGGATCCCCGCCGACCGGTGGCACGCCGACCAGAACGAGGAGACGCTCGTCCCCACCCACTGCTGCTTCTGCGGGGTGCAGTGCGGCATGTACCTGCGGGTCGACCGCGGGGGCAAGGTGTTCGGGGTGGAGCCCCGGAACCACGACATCAACCGGATGCGGCTCTGCCCCAAGGGCATCAACGCCTACCAGCAGGTCAACCACCCCGACCGGCTGACCTCGCCGCTGATGCGGCGCAACAGGGACGAGGAGTTCCGGCCGGTCAGCTGGGAGGAGGCGCTCGACCACACCGTCGCCGAGATCCGCCGCATCCAGGGCGAGTACGGCAACGACGCCTTCGGGCTGCTCGGCGGGGCGAGTCTCTACTCCGAGAAGACGTACCTCGTCGGGAAGTTCGCGCGGGTCGCGCTGAAGACCAAGCACGTCGACTACAACGGGCGTCTCTGCATGGTGTCCGCCGCCGGCGCCAACAAGCTCGCCTTCGGCATCGACCGGGCCGGGAACCCCTTCTCCGACATCCTCCTCACCGACTGCCTCCTCATCGCCGGCTCCAACGTCGGCGAGTGCTTCCCGGTGATGACCCAGTACCTCTGGGGGGCCCGTGACCGGGGGGCCTCCCTCATCGTGGTCGACCCCCGGCAGACGGCCATCGCCCGAACCGCCGACGTCCACGTCGCCCTCAAGCCCGGCACCGACGCGGCCTTCTTCAACGCCGTGCTGCACGTGATCGTCGCCGAGGGCCTCACCGACGAGGCCTACCTCGCCGCCCACACCACCGGCTGGGACGAGGTCAGGGCCACCGTCGCCGCGTACCCGCCGGCCCGCTCCGCGCAGATCTGCGGCGTCCCCGAGGAACAGATCGTCCAGGTCGCCCGGATGTTCGCCGGCGCGGGCAAGGCCATGGCCTGGCACGCCCGGGGCGTCGAGCACCACTCGCAGGGCGTCGAGAACTGCCTCACCATCATCAACCTCTGCGTCGCCACCGGGAACATCGGCAAGCCCGGCGCCGGCTACGGCACCATCACCGGCCAGGGCAACGGCCAGGGCGGCCGCGAGCACGGCCAGAAGTCCGACCTCCTCCCGGGCGGCCGCTCCATCTCCAACCCCGAGCACCGCCGGCAGATCTGCGAGATCTGGGGCATCGAGGAGTCCGAACTCCCGCCCGCCGGCACCTCCATGATGGAGATGGTCTGGCAGATGCAGCGCGCCGAGATCCGCGGCCTCATCGGCATCTGCAACAACCCCTTCGTCTCCCTCCCGAACTACGCCACGGTCAAGGAGGGGTACGACACCCTCCAGTTCCACGCCCAGTTCGACTTCTTCCTCTCCGAGACCGCCGCCAACGCCCACGTCGTCTTCCCCGTCACCGTCTGGGCCGAGGACGAGGGCGTCATGGCCAACGCCGAGGCGCGCGTCGTCAAGCACAACAAGGCCCAGGAGCCCCCGGCCGGGGTCCGCACCGACACCTGGGTCATGTGCGAGCTCGCCAAGCGGCTCGGCGCCGGCGACAAGTTCGCCTTCCCCGACTCCCGCTCGGTCTTCGAGGAACTGCGGATCGCCTCCGCCGGCACCGTCAACGACTACTACGGCATCACCTACGAGCGCCTGGAGGAGACCGGCGGCATCGCCTGGCCCTGCCCGACGACCGAGCACCCCGGCACCCCCCGCCTCTTCGAGGACGGCCGCACCTACCACCCCGACGGAAAGATCCACATGCAGGTCGTCGAGTGGCACCCGCCGATGGACCCCTACAGCGAGGAGTACCCGCTCTCGCTCACCACCGGCCGCACCGTCGCCCACTTCCTCTCCGGCAACCAGACCCGCCGGCTCGGCGCCCTCGTCGAGCAGACGCCCCGGCCCTGGGTCGAGGTCCACCCCTCGCACGGCTTCCGCAACGGCGACCCGGTCCGCGTCGTCACCCGGCGCGGCAGCGAGGTCTTCCCCGCCCTGGTCACCGAGGCCATCCGCCCCGACACCGTCTTCGTGCCCTACCACTGGCCCGTCCCCACCGCAGCGAACGCCCTCACCATCGACGCCCTCGACCCCCGCTCGAAGATCCCCGAGTACAAGGTCTGCGCGGCCCGCATCGAGGCCGCCGAACGCGTCGACGAGGTCCCCGCGCCGCCGACGGCCCCCGGGCAGCTCGCCTACCCGGAGACGCAGGTCTCCCGCACCGACCCCCTGCCCCCCACGTCCCCGCAGGGCCGTGGCACCGCGGAGAGGAGCTGACCGCACATGATGGGCCGCACGATCTTCATCGACCCGGGCCGCTGCATCGGCTGCCAGGCCTGTGTCTCCGCCTGCCGCGAATGCGACTCGCACCGCGGCAAGTCGATGATCCACCTCGACTACCCCGACGAAGGCCACTCCGTCGCCTCCCTTCCCACCGTCTGCATGCACTGCGAGGACCCCGTCGCCCCCTGCGCCGAGGTGTGCCCCGCCGACGCGATCCTGGTGACCGCCGACGGCGTGGTGCAGCAGGCCGACACCACCCGCTGCATCGGCTGCGCCAACTGCGTCAACGCCTGCCCCTTCGGCGTCCCGAAGATCGACCTCCAGGCGAAGCTGCAGATGAAGTGCAACCTCTGTTACGACCGCACCGCCTACGGCCTCGCCCCGATGTGCGCGACCGTCTGCCCCACCGGCGCCCTCTTCTACGGAACCCTCGAAGAGCTCCAGAACGAGCGCCCCGGCGTCCAGGTCGCCGACTCCTTCACCTTCGGCACCACCACCGTCACCACCGGTGTGGCGATGGTCGTCCCCGCCGACAAGGTCCAGTGGCCCGTGCCCGGCGGCCTGCCCGTCGTCGAGATCAACGGAAGGGACGTCCGATGAGCGTCACCGACCCGCAGCCGCCCGCGCCGGACGCCGGCGCCGACGCGGCGCAGGAGGCGCTCCGCGACCGGATCGCCGCCGACTCCCTCACCACCCGCCGCGACTACCTGCGGATCGTCGCCACGGTCTCCGGCGGTCTCGCGGTCGGCGGGGTCGCCGTCGCCTCCGGCATCCTGCACCGGCACGG
Organism: Streptomyces sp. NPDC007863; assembly: GCF_040633895.1. NCBI lineage: Bacteria > Bacillati > Actinomycetota > Actinomycetes > Kitasatosporales > Streptomycetaceae > Streptomyces > Streptomyces sp. NPDC007863. The sequence continues at coordinate 28,733 of NZ_JBEYEI010000015.1, forward strand.
CGACGCCGACGGCGTCCCCGAGGTGAAGAAGATCGCCGACGTGATCCCGCCCGGCGAGTCCCTCGCCTTCCGCTACCCGGGTGACGAGGACCGGGCGATCGCCGTCCGAATGGAGGACGGCACCCTCGCCGGCTACTCCGCCGTCTGCACCCACCTGGCCTGCGCCGTCCTGTGGCGCAAGGACCGGGGCAGCGAGGGCGAGCTGTACTGCCCCTGCCACGAGGGGGTCTTCGACGCCCGTACGGGAGAGGTGACCGCGGGCCCGCCGCCGCGCGGGCTGCCGAAGGTGATCCTGGTCGAGCAGGTCGACGGCAGCGTCTGGGCCATCGGCACCGCCCGCTCCGGGGAGAGCCTGCAGGAGGGCTACTGCCGCCAGCGCGGCGCCGGCACCCCGCCCTGTGCCGCCCTGCGGGCCGACGCGCCCGCCGGCCGGCCCGGCACCGAGAGGAGCGAGCGCGCATGACGAACGGAGATCCGGTCCCGGAGCGTCCCGCCTACCGCCCGGGGAGCGCGCAGCCGCGGCTGAACCGTCCGGTGCACGAGCGCTATCCGCAGATCCGGCCCACGAGCGGGTACGGCGACCCGCGGATCCGGCACACGGGGCCGGGTCCGGGGGCGGGCACGGAGCAGGAGCCGGAGCGCTCCTCGAAGCTGTCGGCGCGGCTGGCGCTGGCGCTCACGGTGGTGATCGGCCAGCTCTGGGGGCTGACCATCGTGGTGGACGAGTGGATGTCCGGCGACACCGGTACCGCCTGGTGGGGGGCGGGATTCCTCGTCCTGTCGTTCCTGGTGGTCCTCGGGCTGTGGGCGCTGGATCCGAAGGACCGCTGATCGGGCCGGTCCGGGGCGGGGGAGCGGGCGTACTCTGAAGACATGAGCACCGCCCCCGCCCACGGACCGCGAGACGCGAAGCCGAACGGCATTCGGCCGAATTCCCAGAAGCCTCCGAAGCCGGTGATCGTCTTCGACGATCCGCTGGACGTGCAGTCCGCGGACGACACGGACCGCGGGTGGGGTGAGCGGCCTCCGGCCGGCGGTGGTGCCGCCGATCTCGCGCGCTTCCTCGACGAGAAGCCGCCGCACCACCTCTGACGCCGGGGCGAGCCTCCGGTCAGGAGGTGGAGTGCGTCCCCTTGTCGCTGCTGGGGCCGCGCTGCGCGACCAGGTGGTCGCGGATCTCCTTGAGCACCTCCAGCTCGCTGACCTCCAGGACCTCGTCGACGCCCTCCTTCGCCTTGTCGTGCGCGGCACGCTTGGCGAGGACCTTGGCCATCGGCAGGACCATCAGGAAGTAGACGACGGCGGCGGTGATGATGAAGCTGAGGATCGCGCTGAGGACGATGCCCCACATGATCGGGATGCCGGTGACCACGTTCCCGGCCTCGTCGATCTCGCAGGGGCCCTTGAGGCAGGACCGGTAGCTCTCCAGGTCCTTGGTGCCGAAGGCACCCACCAGCGGGTTGATGATTCCCTTGACCACCGAGTTCACGATGTTGGTGAACGCGGCACCGATGACGACCGCCACCGCGAGGTCGATCACGTTTCCGCGCATCAGGAAGGCTTTGAAGCCCGCCATCACGCTTTCCTTCTTCTCGGCCACCAAGGTGCCTTTCTTCGGGTGTGCTGCTGTGTGCGCAGCCATTAGGCCGTGAAGGGCGCAAGGCCGTCCAATCCGTACACACGGGACGGTGACTTGACAGTGAGTCAGTGCGAATCAGCACACTGTCACCGCCAGTTGGGACGTGACACCGGCACCTGCCAGCGCTGTCGCGGTCGCCCGGGGCACGGAGAGGACGATCAACGCCCCGCCGTCCGGACGAGTCTCGCCCGGGCGCGGGACTTCGGCCACTCGGGCGGCCCGCGCCACCACCCGCACCGTGCTGTCGCCGTTTCCCAGCGGGGAGTTGGCGACGGGTGCGGCGATGACGTCCACGCGGTCGCCGGCGCGCAGGAGCCGTACGGCCTCCGCGTCGGCGATCCGTACCGGCGCGGACACGAGCCGGACGGGTGCGGGTGCGGGGGTGGGGGCGGGTGCGCGGGCCGCGGGTGCGGAGACGGGCCGGGCCCCGGGGTCGTACCGGCCCGGTGGCCCGGTCCGGGAGTCGGTGGCGGTGGTCAGCGCGAGGGTGGCGGCCGTGAGCAGGAGGAGCGCGCCGGGCGCGCGGCGCAGTCGGGGCAGGAGCCGTCCGCCGCGGATCCGCAGCGGGGGGAAGTCCGGCACCGCGCAGGGCCCGGGCACGGGCCCGCCGGCAGGCGTACCCGCCGCGCTCGCGTCGTCCCCGCTCGTGCCCGCCGCGTGCGCGTGGGCCGCGTTCACGCGGGTCGTCCTCATGTGCGTCGTCTTCATGCGCCCACTGTGGCGCCCGTCCGGCGATCCCGCTCCGGCCTGTGGAGAACCCACCGCCTGTGGACAACTCGCCCCCACGTGAGGGGGCATGCCGAAGCCCCGGTCCCCCTGTGGGGGGCCGGGGCTTCGGCAACGCTGTGTGCGGGGTGGCCTCAGGCGGTCGGCGTCGAGCCGGCCGACGACGTCGAGGTGCTCGTCGACGAGGCCGGCTTCGCGTCCGAGGACGACGACGAGGAGGTGGACGTCGTGGAGGACGTCGAGCTCTTCGCGGCCGGGGAGCTGCTGGACGAGGCGCCGCGGCTGTCGTTCCGGTAGAAGCCGGAGCCCTTGAAGACGATGCCGACGGCGGAGAACACCTTCTTGAGGCGGCCGTGGCAGGCGGGGCACTCGGTCAGCGCGTCGTCCGTGAACTTCTGGACCGCCTCAAGGCCCTCGCCGCACTCGGTGCACTGGTACTGGTAGGTCGGCACTAGTCTTCCTCCTGGCACTCACACTCATCGAGTGCTAACGACGATCCATAGTGACGTATTCCGTCGGTTCAGTCCACCGCCACCGGCACGCGGTGACCGATGCCACGTGCCGCGGCCCGTGCCGCGACCCGGCTCGTCTCGCGCGGCCTGAGCCGCGAACGCAGGGCGATCAGCGTGACGAAGGCGAGCGCGGTGCCCGCGGCGGGGACGAGGAATCCCGCGCCGGAGCCCTGGGCGTCGGCGAGGCGGCCGGCGACCGTGACGGCCAGCGCCTGGCCGAGGGCGACGGCGCCGGTGAGCCAGGTGAAGGCCTCGGTCCGGGCGGAGGCCGGGATCAGGGTCTCGACGATGGTGTAGCCGGTGATCAGGGCCGGGGCGATGCACAGGCCGACGACGAGGCCGAGGGCGCCGAGCAGCAGCACGGAGTGCGCGGTCCACAGCAGGGAGGCGGCGACGGTGAGGCCCGCGTAGCCCAGGATCAGGCGGCGGCGGGGGCCGGTCTTCCAGGCGACGGCGCCCATGGCGATGCCGGCGAGCATGTTGCCGGCGGCGAAGACGCCGTAGAGGAGGCCGTTGGCGCCGGGGTTGCCGATCTCCTCGCTGAAGGCGGTGAGCGAGACCTGCATGCCGCCGAAGACGGCGCCGATGCCGAGGAAGGCGACGATCAGGACGCGGACGCCGGGGACGGAGAGCGCGGAGCGGTGCGGCTCGGCGCCGGCGCGGCCGGCGGCGGCGAGCGTGCCGAAGGCCGGCTGGGTGGCGCGCTGGGCGGCGAAGAAGAGGCCGCCGACGAGGGTGAGGACGGCTTCGGTGATCAGGCCGGCGGCCGGGTGGACGCCGGTGCACAGGGCGGTGGCGAGGACCGGGCCGACGACGAAGGTGAACTCGTCGGTGACGGACTCGAAGGCCGCGGCGGTCGGCATCAGCGGGGTGCCGTCGAGCTTGGCCGCCCAGCGGGCCCGGACCATGGGGCCGACCTGCGGGACGGAGGCGCCGGCGGGCACGGCGGCGAGGAACAGCGCCCACAGCGGGGCGCCGGCCAGCGCGAGGACGACGAGCAGCGAGACGGCCGCGGAGTGGACGATGACGCCCGGGACGAGGACGGCCCGCTGGCCGAAGCGGTCGGCGAGCTTGCCGCTCTGCGGGGCGAAGACCGCCATGGAGACACCGGTGACGGCGGCGACGGCGCCGGCGCTGCCGTAGGAACCGGTGGTGTGCTGGACGAGCAGGACGATGCCGATGGTCAGCATCGCGAAGGGCTGCCGGGCGGCGAAGCCGGGGATCAGGAAGGAGAGCGCACCGGGGGTGCGCAGCAGCTGCCCGTAGCCGGGCCGCTTCTCGGAGACGACCGTGGACGCCACGGTCCTGGCCTTTCTGCCGCCTGGTAGCGCGCCGGGGCACGGTGGTGCCGGTCTCGCCGAGAGCTGTCCTCTTGCGCGGAACTGCGGTAGATACCGGGAGGGCCCCCACTGCGGGAGGGGGCGCTGCGGCCGCCATACGGTCGCGCCAGCTCTGCGTCAGGCAGAGTTGGTTCGATCAAGTGTGCCTTCATGGTACAGGGAGGAGTGCTCTCCCGCCTGCGATTCCACTGGGAAGAACACTCCTGACCCCGAAATAATGCCGGCGATTAACGTTCTGTCGGCTTGTGCTTTCCCGTCACGGACGCCGGCCGGTGGAACCGGGTCGCGGTCGTGGTGACGGTCTTCCGCCCGTCCCCGGTGCCGAGCCAGCCGGCGAGCTTGCCGCCCTGGCCGACCGCGCGCAGCCGACGCTCGGTGGCGTCGCGCACCGGGTCGGTGGCGACGACGAGCAGCTCGTCGCCCTTGCGCAGCACGGTCGCCGGGCCCGGTACGAAGCTGGTGTCGTCCCGTACGACGAGGGTGACGGCGGCACCGGTCGGGAGGCGCAGTTCGGCGACCTCGACGCCGTGCATGCGGGAGCCGGGCGGGATGGCGACGGAGAGCAGGTGGCCGCGGAGCCGCTCCAGCGGGGCGGACTCGACGCCGAGGTCGGCGGCGCCGGCGGAGTCGCCGAGCTTCAGCGCCCTGGCCAGGTAGGGGAGGGTCGGGCCCTGGACGAGGGTGTAGACGACGACCAGGACGAAGACGATGTTGAAGATCCGCTCGCTGCCCTCGATCTGCCCCACCATCGGGATGGTGGCGAGGATGATGGGGACGGCTCCGCGCAGGCCGGCCCAGGACATGAGGGCCTGCTCCTGCCAGGGGATGCGGAAGGGCAGCAGGCTGACCAGGACCTCCATGGGCCGGGCGACCATGGTGAGGACGAGGCCGATGACGACGGCCGGCCAGAAGTCGTTGACGAGCTCGTGCGGGGTGACGAGCAGGCCGAGCAGGACGAACATGCCGATCTGGGCGATCCAGCCGAGTCCCTCGGCGAAGCCGCGGTTGGCGGGGGCGTGCGGCAGCTTGGCGTTGCCGAGGATCATCGAGGCCAGGTAGACGGCGAGGAAGCCGGAGCCGTGGGCGAGCGCGCCGGCCGCGTAGGCGGTGACGGCGATGGCCATGACGGCGATCGGGTAGAGGCCGGAGGCGGGCAGGGCGATGTGCCGGAGCCCGTACGCCCCGAGGAAGCCGACGGCGAGGCCGACGGCGGCGCCGATGGCGAGCTCCAGGGCGATCTCGCCGACGAGGACGTACCAGTGGTCGACGGGTCCCGCGGTGGAGAAGGCGACGACGAGGATGACGACGGGGGCGTCGTTGAACCCGGACTCGGCCTCCAGGACGCCGGTGACCCGGGCGGGCAGCGGCACCTTGCGGAGCACGGAGAAGACGGCGGCGGCGTCGGTGGAGGAGACGACGGCGCCGATGATCAGCGCCTGGCGCCACTCCAGGCCGACGAGGTAGTGGGCGCCGGCGGCGGTGATGCCGACGGAGACGGCGACGCCGACGGTGGAGAGGACGACCGCGGCCGGCAGGGCCGGCCTGATCTCCTTCCACTTCGTGCCGAGACCGCCCTCGGCGAGGATGACGACGAGGGCCGCGTAGCCGATGACCTGGGTGAGTTCGGCGTTGTCGAAGGCGACGTTGCCGATGCCGTCCTGTCCGATGGCGACGCCGATGCCGAGGTACAGCAGAAGGCTGGGGAGCCCGCTCCGGGACGAGATCCGCACGGCGGCGACCGCGATCAGCAGCACCAGCGAGCTGATCAGCAGGAGTTCGTTGAGCTCGTGGACAGTCAGTGCGCCGTTCCTTCCCCTCGTCCGCGCCGGATCGTTCCTCCGGCGGGCGGTACTTCGTTACCTTACCTAATCTTTAACGTTTTCTTGACGCCCTCCCCGCGGCCCGTGCTTCCCCGATGCGGTCATCGGTGCGGTTCCTCCCTGACACCGAGTCCAGGGCGCTCAGGCGCTGCGCCTAAGGTTGCTCCCGTACTCCAGGACCACCCTGCCCCTCGAAGGACAGCGATGCCCTCCAACACGACCGCGCCCCCCGCCAAGAAGAAAGGCAGGCGCGCCCGCCTGATCGTCCTGCTCCTGGTCCTTGCGCTGGTCGGGGCCGTCGCCTTCGGCGGCTGGTGGGGGGTCGGCACCGTCCGCGCCTCGTTCCCGCAGACCACCGGCGAGGTCAGGATCGACTCCCTCTCCGGCGACGTCGAGGTCAAACGGGACGCCCTCGGCATCCCGCAGATCTACGCGGACAACGAGACCGACCTCTTCCGCGCCCAGGGCTACGTCCAGGCGCAGGACCGCTTCTACGAGATGGACGTCCGCCGCCACCTCACGGCCGGCCGCCTCTCCGAGATGTTCGGCGAGGGCCAGGTCGAGACCGACGCCTTCCTGCGCACCCTCGGCTGGCGCCAGGTCGCGCAGCAGGAGTACGACAAGGTCCTGACGCCGGAGACGAAGAAGTACCTCCAGGCGTACGCGGAGGGCGTCAACGCCTATCTGAAGGACCGGGAGCCGAAGGACGTCTCCGTCGAGTACGCGGCCCTCTCCTTCACCAACGACTACACGATCGAGCCGTGGACCCCGGTCGACTCGGTCGCCTGGCTCAAGGCCATGGCCTGGGACCTGCGCGGCAACATGCAGGACGAGATCGACCGCTCGCTGCTCACCAGCCGGCTGACCCCGGCCCAGATCAAGCAGCTGTACCCGGAGTACCCGTACGAGCTCCACCAGCCGATCGTCGACCGCGGCGCGGTCGACCCGGTGACGAAGAAGTTCGACCCGAAGGCCGGCAAGGACGAGGAGTCCGAGGGCGGTACGGGGACGGGCACCGGTTCCGGCGGCGCGAGCCCCCAGCTCGCCGCGCTCTCCGGCCTCTCCGAGGTCCTCGACTCCGTCCCGGCCCTGCTCGGCCCGAACGGCAACGGCATCGGCTCCAACTCCTGGGTCGTCTCCGGCGACCTCACCACCTCCGGCAAGCCGCTGCTCGCCAACGACCCGCACCTCGCGCCGATGCTGCCGTCCCTCTGGTACCAGATGGGCCTGCACTGCCGCTCGGTCTCCGCGACCTGCCGCTACGACGTCGCCGGCTACACCTTCTCCGGCATGCCCGGCGTGATCATCGGCCACAACGACAGCATCGCCTGGGGCCTCACCAACCTCGGCGCCGACGTCACCGACCTCTACCTGGAGAAGGTCAGCCCCGAGGGCTACCTCGTCGACGGCAAGGTCAAGCCGTTCGACACCCGCGAGGAGGTCATCAAGGTCGCCGGCGGCAGCGACCGGCCCATCACCATCCGCTCCACCGAGCACGGCCCGCTGGTCTCCGACCGCTCCGCCGAGCTGGAGAAGGTCGGGCAGACCGCCCCCGTCGGCAACTCCGCCCCGGACCGCTCCACCGGCTACGGCGTCTCCCTCCAGTGGACCGCCCTGACGCCCGGCAAGTCCATGGACGCGATCTTCGCGATCAACCGCGCCAAGGACTTCAAGCAGTTCCGGGCCGCCGCGAAGAACTTCGAGGTCCCCTCGCAGAACCTCGTCTACGCCGACACCAAGGGCAACATCGGCTACCAGTCCCCGGGCAAGATCCCGCGCCGCGCCACCGGCGACGGCACCCTGCCCGCCCCCGGCTGGGACTCCCGCTACCGCTGGAAGGGCTACCTCCCCTTCGAGCAGCTGCCGTACGAGTTCAACCCCGAGCGCGGCTACATCGTCACCGCCAACCAGGCCGTGATCTCCCCCGAGCAGTACCCCGACCTGCTCACCAAGGACTGGGGCTACGGCTCCCGCAGCCAGCGGATCAACGACCTCATCGAGTCGAAGACCAAGGACGGCGGCAAGATCTCGCCGGACGACATGCGGACCATGCAGACCGACAACCGCAGCGAGATCGCGACCCTGCTCAACCCGTTGCTGCTGAAGATCGACATCTCCGACCCGTACGTCCGCGAGGCCCAGAAGCTCCTGGAGGGCTGGGACTACACCCAGGAGCCCGACTCGGCCGCCGCCGCCTACTTCAACGCGGTCTGGCGCAACGTCCTCAAGCTCTCCTTCGGCGACAAGCTGCCCAAGGAGGTCCGGGCCGAGGGCGACTGCGTCATGGTGCGCCCGGTCGACTTCACCGGCCCGGTCGACGAGCAGAACAAGCTGGTCCGCGAGTGCGGCGAGCGCGACGCCGACTCGGCGCAGCCGGACGGCGGCGACCGCTGGTACGAGGTGGTCCGCCCGCTCCTCAAGCAGGAGAAGAGCGCGTGGTGGAAGACCCCCGCCACCCGCACCGACCCGGCCACCGAGACCCGCGACCAGCTGCTCGCCCGGGCCATGAAGGACGCCCGCTGGGAGCTGACCGCCAAGCTCGGCAAGGACGTCTCCACCTGGAGCTGGGGCCGGCTGCACCAGCTGACCCTGAAGAACCAGACCCTCGGCACCGCCGGGCCCGGCATGGTGCAGCAGCTGCTCAACCGCGGCCCGTGGAACCTCGGCGGCGGCGAGGCCGCCGTCGACGCCACCGGCTGGAACGCGGCCGGCGGCTACGAGGTCATCTGGGTGCCGTCGATGCGGATGGTCGTGAACGTCGGCGACTGGGACAAGTCCCGGTGGATCAACCTGACCGGTGCCTCCGGTCACGCCTTCCACGACAACTACACCGACCAGACGGACGCCTGGGCCGAGGGCGAGCTGTACGACTGGGCCTACGGCAAGGCGGCGGTCGACGCGGCGGCGAAGGACACGCTGACGCTCAAGCCGTGATCAGGAACGGCCGAAACGGGTCGCCCCCTCCGGGGTGACCACCGCGTGCACGGGGTGGTCGTGCGGTTCCTCCGGGACCCGCGCGACCACCTCGTCCGCGTAGAGGAGCACCACCAGGGCCGGGTCCTTCCCGGCCCGCGCGAGCCGGGCGAGGACCCGGTCGTAGGAGCCGCCGCCCCGGCCGAGGCGCATGCCGCGCGTGTCCACCGCGAGCCCCGGCAGCAGCACCGCGTCCGCCGTGCACACGGCGTCCGGGCCGAGCCGCGGGCCGGTCGGTTCGAGGAGGCCCCGGCCGGCCTTCGCGAGCGCCCCGGGTCCTTCGTAGACCGCCCAGTCCAGGTCGTTGTCGGGCAGCAGGACCGGCAGCAGGACCCGCACCCCGCGCGCGTGGAGCGCGTCGAGCAGGGCGCGGGTGCCGGGTTCGCGGCCGACGGAGACGTACGCGGCGACGGTGGCGGCGCCGGACAGCTCGGGCAGGCCGGTGCCGTGCCCGGCCAGCGCCCCGGCGGTCCGCGCGAGGGTCTCGGGGGAGAGGGCGGCGCGCGCGTCGAGCAGCCGACGGCGCAGCAGGGCCTTTTCGGACAAGTCGGGATTCTCTCTCTGCACAGCGGATCCTCATAAATCGCTCGTCATGGGTTTTATGGGGGGAAAGTTAATCGGAGCCCCATCTTTCCCTCATTCATCAGCGGATAAGGTGCCCGTATGACACAGCAGTTCCCCCGGCCCGGCCGGATCAGCAAGGCCGTCGTTCCGGCCGCCGGGCTCGGCACCCGTTTCCTGCCGGCGACCAAGGCGACGCCCAAGGAGATGCTTCCGGTCGTCGACAAGCCGGCCATCCAGTATGTCGTCGAGGAGGCCGTCGCCGCCGGACTCTCCGACGTGCTCATGATCACCGGTCGGAACAAGCGTCCGCTGGAGGACCACTTCGACCGGAACTACGAGCTGGAGGAGGCGCTGATCCGCAAGGGCGACGACGAGCGCCTCTCCAAGGTCCAGGAGTCCAGCGACCTCGCCACCATGCACTACGTGCGCCAGGGCGCCCCCCGCGGCCTCGGCCACGCGGTGCTGTGCGCGGCCCCGCACGTCGGCGACCAGCCCTTCGCGGTCCTCCTCGGCGACGACCTGATCGACCCCCGCGACCCGCTGCTCGCGCGGATGGTGGAGGTCCAGGAGCGCCACGGCGGCAGCGTCGTCGCGCTGATGGAGGTCGAGCCCTCCCAGATCCACCTGTACGGCTGCGCGGCGGTCGAGGAGACCGTCGACGGCGACGTGGTGCGGGTGACGGACCTGGTGGAGAAGCCGGACCCGGCCGAGGCGCCCAGCAACTACGCGGTCATCGGCCGTTATGTGCTCGACCCGGCGATCTTCGGCACGCTGCGGGAGACCGAGCCCGGCCGGGGCGGCGAGATCCAGCTCACGGACGCGCTGCAGAAGCTGGCGGGCGACGAGAAGATCGGCGGTCCGGTGCACGGCGTCGTCTTCAAGGGCCGCCGCTATGACACCGGCGACCGCGGTGACTATCTGCGTGCCATTGTCAGACTCGCGTGCGAACGTGAGGATCTGGGACCGGACTTCCGGGACTGGCTCCGGAGATACGTCAACGAGGAGATGTAGGACCTTGAGCAGCGACACGGCACCGTCCCAGGACCCCCAGGACCACGGTCACGGTCACGGCCACGCCGCGGGCGACCCCTGCGCGGGGCCGGCCCGCGACCTGTGGTCGGTCGACGAGCACCTGGCCGACATCCTGGCGACCGTCCGCCCCCTCGACCCGATCGAGCTCCAGCTGCTCGACGCCCAGGGCTGCGTCCTGGTCGAGGACGTGACGGTGCCGGCGGCGCTGCCGCCGTTCGACAACAGCTCCATGGACGGGTACGCGGTCCGGGTCGCCGACGTCGCGGGCGCGACCGAGGAGTACCCGGCCGTCCTCACCGTCGTCGGCGACGTCGCCGCGGGCGCGGACGGCCTGCCGGAGGTCGGCCCCGGGCAGGCCGCCCGGATCATGACCGGCGCCCCGCTGCCGCCCGGAGCCGAGGCCGTCGTCCCCGTCGAGTGGACCGACGGCGGCGCGGGCGAGGGCGCGGCGACCGGCATGCGGGCCGCGAGCAGCGCCCCCGAGGGCGCCGCCGGCGAGGTGCGCGTGCACCGCGCGGCGGAGGCCGGCGCCCATGTCCGCCGGGCCGGCAGCGACGTGCGGGCCGGGGAGCTGGCCCTCGCCGCCGGCACCGTCCTCGGGCCGCCGCAGCTCGGCCTGCTCGCCGCGATCGGCCGCGGCACGGTCACCGTCCGCCCCCGCCCGCGCGTGGTGGTCCTCTCCACCGGCAGCGAGCTCGTGCAGCCCGGCGAGGAGCTGGGCCCGGGCCGGATCCACGACTCCAACAGCTTCGCGCTCGCCGCCGCCGCCCGCGACGCCGGCGCGCTCGCCTACCGGGTCGGCGCGGTCGCCGACGAGGCCGAGTCGCTCCGGGCCGCCATCGAGGACCAGCTCATCCGGGCCGACCTCGTGGTCACCACCGGCGGTGTCAGCGTCGGCGCCTACGACGTGGTGAAGGAGGCGCTGACCGCCGACGGCCGGGTCGACTTCCGCAAGCTCGCCATGCAGCCGGGCAAGCCGCAGGGCTTCGGCACGGTCGGCGCCGAGCAGATCCCGCTCCTCGCCCTGCCGGGCAACCCGGTCTCGTCGTACGTCTCCTTCGAGCTCTTCGTCCGGCCCGCCATCCGCGCCCTGATGGGCCTGGAGGACCTGCACCGCCCGGTCGTCCGCGCCACCCTGAAGGCCGACGCCCCGCTCTCCTCGCCGTCCGGCCGCCGCCAGTACCTCCGGGGGACGTACGACGCCGAGTCCGGCACCGTCACCCCCGTGGGCGGAGCCGGCTCGCATCTGATCGCGGCCCTCGCCCACGCGGACTGCCTGCTCGTCGTCCCGGAGGACCGCGACACGGCCGCCCCCGGCGACGAGCTGGACGTGGTCCTCCTCGGCTGAGGGGGGCGGCGCGGGGGTACGGTGTGTCGTCCCACACAGCGACCGGGAGTGTCACGGCGATGAGCACGCAGCAAGGCCTCACCCACATCGACGAGGCGGGCGCCGCCCGCATGGTCGACGTATCGGCGAAGGACGTCACGTCCCGCACGGCGCGCGCCAGCGGGCGGGTGCTCGTCTCGCCGCGCGTGATCGAGCTGCTGCGCGGCGAGGGCGTGCCGAAGGGCGACGCGCTGGCCACCGCCCGGATCGCCGGGATCATGGGCGCCAAGAAGACCCCGGACCTCATCCCGCTCTGCCACCCGCTGGCCGTCTCCGGCGTGACGCTCGACCTCACCGTCGCGGACGACGCCGTGGAGATCCTGGCGACGGTGAAGACGACGGACCGCACGGGCGTCGAGATGGAGGCGCTCACCGCCGTGTCGGTGGCCGCGCTGACCGTCGTGGACATGGTGAAGGCCGTGGACAAGGGCGCGGTCATCTCCGACGTACGGGTCGAGGAGAAGACCGGCGGCAAGTCCGGGCACTGGACCCGGGACGACGCGTGACCGGCGGCGGCTCGCTCACGGCCCCGTACGCGGCGCTCGTCGTCACCGCCTCCAACCGTGCCTCCGCCGGGGTGTACGAGGACAAGGGCGGCCCGCTGATCGCCGAGGGCCTGCGCGCCATGGGCTTCGCCGTCGACGGGCCGCGGGTCGTCCCGGACGGGGCGCCCGTCGAGGCCGCCCTGCGCGCCGGTGTGGCGGCCGGGTACGACGTCATCCTCACGACCGGCGGCACCGGCATCTCGCCGACCGACGAGACGCCCGAGGTCACCGCCCGGGTCCTGGAGCGGCACATCCCCGGCATCCCGGAGGCGATCCGGGCGTACGGCCGGGAGAAGGTGCCGACGGCGGCGCTCTCGCGCGGTCTCGCCGGCGTCGCGGGCGGGACGCTGATCGTGAACCTGCCGGGGTCGACCGGCGGGGTGCGGGACGGGCTCGCCGTCCTGGAGCCGCTGCTGCGGCACGCCGTGGACCAGATCCGCGGCGGCGACCACCCGAGACCGGCGGAAGCGGGCCCGGCGTCATGACCACGGCCTGGCCGGCGGTCCTCGTCGACGGAGACGTGGTGCTCCGTCCGATAAGGATGCGCGACCAGCGGGAGTGGCGGGAGGTGAACCGCCGCAACCGCGAGTGGCTGCGCCCCTGGGAGGCGACGGTCCCGCCGCCCGCGCCCGGCATGCCGCCCGCGCGGCGCCCCACGTACCGTCAGATGGTGCGCCATCTGCGGTCGGAGGCGCACGCCGGGCGGATGCTGCCGTTCGTCATCGAGTACCGCGGCCGGATGGCCGGGCAGCTGACGGTCGCCGGGATCACCTGGGGCTCGATGTGCTCCGGGCACGTGGGCTACTGGGTGGACAGCGAGGTGGCCGGGCGCGGGGTGATGCCGACGGCGGTCGCGCTCGCCACCGACCACTGCTTCCGCGCGGTGGGACTGCACCGGATGGAGGTGTGCATCCGCCCGGAGAACGGCCCCTCGCGGCGCGTGGTGGAGAAACTCGGCTTCAGGGAAGAGGGATTGCGGCCGCGCTATCTCCACATCGACGGCGCCTGGCGGGACCACCTGGTCTTCGCGCTGACGGCGGAGGAGATTCCGGAGGGGCTGCTGGCCCGCTGGCACCGCACGCGCCGCAGGGACGCCGCCTAGCCCTTCGCGATCGCCGTTATTCACATAACTGTTCGAATTTCAGCGGCATATGAACAGCGATCGATCTGAACAATCACAAAAAAGTTCAGTGATATCAGCCAGATCGTGCGACACACCGGGCCAATTGGCCGATGCCCCGTCGCGAACCCCTCTACCGTGTGAGGCGTGAGCAGCAGCGGCCTCATCTACGCAGTCATCGTCGGGGCCTGGGCCGCCTACCTGGTGCCGATGTGGCTCCGCAGGCAGGACGAGCTGAACGAGGCCCGTCCGACGGAACGCTTCAGCACCGCCATCCGGCTCCTTTCCGGACGGGCGGGCATGGAGCGCCGTTACGCCAAGGAGCTCCGCGAGCGGGACCGTACGGCCCTGGAGGCGGCGACCGACGTGGACCCGGACGCGGCGACCGAGCACCTGAGCTCGGTCGACGTCCGGGCCTTCGCCGCGCCTCCGGCCAGGACCGAGGCACGCCTCGAACTCCCCGAGCCCGACCCGCACCCCGTGCCCGCCCCCGGGCCCGAGGCCGCGTCCGCGCCGGCGGCCCGCACGGCCGCCGAGCGGGCCCGCCGCGGCAAGGCCCTGGCGCGCCGCCGGCGCACCACGATCGTGCTGTTCTCCGCCTTCACCCTCGGGGCCGTCGTCGCCGCCGTCGGCGGCGTCGCCTTCCTGTGGGCGCCCGGCGTCCCCGCCGTGCTGCTCAGCGCCTACATCGTCCATCTGCGCGGACAGGAGCGCCGCCGCTTCGTGTACGTGATGGACCGGCGCCGCGCCGAGGCCGCCGCCGCCCGGCTCCGCGAGACCCGCCGGGCCGCCGCGCCGGCGCCCGAGCCCGAGCCGTCGCCCGCGCCGCCGGTCTCCCCGCAGGAGGCCGACCGGCGCGCCCTGGTCGAGCAGACCGACCACGCCGAGTGGGTGGACCAGCAGCGCGAGCGCGGCCCGGCCCGCGGCGACAGCTGGGACCCGGTCCCGGTGCCGCTGCCCACGTACGTCACCGCGCCGGTCGCGCCGCGCGCCTCCAACGGCGTGGACGTCACCGACCCGGAGACCTGGAGCGCCGCCCGCTCCTCCACGGCCGGCGAGCAGCCGCCGGCCGCCTCCCCGGCGCCGCGCCGCCGTCAGGCCCCGCCGCGCCGCGGCCGGGACCACGGCCGGACCCCGCTCTTCGACCAGTACGCCGACCACGGGGACGACGAGCGCCCCCGCGCCGCCAACGAATGACGGACCCCGTACGGGGCCTCATCTGACCTGCGGCGTAAGCGATTTTTCTTCTCGGCGACGGGGATGCTAATGTTTCACACGTCGCAGGGGCCTGTGGCGCAGTCCGGTAGCGCACCTCGTTCGCATCGAGGGGGTCAGGGGTTCGAATCCCCTCAGGTCCACCAGCGGAAGACGAGATCCCGTCCGATCGAAAGATCGGGCGGGATCTTCGTCGTCCACCCCGCGTCTTCGTCCCGCGTCTTCGTCGTCCATGGGGTTGATCACGTGCTGGAGCAGCCGTACTTCGGACGCAGGCTCAGGCGGCTGCGGACCGAGCGGGGCCTGTCGCAGGCGGCGCTCGCCGGGGACGGCATGTCCACCGGCTACCTCTCCCGCCTGGAGTCAGGCGCCCGCAACCCCACCCCGCGCGCCGTGGAGCACCTCGCCGCCCAGCTCGGCGCCGACGTCTCCGTCTTCGACGAGGGCACCGGCGACGACTCGCTCGGCCAGGCGCTGGCCCTCGCCGCCTCCCTGGAGTCCGACGAGACCCTGGAGGCCCTGGAGCGCGCCCTCACCGCCGACGCCGGCACCGACCAGGACCCGCCGCTGCGCTGGCAGGCCCTCTGGCAGGTGGCCCGCTGGCACCGCCGCCACCACCGGCAGGAGCGCGAGCGGGAACTCCTGGAGGAACTCGTCGCGCTCGGCGAACGGCTCGGCCAGCCCGCGCTGCGGGTCCGCGGCCTCGCCCGCCTCGCCCGCTGCCTGCGCACCCTCGGCGCGATCGGCCCCGCCGTCGACGCGGCCGCCGAAGCCCACCGGCTGGCCCGGGAGCACGGCCTCGCCGTGCCCGACGTCGCCGCCGGGCTGCTCGCCCTGGTCTCCGTGGAGTCCGAGGCGGGCCGCCTCGCCGAGGCCCGCGCCCACGCCGACGAACTCACCGCGCTGACCGCGGGCCGCGGCGACGCGCTGTGGGCGGAGGCGCTGTGGACCGGGGCGGCGGTACGGGTCCGCCAGGGCGATCCGGAGGGGGCGCAGGTCCTCCTGGACCAGGCCCTCGCCGGCTTCCCCAGCACCGGCGACCTCGGCCTGTGGACGCGGCTGAGGATCGCCGCCGCCAGCCTCCACGCGCAGAAGACGCCGCCCGAGCCGGAGGCGGCCGAGCGGTATCTGGAGCAGGCGGAGAGCGGCCTCGCCTTCCTCGGCCTCCCGGCCCTGAGCCACGACGTCACCTCCCTCCGGGCGGAACTCGCCTTCGAGGACGGCCGGTTCGCCGAGGCGCGGGCCCTCCTGGAGCGTGCCCGCGGCGATCTGGGCGGGGAGACCGGCGACGCCGGCCCTCGGCCGACCTACCGGGGCCGGGTCCGGCTCGACGTCCTGGACGGCCGGCTGCTGGTCGTCGAGGGCCACGAGCGGGCCGGTCTCGACCGGCTGCGCGCCCTCGCCGCGGAGGCCCAGGCCTCCGCCAACCTCGACCTCGCCGCCGACATCTGGCGCCTCCTCGCCGAGACCCTGGACGGCCCGCCCGGCGCGTAGGCCGCCCCTGACGGGCCCGGGTCTCGGTCGGGGTGGCGGGTGCGGGCGAGGCCCGCGCCCGCCAGGGCGAGGACGCCGAGGCAGCCCAGGACCAGGCCGGTCCAGCCGTACCGGGCGTGGAGCGCGGCGCCGCCGAGGGAGCCCAGCGCGCCGCCGCAGAAGCTCGCCAGCATGAAGAGGGTGTTCAGTCGCGCCCGGATCTCCCCGGACAGCCGGAAGATCCGCACCTGGTTGGCGATCTGGGAGCAGGCGCCGCCGTACACCAGGAGGTTGGTCCCGAGGACCAGGACCGGCAGGGAGTCGCCGTGGAGGCCCATGCCGGCGAACGCCACCGCGCAGCAGCCGAGCGCGAGGAGGTTGACGTACCGGGGGCCGCGCCGGTCGGCGATCCGGCCCGCCGGGTAGGACAGCAGCGCGGCCGGCAGGCTCAGGAGTCCGAAGAGCCCGGCGCCCGCCGTGCCGAGGGAGAACGGCGGGCCCGCGAGGTGGAAGGCGAGCGTCGCCCAGAAGGCGCTGAAGGCGCCGAAGACGGTGGCGCCGAGGAAGGCGGAGAGCCGCAGCCCGGGGTGGGTGCGCACCAGGCCCGGCAGCGAGCCGATCAGCCGCCGGTAGGGCAGCCTCGCGCCGCCTCCCGGGGCGCGCTCGGGCAGCGCCCGGGGGACGAGGAGGGCGAGCGCGCCGGTGAGCGCGGCGGCCACCAGATAGGCGGTGCGCCAGTCGCCGCTGAGGGCGGCGACCGTGCCGGAGAGCGTGCGCGAGAGCGTCGAGCCGAGCGTGATCCCGATCCCGATCAGCCCCACGGCCCGGCCGCCGTGCGCGGGCCCCGCCAGGGAGGCGGCGGTCGGCATCAGCACCTGGGGCAGCACGGTGGTCGTGGAGAGCGCGACGGTGGCCACGGTGAGCGTGGCCAGGCCGGGGGCGGCGGCCGCGACGAGCAGTCCGGCGCAGGTCAGCACGAGCAGCGTGGCCGTGAGCCGGCGCAGCCGCGCGGTGTCGGCGAGCGGGACGACGAGGGCGATCCCGAGCGCGTATCCGGCCTGCGCCGCGGTGGCGACGAGGCCGGCGGCGGTGTCGGAGACCCCGAGCCCGGCCGCGATGGCGTCGAGCAGCGGCTGCGGGAAGTAGATGTTGGCCACCGTCAGCCCGCCCGCGGTGGCGAAGAGCAGCGCGGTGCGCCTCCGCAGTCCGGGCGGCGCGGGGGAGGCGGTCGGGGCGGCGGCGGTCATGGAGGGGATGTTGCCAGCAAGGCAACAGGCTTGGCAATAAATTGCCAAGCCTGTTGGGGGGTGTCCCGGGTCCGGGTGCCGGCTCAGAAGAGCAGGTTGTACCTGTTCCAGCCGCCGCCGACCGTGACGCGGGCCGCGAACGGACGGGTCGCGGTGCCGGAGCCCTGGTAGTACCAGAGGGTGCCGGCGGAGTCGCGGGCCACCAGGTCGGCCTTGCCGTCCGCGTTCAGGTCGCCGGGCGAGACCAGGGAGGTGTACCCCTGCCAGCCGCCGCCGACCTGGATCCGGCCGGCGAAGGTGCCGTTGCCCTTGCCGGCGTAGAGCCACAGGACGCCGGACTTGTCACGGGCGATCAGGTCGGCCTTGCCGTCCCGGGTGAGGTCGGTGCCGCCGGTGAGGGCGTTGTAGATCTGCCAGCCGCCGCCGACGCGGACCTTGGGCGCGAAGGGCGCGGTCCGGACGCCGGTGCCCTTGTAGAGCCACAGGACGCCCGCGGTGTCCCGGGCCAGCAGGTCGGCCTTGCCGTCGCCGGTCAGGTCGCCCGCGCCGGTCAGGGTGTTGTAGACCTGCCAGCCGCCGCCGACCTTGCGGCGGTCGTCGAAGAGGCCGCCGTCGCCGGAGGCCCGGTACGACCAGAGCACGCCGGCCCGGTCCCGGCCCACCGCGCCGGCGCCGGTGCTCTGCACGGTCAGCGGACCGAGGCGGGTGACGGCCGTGTAGCCGGCCCACTCGTTCGACGGGGCGCCGGAGAGGTCGCTGTACGCGAAGATCCGCGGGCTGCGGCCGGAGCCGTCGTAGTAGTACAGGTCGCCGGCCGGGGTGCGGCCGATCAGCTTGTAGCGCGGGGTCACCGGGATCGTGCTGGAGACGGCGAAGTCGGCCGCCGTCTCCGGGTTGCCGGTGCCGAAGTCGTACACCTCGTAGACGGCGGAGGCGCGCAGCTTCCAGGCGGGAGAGGCCGTGGCGGCCTTCAGGCCGTAGGTGATCGTGTAGTCGCCGGGTGCGGTGACCTCGCAGTGGACCTCGCCGCCCCAGCCGATCTCGCCGAGCGTGTGGTCGCACGAGGCACCCGCGGCGCCGGCCGCGTCCACGCCCGTGACCTCGACCTTCAGCTCGTTCTCGTCCCAGCGCCGCTCGCCGGGCGCCTCGGTGAGGCTGATGTCGAGCTTGCCCGCGTCGACCGCGTGCAGCTTCATGGTGTGCTGCGCCGTGCCGCCGGCCGGGAGGTTCGGCACGGTCAGATTCATGGTGTTGCGCGCCACGTGGGCGAGGGTCTTCACGGTGACCGTGGAGTGCGCCCGGCGGTCGCCGACCGGCAGGGTGGCGGCGGTCTGCGCCTCCTTGACGCCGGCGTCGACGCTGGCCCCGCGCGGCACGTAGACCAGCGAGTAGTACGCCGTGGTGTTGTCCGCCGCGGAGGCGGTCGCGCTGACCTCGGGCGCGGGGAAGGAGTAGGTGTCCTCCGACACGTCGCAGAGGTAGACGCCCGCCTTGCCCGCCTTCGGCGTGCAGCTCTCCGTCGGGTCGACGGTGAGGCCGGACGGGGCGCCGCCGGCGGTCCAGGCCGCGTCCGTCAGCGGCTTCTTGCTGACGGCGTAGACGAAGGTGCCGTCCGGCTGGCCGGACTCCATGCCGCCGCTTCCGGGCGGCGAGAGCTCCGCCCAGCCCTCGGCGGGCTGGAGGACCTTCGCGTCCACCGGCTCGAAGTAGTACGTCGGGTCGCCGGCCGCGAGGGCCGTGCCCGCCGCGCCGATGATGCCGCCGGTGGCGAGCAGTGTCGCCGCCACTCCGGCGCTGAGAAACGTGCGCGTACGCAAGTTGAGAGGCCCCCCTCGGGCGTTGGTCGCTGGACACGACTGTAGACGCCTGGTTGAACGCGTTCAAGTGCGTTCCGGGGGGACCGG
This sequence comes from Streptomyces sp. NPDC007863, assembly GCF_040633895.1. NCBI lineage: Bacteria > Bacillati > Actinomycetota > Actinomycetes > Kitasatosporales > Streptomycetaceae > Streptomyces > Streptomyces sp. NPDC007863. The sequence continues at coordinate 48,230 of NZ_JBEYEI010000015.1, forward strand.
GGCGGGGGTCAGGCCAGCGGCTTCACGAAGCAGAGGCTGTTGTCGTGGTGGCGGTAGTGGCCGAACTTGGCGGGGCTGGGCGCGTAGCCGCTGGAGGTGTAGAGGGCGATGGCCTCGGGCTGTTCGGTGCCGGTCTCCAGGACCATGCGGGTGCGGCCGGCGGCGCGGGCGTCGTCCTCCAGGGCGGCCAGGATGCGGCGGGCCAGGCCCAGGCCGCGGGCCTCGGGTATGACGTACATGCGCTTCAGCTCGGCGTCGCCGTCCGCGTACCCCTCCCCGTTCTCCTCCTGGCCGCGCCAGGCGCCGCTGGCGACCGGACGGCCCTCGGGGTCGTACGCGAGGAGGTAGAGGCCCCGCGGCGGGGTGAACATCGAGGCGTCGAGCGGGGTGGCGTCGCCCTCGTCGTCGCCGTAGCGGACGACGTACTCGGCGAGCACCTCGGCCTGCAGTTTCACGGAATCGGGGTGGTCGTAGGGGGTGGGCTCGATGCGCATGGCGTCGATCGTACGTGTATGCGAGCGGCGGGTGTCGGTATTCTCCCGGGATGTTCACTGTCACCAGCGCGAACGTCAACGGTCTCCGTGCCGCCGCCAAGAAGGGCTTCGTCGAGTGGCTGGCGGAGACCTCCGCCGACGCCGTCCTGCTCCAGGAGGTGCGCGCCGAGGAGGCGCAGCTGCCCGAGGAGGTCCGGACCCCCGAGGGCTGGTTCACCGCCCACGCCCCCGCCGCCGCCAAGGGCCGCGCCGGCGTCTCGCTCTACCTGCGGCGCGAGCCCGACGCCGTCCGCGTCGGCTTCGGGTCGGCCGAGTTCGACGGCTCCGGCCGCTACATCGAGGCGGACCTGCCCGGTGTCACCGTCGCCAGCCTCTACCTGCCCTCCGGCGAGGCCGAGACCGAGAAGCAGGACGAGAAGTACCGCTTCATGGGCGAGTTCCTGCCCTACCTGAAGGAGCTGCGGGTCCGCGCCGCCGCCGACGGCCGCGAGGTCGTGGTCTGCGGCGACTGGAACATCGCCCACCGCGAGGCCGACCTCAAGAACTGGAAGGCCAACCGCAAGAGCGCCGGCTTCCTCCCCGAGGAGCGCGCGTGGCTCTCCCGGGTCCTGGAGGAGACCGACGGCGGGTACGTGGACGTGGTGCGGGCCCTCCACCCCGAGCAGGAGGGGCCGTACTCCTGGTGGTCCTACCGCGGCCGGGCCTTCGACAACGACACGGGCTGGCGGATCGACTACCACATGGCCACGCCGGGCCTGGCGGCGAAGGCCGTGAAGGCGTACGTGGAGCGGGCCGCCACCCACGCGGAGCGGTGGAGCGACCACGCGCCCGTCACCGCCGTGTACGAGCTGTAGGCGGGTACGGCCCGGAGGCGGCGGTCCCGCCGTCACGCCCCCGGGTCGTGCAGGCGGCGGTCGAGGGCCAGGGAGAGCTCGGCCTCCACGACGGCCTTGGCCAGGGGGCGCAGGCGCTGGATGTCGGCGTCCTTCACATGGGGGCCGAGGGCCTCGGTGAAGAGCTCCGCGAGGGCCTCGGCGTGCGCCCGGACGCGGGCGCCGGCCTTCAGGACCTCGGCGAGGGGGACGCCCTCGCGGACCAGGGCGGCCGAGACGTCGAGCAGCCGGCGGCTGATGTGGACGATCTCCTCGCCGTCGGTCGCCAGATAGCCGAGGTCCAGGGCGGCCGCGAGGTTCTCCGGGGTGACCTCGCCGTCGAAGTGGTCGGCGAGCTCCTCGGGGGTGAGGCGGACCGGCTCCTCCTCGGTGGGGGAGCCCAGTTCGAGGACCTCGCCGACGTCCCGGCCCGATTCGAAGGCCGTGGTGAGGTCGGCGATGCCGGTGAGGGTGTGGCCGCGTTCGAGCAGGGCGGCGATGGTGCGCAGGCGGGCCAGGTGGCGGTCGTCGTACCAGGCGATGCGGCCCTCGCGGCGGGGCGGCGGGATCAGGCCGCGCTCGCGGTAGAAGCGGAGCGTGCGGACGGTGATGCCGGCCGCCTCGGCCAGCTCCGTCATCCGGTACTCGTGGGGTGGGTTGCCTGATCGTTCTGCCACACCGGCCAGCCTATGTTGTACCGCCGGTAACTTTCCCTCGCCGGACCCCTACCGCTCGGTATGGAGCTGCTCTACAGTCCGACTGTGCCAGTGATTGCTGGCGGAATCTTGGCCGGGCGCACGGGAGGCGGCATGGCGAAGCACGAGCACGTTCGGGTGGCGGTGATCGGATCGGGGTTCGGTGGACTCGGGGCCGCCGTCCGGCTGCGCCGCGAGGGGATCACCGACTTCGTCGTCCTGGAGCGGGCCGACTCCGTGGGCGGCACCTGGCGCGACAACAGCTACCCCGGGTGCGCCTGCGACGTGCCCTCGCACCTCTACTCGTTCTCCTTCGCGCCCAACCCCGACTGGCCCCGGACCTTCTCCGGACAGCGCCACATCCGGGCCTACCTGGAGCACGTCACCGACACCTTCGGGCTCCGGCCGCACCTGCGCCTCAACCACGAGGTCATGAAGATGACCTGGAACGAGGACGAGCTGCGCTGGGACATCGAGACCGGGCGAGGCAGCTTCTCCGCCGACGTCGTCGTCTCCGCCACCGGCCCGCTCTCCGACCCGAAGATCCCGGACATCCCGGGGCTCGACGGCTTCACCGGCAAGGTCTTCCACTCGGCCCGCTGGGACCACGACTACGACCTCCGGGGCAAGCGGGTCGCCATGGTCGGCACCGGCGCCTCCGCCATCCAGATCGTGCCCTCGATCCAGCCCGAGGTCGCCCGGCTCACCCTCTTCCAGCGCACGCCCCCGTGGGTCATGCCCCGCATGGACCGCGCCATCAGCGGCCCCGAGCGCTGGCTGCACCGCAAGCTGCCCGCCACCGCCACCCTGCGCCGCGGCCTCCTGTGGGGCATCCGCGAGCTCCAGGTCGGCGCCTTCACCAAGCACCCCGGCGAGCTCGGCCTGGTGGAGAAGCTCGCCAAGGCGAACATCGCCCGGGCGGTCAAGGACCCCGTGCTGCGGGCCAAGCTCACGCCCTCGTACCGCATCGGCTGCAAGCGGATCCTGCTCTCCAACGCCTACTACCCGGCCCTCGCCCAGCCCAACGTCGACGTCGTCGCCGGCGGCCTGAAGGAGGTCCGCGGCAATGTCGTCGTCGGCTCCGACGGCGCCGAGACCGAGGTCGACGCGATCATCTTCGGCACCGGCTTCCACGTCACCGACATGCCGATCGCCCCGCGCGTCGTCGGCGCCGACGGCCGCTCGCTCGCCGAGGCCTGGAAGGGCGGCATGGAGGCGCTGCGCGGCGCCACCGCCGCCGGCTTCCCCAACTGGATGACGATCATCGGGCCCAACACCGGCCTCGGGAACTCCTCCATGATCCTCATGATCGAGTCCCAGCTGAACTACATGGCCGACTACCTCCGCCAGCTGGACGTGCTCGGCGGCCGGGCCGCCCTCGCCGTCCGCCCCTCCGCCGTCAACGCCTGGAACCGCAAGGTCCAGAACCGCATGGAGCGGACCGTCTGGAAGGCCGGCGGCTGCGACAGCTGGTACCTCGACGCCAACGGCCGCAACACCACCCTCTGGCCGGGCACCACCGGCGAGTTCCGCCGCGAGACCCGGGGGGTCGACCTCTCCGAGTACGAGGTCCTCCGCGCCCCGAAGCCGCTGAAGGCCGTGGAGCCGGCCGAGGACGCCGAGCCGGTCAAGGCCGCCCGCGCCGCCCGCAAGAAGGAGGCCGCCTCGTGAACGTCCGCACCCTGACCGTCCGTTCCGCCGACGGCGCCGAACTGCACACCGAGGTGTACGGCCCCGAGGGCGCGCCCGCCGTCGTCCTCGCCCACGGCTGGACCTGCTCCACCGCCTTCTGGGCCGAGCAGATCCGGGACCTCGCCGTCGACCACCGGGTCGTCGCCTACGACCAGCGCGGCCACGGCCGCTCGCCCGTCCCCGCCGACGGCGGCTACTCGACCACCGCGCTCGCCGACGACCTGGAGGCGGTGCTCGCCGCCACCCTCGGGCCCGGCGAGCGGGCCGTGATCGCCGGCCACTCCATGGGCGGCATGACGATCATGGCCGCGGCCGCCCGTCCCGGCTTCGTCCAGCACGCCGCCGCCGTCCTGCTCTGCTCCACCGGCCCGTCCCGGCTCACCGCCGAGGCCACCGTCGTGCCCCTCGGGCCCGGCGGGCTGCGGACCCGGCTCACCGGCGCCGTCCTCGGCTCGAAGGCGCCGCTCGGCCCCGTCAACGGGATCTCGAAGAAGGTCCTCAAGTACGCCACCATGGGCCCCGGTTCGGCACCCGGGCGGGTCGACGCCTGCGCCCGGATCGTGCACGCCTGCCCCCGCCCGTCCCGCTACGGCTGGTCGCAGGTGCTCGCCCACCTCGACCTGGAGGCGGGCGTGCGCGACCTGCGGGTCCCGGCCGCCGTCCTCGTCGGCACCGCCGACCGGCTCACCCCGCCCGTCCACTCCCGGGCCATGGCCGAGGCGCTGCCGCACTGCACCGGGCTCACCGAACTGGCCGGCATGGGCCACATGACACCGGTCGAGGCCCCGGAGGCCGTCACCGCGCAGATCCGCGAACTGACGCTCACCTATCTCGGAGCGCGTCCGACCAGCAAGGAGGCAGGGGTATGAGCAGGGTCAGCCTGGAAGGACAGGTCGCGGTCGTCACCGGCGGCGCCCGCGGCGTGGGCGAACTGCTCGCCCGCAAGCTCTCCGCGCGCGGCGCGAAGATCGCCCTCGTCGGCCTGGAGCCCGAACTCCTCAAGGAGGTCGCCGGGCGGCTGCACACCGAGGCCGACTGGTGGGAGGCGGACGTCACCGACCACGAGGCGATGGCCCGGGTCGCCGCCGAGGTCAAGGAGCGCTTCGGGAAGGTCGACATCGTCGTCGCCAACGCCGGCGTCGCCGCCGGCGGCCCGTTCGTCGACTCCGACCCGGTCGCCTGGCGGCGGGTCATCGAGGTCAACCTCATCGGCGGGGCGGTCACCGGCCGCGCCTTCCTGCCGGTCCTCATGGAGTCCCGGGGGTACTTCCTCCAGATCGCCTCGCTCGCCGCGATCACCCCGGCCCCGATGATGACCGCCTACTGCGCCTCCAAGTCCGGCGTCGAGGCCTTCGCGCACAGCCTGCGCGCCGAGGTCGCCTACAAGGGCGTGAAGGTCGGCGTCGGCTACCTCTCCTGGACCGACACCGACATGGTGCGCGGCGCCGACCAGGACGACGTGATGAAGGAGCTGCGGCAGCGGCTGCCGTGGCCGTCGAACCGCACGTACCCGCTCGGCCCGGCCGTCGACCGGATCGTCGAGGGCGTCGAGCGCCGCTCGGCCCATGTGTACGCCCAGTGGTGGCTGCGCGGGATGCAGTCGATCCGCGGCTATCTGCCGGGCCTCATCGCCACCGTCGGCAAGCGCGAGGTGGCCCGCTTCGAGCCCCGCCTCGCCACGGTCTCCAAGGGCCTGGTGGGCGCGGGCGGCGCGGCCGACGAGCAGGCCCGCACCGAGAAGGCGTGAGGCCGCGGCCCACGGACCGTGACTGATCGAAATGCGTGTGATGTTCGCCCGTGCAAGGCTGGTCGAGGCCCTGGGGCACGCCGCCCCGCACCCCTCACACCCTTACTAGGAGTGAACCTTCATGGGCATCAAGGACCAGTTCCAGGACAAGGCGCAGGAGCTCCAGGAGCGCGCCAAGCAGGCCATGGGCAACGCCAAGGACGAGGCCTCCGAGCGCGCCCGTCAGGAGCGCGAGGGCTCGCAGGAGGCCAAGGAGCGCGGGCAGCAGGAGCTGCGCGAGCGCACCGGCCGCGACGAGGCCTGACGCCTGTCCTGTGACGGAAGGCGCACCCGGGACGCCGGGTGCGCCTTCCGTGTGTGTGCGCACGGCCGTCCGGGCGTGGCTTGAACTGCTCAACTCGCGCGCGCCCGCGCGTGGATCTTCGTACCCTCCCCTCATGTCCGTCGTACTCGAACGTCTCCGTCTCGACCACGCGCCCGCCCTGCTCGCCTTCGAGCGGGAGAACCGCGCCTACTTCGCCGCCACCGTGCCCGACCGGGGGGACGCGTACTTCGCCGACTTCGCCGCCCGCCACCAGGCCCTCCTCGACGAGCAGGAGGAGGGGACCATCCGCTTCCACGTCCTGGTGGCGGAGGACGGGCGGATCGTCGGCCGGGTCAACCTCGTCGACGTCGCCGACGGCGCGGCCGAACTCGGCTACCGGGTCGCGGAGTCGGCCGCCGGCCGGGGCCTGGCCACCCGGGGCGTGCGGGAGGTGTGCCGGCTCGCCGTGGACGAGTACGGGCTGCGCCGGCTGTACGCGAAGGCGTCGCCGGAGCACGCCGCGTCCCGGGCGGTGCTCGCCCGGGTCGGCTTCGGGGCGGTCGGCAGGGAGCGGTTGAAGACCGGGGAGTCCGCGATCGCCTACGAGCTGGATCTCGGCGGCAGCTTCGGACGGGAGCGGTCCGGCACGGACTCGTAGCCGGGCGGGCTCGCGGCGGGCTCCGCTTCGAGCAGGGCGAGGGCCCGGTGGACGGCGTCGTCGAGCTGGGCGTGCCGGCCCTCGGCCCAGTCGAGCGGGGTGCGCAGGACGGCCAGGTCGGGTTCGACGCCGTGGTTCTCCACGGACCAGCCCCAGTCGGTGAACCAGGCGGCGTTCATGGGGACGGTGATCCGGGTGCCGTCGCCGAGCTTGTGGCGGCCGGTCATGCCGACGACCCCGCCCCAGGTGCGCTGGCCGACGACGGGGCCGAGGCCGAGGAGCTTGAAGGCGGCGGTGATCATGTCGCCGTCGGAGGAGGTGGCCTCGTCGGCGAGGGCGACGACGGGGCCGCGCGGGGCGTTGGAGGCGTAGCTGACGGGCTGGGCGTTGCGGGTGAGGTCCCAGCCGATGATCTTCCGGGTGAGGGTCTCGACGACGAGTTCGCTGATGTGGCCGCCCGCGTTGCCCCGGACGTCGACGATGAGGGCGGGCCGGGAGACCTCCATCCGCAGGTCGCGGTTGAACTGGGCCCAGCCGGAGCCGCCCATGTCGGGGATGTGGAGGTAGCCGCAGCGGCCGCCGCTCAGCTCGCGGACGACGGCCCGGCGTTTGGCCACCCAGTCCTGGTAGCGCAGCGGGCGTTCGTCGATCAGCGGGACGACGGCGACGCGGCGGGAGCGGCCCTCGCCGCCGGCGGGGGTGAAGGTGAGCTCGACGGTGGTGCCGCCGGTGCCGGCGAGCAGCGGGTAGGGGCCGGCGACGGGGTCGACGGGCCGGCCGTCGACGTGGGTGAGGGCGGCGCCCTCGCGGATGCCGGTGCCGGCGAGCGGGGAGCGGGCCTTGGAGTCGGAGGACTCGCCGGGCAGGATCCGCTTGACCACCCAACCGTCGTCGCGGGGGACGAGGTTGGCGCCGAGGAGGCCCTGGGGGCGCTGGTAGTGCGGCGGTCCCTCGTTGCGCCGGGCCGGGGTGACGTAGGCGTGCGAGGTGCCGAGCTCGCCCATGACCTCGCGGAGCAGGTCGGCGAACTCGTCGGGGGAGGCGACCCGTTCGAGCAGGGGGCGGTACTGGTCGAGGATCGCCGGCCAGTCGACGCCGCCCATGCCGGGCTCCCAGAAGTAGGCGCGGACGATCCGCCCGGCCTCGTCGTAGGCCTGGCGCCACTCGGCGCCGGGGTCGACCTCGTGGAGGATGCGGCGCAGGTCGAGGTAGACGGTGGAGTCGCCGTCGCCGGCCTCGGTGGCGGGGACGGCCCGCAGCTCGCCCTCGTCGAAGACGACGAGCCGGGTGCCGTCGCCGCTGACGGCGAACCAGTCGAGGTCACGGGCGAGTTCGGTGCGGCGGGCCTTGGTGACGGAGAAGTGCTCCAGGGTGGGGCGGCCGGAGGTGTCGGCGGGGTTGGCGAAGGTCTCGCCGAGGGCGCCGGAGATGGGCCAGCGCAGCCAGACGAGGCCGCCGCCGGTGACGGGGGCGAGGGCCGAGTACTTGGAGGCGGCGACGGGGAAGGGGGTGACCCGGTCGGGCAGGCCCTCGATCTCGACGGTGACCGTGCCGTCGCCGCTGTCGGCGCCGTCGTCGGCCGGGTCGAGCCCGCCGGCCGCCGGGCGTCCGTCGGGCAGCAGCGCGAAGGGGGAGGGGGTCGCGGAGGAGAGCGGCACCAGGTAGGGGCGGCAGCCGAGGGGGAAGGAGAGGTCGCCGGTGTGGACGTCGTACACCGGGTCGAAGCCGCGCCAGGAGAGGAAGGCGAGGTAGCGGCCGTCGCTGGTGAAGACCGGGTTCTCGTCCTCGAAGCGGCCGTTGGTGACGTCGATGACCGTGCGCGGGCCGGGTCCCGAGATGCGGACCAGCTTGATGGAGCGCAGGGAGCGGCCGATGCCGGGGTGGGACCAGGTGAGCCAGGCGCCGTCGGGGGAGAAGGCGAGGTCGCGGACGGGGCCGTTGACGGAGCGGATGAGCTCGGTGACCTCGCCGTTGGAGTCCTCGGTGGCGTCGATGAGGAGGAGGCGGCCGTCGTTCGAGGCGATGGCGAGGCGCTCGCCGTCGGGGTCGGCGACGAGCTCCTCGACGCGGCCGAGCTCCCCGGCGGCGAGGCGGCGCGGCGGCCGGTCGCCGCTGGCCCGGGGGAGGTAGGCGATCTCGACGGCGTCCTCGCCCTCGGCGTCGGTGACGTAGGCGATCTGGCCGCCGCTGCCGAGCATCTCGGGGAGCCGGACGCGGACGCCGGGGGTGTCGGTGATGGTCCGGGCGGGCCCGTCCCGGTGCGTGAGCCAGTACAGGCTCCCGCGCACCCCGACGGCGCTGGCCCGGCCGGTCTCGTCGACGGAGAGCGCGTCGACGTGCTGGGCGGCCGGCACCTGGTAGGGGCGGCGGCCGGCCCGCTGTCCGCCGAGCCGCACCTCCAGGCGGCGCGGTGCGGCGCCGGCGCTCAGGTCGTCGGCGATCCACAGCTCGCCGGCGCACTGGTAGACGACCCGGTGCCCGTCGGAGGAGGCGTGCCGGGCGTAGAAGTCGGCGTGGTCGGTGTGGCGGCGCAGGTCCGTGCCGTCGGGGCGGCAGGAGTACAGGTTGCCGACGCCCTCGTGGTCGGAGAGGAAGGCGATGCGGTACCCCTCCTCGCCGGGCGGAGCGGCGACGAACATCGGGTCGGCGAGATGGCCGCCGAGGTCCGGCAGGAGCCGCTCGCCGTGGAGCCAGAGCCGGCCGGTGGCGCCGCCCCGGTACCGCTTCCAGGCGGCGGGCTCGTGCGGCGGGGTGCCGGTGAGCAGGAGGGTGCGGCGCTCGCCGTCGGCGTCCCGGACGGCGATGTCGGAGACCGGCCCCCAGGGCAACTTGCTGCCGGGCGAGCCGTCGGTGGCGACGGTGTAGGCCCAGGAGAAGTACGAGAAGGGCTGCCCCTTCGAGGAGACGGCGAGGATGTCGGAGCGGCCGTCCTTGTCCGGGGGCGACCAGCCGCAGACCCGGGTGTCGGCGGAGCCCCAGTGGGTGAGCTGGCGGGCGTGGCCGCCGTCGACCGGCACGAGGTGGATCTCGGGGTCGAGGCTGCGCCAGTTCGTATAGGCGATGTGGCGGCCGTCGGGGGAGAAGCGGGGGTGCCCGGCCCGGGTGCGGTCGACCGTGAGCCGCCACGCGCGGCCGGGGCGATGGCCCTCGGGCACGAGCGGGGCGATCCAGAGATCGTCCTCGGCCGTGAAGCACAGCAGGTCGTCGTGGAGGTGCGGGAAACGGAGGTAGGCCACGTCGTCACTCACCCGTTCATGCTTTCCGCGCGGACGGGGTGCGGCAACCTGTGGACGCGAACCTGTGGATAACCGGGTGGGGGACGGGGCGTGTGGCCCAGGACACGTACGAAACGGTTTCGTTTCGCTGAGGGGCGGGGTACCTTCGTACCGTACGAAGAGTACGAAACCGTTTCGTTCGGCCGGAGGTACGGCATGGCCCGCAGCAGACTCACCCCCGAGCGGGAGTCCGAGCTGTACGCGGCCGTCCTCGACCTCCTCCGCGAAGTCGGCTACGACGCCCTCACCATGGACGCCGTCGCCACCCGCACCCACTCCAGCAAGGCCACCCTCTACCGCCAGTGGGGGAGCAAGCCGGAGCTGGTCGCCCGGGCCCTGCGCCACAGCAAGCCGGTCAACATCACCGAGATCGACACCGGCTCGCTGCGCGGCGACTTCCAGGCCCTCATGGCCCTCACCGACGACTGTCAGATGGAGAAGGACACCGCGCTGATGCGGGGTCTGGCCCATGCCGTCCACGACAACCCGGACCTGCACCGGGCCCTGCGCGAGCTGCTCATCGAACCCGAGCTGAACAGCTTCGACGAGGTCCTCGCCCGCGCGGTCCGGCGCGGCGAGATCGACCCGGACAATCCGGCGCTCAATCTCGTCCCGCACATGCTGATCGGGGCGTTCGTCGCCCGCCCGCTGGTCGACGACCAGCCGGTCGACCACGCCTTCCTCAGCGCCTACGTCGACGCCGTCGTGCTCCCCTCACTCGGCGTCTGACCCGCACCACCCGTTAGTCCCCTGCTCCACCTGACTGCGCACCGCTCACGCCGTCGGGCCGGCTCCCCATGCCCTGTCCCACCCCACAATGGGAGTACGCACCCGTGGCCACCTTCCTGTACAAGCTGGGCCGCACCGCCTTCCGGCGCCGACGGCTCGTCGCCCTGCTCTGGGTGGCGCTGCTCGCGCTCGCCGGAGTCGGCGCCGCCACCGCGCCCGCCGCGACCTCCAGCTCCTTCTCCATCCCCGGCACCGAGGCCCAGCGCGCCTTCGACCTGCTCGAAGAGCGCTTCCCCGGCGCCGGCGCCGACGGCGCCACCGCCCGGGTCGTCTTCAAGGCCCCCGACGGCGGGAAGATGACCGACGCGGCCCCCAAGGCCGTCGTCGAGGAGACCGTCGCCGCGCTGAAGTCCGGCTCGGACCAGATCGTCTCCGTCACCGACCCGTACACGGCGCAGGCCGTCTCCCGGGACGGCTCCACCGCCTACGTCTCCGTCGCCTACAAGGTGAACGCGATGGAGCTGACCGACGAGACCCGTGAGGCCCTCAAGCAGGCCGGCCACGGGGCCCAGGGCAAGGGCCTGACCGTCGAGCTCGGCGGCGACGCCCTCCAGACCATGCCCGAGACCGGCGCCGGCGAGATCGTCGGCGTGGTCATCGCCGGCATCGTCCTCGTCCTCACCTTCGGCTCGCTCGTCGCGGCCGGACTGCCGCTGCTCACCGCGATCATCGGCGTCGGCATCGGCGTCTCCTCGATCACCGCGCTCGCCAGCGTCCTGGACCTCGGCTCCACGACCTCCACGCTCGCGATGATGATCGGCCTCGCCGTCGGCATCGACTACGCCCTCTTCATCGTCTCCCGCTACCGCTCCGAGCTGGCCGACGGGCGCAGCAAGGAGGAGGCCGCGGGCCGGGCCACCGGCACCGCCGGCTCGGCCGTCGTCTTCGCCGGACTCACCGTCGTCATCGCCCTCGTCGGCCTCGCCGTCGTCAACATCCCGATGCTGACGAAGATGGGCTTCGCCGCCGCCGGCACGGTCGTCATCGCCGTGCTGATCGCCCTCACCCTGATCCCGGCGCTGCTCGGCTTCGCCGGCGACAAGGTGCTCGGCCGCAAGCAGCGCAAGGGCACCGTCGACCCGGAGAAGGCCGCGAAGCCGAACGCCGGCACCCGCTGGGCCCGCTTCGTCATCCGCCGCCCGCTCTTCGTGCTCCTCGCCGGTGTCATCGGCCTCGGCGCCATCGCGATCCCGGCCGCCTCCCTGGAGATGGGCCTCCCCGACGACGGCGTGAAGCCGGTCTCCGCGACCGAGCGCCGCGCCTACGACCTGCTCTCCGACGGCTTCGGCCCCGGCTTCAACGGCCCGCTGCTCGTCGTCGTCGACGGCGACAAGGCCACGGCCGACAAGACGGTCGACACCATCAAGGGCCTCGACGGCATCGCCGCCGTCACCCCGGCCACCCCCAACAAGGCCGGCGACGCCGCCATGATCACGGTGATCCCGAAGGACCGCCCGTCCTCCGGCGCCACCGAGACCCTCGTCCACGACATCCGCGACGCCACCGGCGACGACGTGCTCGTCACCGGCGCCACCGCGATGAACATCGACTTCTCGCAGAAGATGAACGACGCCCTGGTGCCCTACCTGGCCCTCGTCGTCGGCCTCGCCTTCCTCCTGCTGACCGTGGTCTTCCGCTCGATCCTGGTCCCGCTCAAGGCCGCCCTGGGCTTCCTGCTCTCGGTGGTCGCCGCCCTCGGCGCCGTCGTCGCGGTCTTCCAGTGGGGCTGGCTGGGCAGCCTGTTCGGCGTCGAGCAGACCGGCCCGATCATGTCGATGATGCCGATCTTCATGGTGGGCGTGGTCTTCGGCCTCGCGATGGACTACGAGGTCTTCCTCGTCACCCGGATGCGCGAGGCGTACGTCCACGGCGAGCGGCCCGGCGAGGCGATCGTGACCGGCTTCCGGCACAGCGCCCGGGTGGTCACCGCCGCCGCGGTGATCATGATCGCGGTCTTCTCCGGCTTCATCGGGATGACCGACCAGATGATCAAGATGATCGGCTTCGGCCTCGCCGTCGCCGTCCTCTTCGACGCCTTCGTCGTCCGCATGGCGATCGTCCCGGCCGTCCTCGCGCTCCTCGGCCACAAGGCCTGGTGGCTGCCGAAGTGGCTGGACCGGGCGCTGCCCAACGTGGACGTGGAGGGCGAGAGCCTGGCCGTCCACGACGCGGCCGGGGACGAGTCCCCGAAGCCGGACCTCGTGAAGGCCTAGGCGCCCCGAGAACCCCGGGGCCGCCCCTGAGCGGGGGGTGCGCCCCGGACCGCGCCGGGACCTGTGGGGACGGGGAGCCGACGCGGCCGTACGCCGTCAGCGTGTCGTGAGAGACGACGCGCCGGCGGCGTACGTGTGCTCCAGGAACCGGTTCAGGGCGGCGTTGTCGAACTGGACGACGGCGACCTCGTCGGGGCCGTGGAACTCGACGACCGTCTGCACCCGCCCGCACGGCCACACCGCGATGTCGCCCCGGTGCGCCGGCTCCCGCAGCCCGTCCTCCAGGAGGGCGCGCGGGAAGGACCACTCGACCCCGCCGGGAAGCACGAAGCGGACGGTGGCGGGGGTGAAGCCGGGGTCGTAGCGGAGGGCGACCGGGACGGCCCGGGAGACCGGGGCGTCGTCGCTGATCAGCCGGGCTCGGGCGTGGTCCTCGACGGCGCGCATGGGAGGGCTCCTCAGATCGTGGTCGAGTGCTCTTTGCTGCTTAATGTCGGATTCTTCCCCCGTCATCGCGTGGTCACTCCTGACGTGTCCGGGCTCACACGTCCCATCTTGTGATCCGGACGCTCTTGCAAGCTCTTTGCAGCTGCGCTCATCATTCGGTTCGTGCATGTACCCGACGGATTCATCAACGCCCCCGTATCGGCGGTCGCCGGCGTCGCCGCCGCGGCGGCCGTCGCCGTGAGCCTGCGCGGAGCGCGCAAGGAACTCGACGAGAAGGTCGCCCCGCTGGCGGGCCTCGTCGCGGCCTTCGTCTTCGCCGTCCAGATGCTCAACTTCCCCGTCGCGGCCGGAACGAGCGGCCACCTCCTCGGCGGGGCGCTCGCCGCGATCCTCGTCGGGCCGTGGACCGGCGTCCTGTGCATCGCCGTCGTCCTGCTCATGCAGGGCGTCCTCTTCGCCGACGGCGGCCTCACCGCGCTCGGCGTCAACATCACCGTCATGGGCGTGGTGACCGTCGTCACCGCCCACTTCCTCTTCCGCGGGCTGCGGCTCGTGCTGCCCCGCACCCGGGGCGGCGTGACCACCGCGACCTTCGTCGCCGCGCTCGTCTCCGTACCGGCCTCGGCCGCCGCCTTCACCCTGATCTACGCGATCGGCGGCACCACCGACGTGCCGATCGGCAAGGTCCTCACCGCGATGCTCGGCGTCCACGTCCTCATCGGCATCGGCGAGGCCGTCATCACCGCCCTCACCGTCGGCGCCGTCCTCGCCGTCCGCCCCGACCTCGTCCACGGCGCCCACGGCCTCACCGCCCCGCTGAAGCTCCGGGTCGACGGCGAGCTGGTCGACGCGGCCCCGGCCCCCGCCCCGGTCGAGGCCCCCGCCGAGGCCCCCGCCGCGAAGAGCCCGAGGAAGGTCTGGATCGGCGGCGTCGTCACCGCCCTCGTCCTCGCCGGCGTCGTCTCCTTCTACGCCTCCGCCAGCCCTGACGGCCTGGAGAAGGTCGCCGCCGACCAGGGCATCGACGCCAAGGCCGAGGAGTACGAGCACGCCACCGCCGACTCCCCGCTCGCCGACTACGGCGTCAAGGGCGTCGAATCCGCCCGGCTCTCCGGCGGCCTCGCCGGCGTCATCGGCGTCGGCCTCACCCTCGCCGTCGGCACCGGCGCCTTCTGGGCCGTCCGCCGCCGCCGCGCCGCCGCCGACACCGGCGCCCGGGTCTGACCCGTGGGAGCGGGCCACGCGCACCAGCTGTACCGGCGGGGGGACTCGCCGGTGCACGGCCTGCCCCCGCACACCAAGCTCGTCGCCGTCCTCGGCTTCGTCCTGGTCGTCGTCACGACGCCCCGCGAGGCCGTCTGGGCCTTCGGCTGCTACGCGGTCCTGCTCGGCGCGGTCGCCGCGCTCGCCCGCGTACCGGCCGGCTTCCTGCTCCGGCGGCTCGCCATCGAGATCCCCTTCGTCGCCTTCGCCGTGCTCATGCCCTTCGTGGTCCCCGGCGAGCAGACGACCGTCCTCGGCGTCTCCGTGAGCGTCCCCGGACTCTGGGGCGCCTGGAACATCCTCGCCAAGGGCACCCTCGGCGTCGCCGCCTCCGTGCTCCTCGCCGCCACCACCGAGCTGCGGGCCCTCGTCCTCGGCCTCCAGCGGCTCGGACTGCCGTCGCTGCTCGTCCAGATCGCCTCGTTCATGATCCGGTACGGGGACCTCATAACCGACGAGATGCGCCGCATGTCCATCGCCCGCCGCTCCCGCGGCTTCGAGGCGTCCGGCGTGCGCCACTGGGGCGTCCTCGCGAAGTCCGCGGGCGCCCTCTTCATCCGCTCGTACGAGCGCGGCGAGCGCGTCCACCTCGCCATGGTCAGCCGCGGCTACACCGGCACCATGCCGGTCCTCGACGCGACCGTGACGACCCGGGCCCAGTGGGCACGGGCCCTGGCGCTGCCGCTGGCCGCCCTCCCGATCTGCCTCCTCGCTCTCCTCGGACGGACCCCATGACCGCTCCCTCGCTGGAAGTCTCCGGCCTCGCCTACGCCTACCCCGACGGCCACCAGGCCCTCTTCGGCGTGAACCTGAGCATCGGGCGGGGCGAGCGGGTCGCCCTCCTCGGCCCCAACGGCGCCGGCAAGACCACCCTCGTCCTCCACCTCAACGGCATCCTCGCGGCCGGCGCGGGCAGCGTGACCGTCGCCGGGCTGCCCGTCGGCAAGAAGCACATGGCGGAGATCCGGCGGAAGGTCGGCATCGTCTTCCAGGACCCCGACGACCAGCTCTTCATGCCGACCGTCCGCGAGGACGTGGCCTTCGGCCCCGCCGCGGCCGGGCTGCGCGGCGCCGAGCTCGACGCGGTGGTGGAGCGGGCCCTGACCCGGGTCGGCATGGCGGAGTACGCGGACCGGCCCCCGCACCACCTCTCCTTCGGCCAGCGCCGCCGGGTCGCCGTCGCCACCGTCCTCGCCACCGAGCCGGAGATCCTCGTCCTCGACGAGCCGTCCTCCAACCTGGACCCGGCCTCCCGCCGCGAGCTCGCCGACGTGCTGCGCTCCCTGGACGTCACCGTGCTCATGGTCACCCACGACCTGCCGTACGCCCTGGAGCTCTGCCCGCGCTCGCTGATCCTCAGCGAGGGCGTGATCGCGGCGGACGGCCCGACCCGGGAGATCCTCGCCGACGAGGAGCTCATGGCCCGTCACCGGCTCGAACTCCCCTTCGGTTTCGTTCCGGGGTCCGTGGCCTGAGACCATGGGACCCGTTCGTACGAAAGGATGAGTGGGTCAGGTGGACGTCCAGGGCACGGTGGCACCGGGCTGGGAACCGGTCAGGGACGCGTTCCTGCGCAACTTCGAGCAGCGCGGCGAGAAGGGCGCGGCGGTCGCCGTCCACCACGACGGCGCCAAGGTCGTCGACCTGTGGGCCGGCACGAAGGACGCCGACGGCACGGAACCCTGGGCCGAGGACACCGCCCAGGTCGTCCGCTCCGCGACGAAGGGCGTCGCCGCCGCCGTCCCGCTCCTCCTCCACCAGCGCGGCCGGATCGACCTGGACGCCCCGGTGGCCACGTACTGGCCCGCGTTCAAGGCGGCCGGCAAGGACCGCGTGACGGTACGTCAACTCCTCGCCCACCAGGCCGGAGTCCCCGTCCTCGACCGGCCCCTCACCCTCGCCGAGGCCACCGACCCGGAGGCGTCCACCGCCGCGATCGCCGCCCAGGCCCCCGCCTGGGAACCCGGCACCGACCACGGCTACCACGCCCACACCTTCAGCTGGCTGCTCTCCGGCCTCGTCCACCGCGTCACCGGCCGCACCATAGGCCGCTGGGTCGCCGAGGAGCTCGCGGCCCCGCTCGCCCTGGACCTCTGGATAGGCCTCCCGGCCGCCGAGGAGCACCGCGTCGGCCGCCTGGCCCCGGTCGAGGCCCCCGAGGAGGCCGGCGCCCTCCGCCTGCGCCCCAAGCGCACGGTCACCGAGGCGTGGGAGAACCCGGGCTCCCTCACCCGCCGCGCCTTCGAGGTCATCACCCCCAAGCCCGACGAGAACGACCCCGCCTACCGGGCCGCGGAACTCCCCGGCTCGGCGGGCGTCGCCACCGCCCGCGCCCTCTCCCGCTTCTACGCCGCCACCCTCGGCCCCCTCGCCGACGGCACCCCCCGCCTCTTCGCCCCCGCCACCCTCGCCCTCGCCCGCACCGAGGAGTCGGCGGGCACGGACCGGGTCCTGCTGGTCGGCACCCGCTTCGGCCTCGGCCACATGCTCCACGGCCCCGCCTCCCCCCTCCTCGGCCCCACCTCCTTCGGCCACCCCGGCCGAGGCGGCTCCCTCGCCTTCGCCGACCCCGAATCCGGCACCGCCTTCGCCTACGTCACCAACGGCATGCGCAGGACGGTCACCTCGGACCCCCGCGCCCAGGCCCTGGTGAGGTCGGTCCGGGCGGCCCTTCCGGCGTAGCGGGGCCGGCCCGGGCCGACGACGGCGACCGTCGAACCCGGTGCGAGGGGTAGCCGCCCGGCCGGGCCCGGTGCTGTGATCGGCGCATGGAACTCATACGGCGGTTCGCGGGACGGACGGCACTGGTCACCGGCGCGGGCAGCGGGATCGGGGCGGCGACGGCCCGCCGTCTCGCCGCCGAGGGGGCGCGCGTGCTCGTCACGGACATCGACGAGGCGGCGGCGCGGAAGGTGGCGGACGGCCTGGAGGGCGCGACCGCGCACCGGCTCGACATCACCGACCGGGCGTCGATCGACCGGCTGATCGGCGGGCTCCCCGCCCTCCACGTCCTCGTCAACAACGCCTTCGTCCCCTTCGTCGAGGACCCCGACGACAACTGGCGCCGCCAGCTGGACGGCACCCTCCTGGGCACCGTCCACTGCTCCGGGGCCGCCCTCCCGCACCTGGCGGACAGCGCGGGCGCGATCGTCGTCATCGGCTCGGTCAACGCGGAAGCGTCCTTCGGCGACCACGCCTACAGCGCCGCGAAGGCCGCCCTCGGCTCCTTCACCCGCACCCTGGCCGCCGAAGCCGCCCCGAAGGGCGTCCGCGTCAACCAGATCAACCCCGGCACCATCGCCACCCCGTCCTGGTCGGGCCGGGAGGAGGACCTCGCCGCGCTCGCCGCCCGCGCCTACCCCCTCGGCCGCGTCGGCACCCCCGACGACGTCGCCGCCGCCGTCGCCTTCCTCGCCTCCCCCGACGCCGCCTGGATCACCGGCACCACCCTCCGCGTCGACGGCGGACTGATGGCCGTGAACACCCACTTCCGCGAGATCCTGGACGCCGGCTGACGCGTCGGAGATTCTTGACGCGTCGGATCCCTGGACGAGTCCGCCCGACCCCGGTCAGCCGGTGGTCAGCATCAGGCCGATGCCCGCCACCATCAGGCCCGCCGCGGCGACCCTCGGGCCGCCGAAGCGCTCCTTGAAGAAGAGGGCGCCGATGGCGGCGCCCACGATGATCGAGGACTCGCGGAGGGCGGCGACAGGGGCCAGCGGGGCCCGGGTCTGTGCCCACAGGACGAGGGCGTACGCGGCGACCGAGAGGGCCGCCCCGAGGAGCCCGCGCGCCGCGTGCGGGCGGAGCTCGGTGAGCAGGGCCCGGCGGCGCACCGCCAGCGCGTACACCGGGATCGCCAGGCCCTCCAGGGCCATCAGCCAGGCGATGTAGCCGAGGGTGGTGCCGGAGGCGCGGACGCCGACGCCGTCGACGACCGTGTACAGGGCGATCGAGAGGCCCGTGGCGAGCGCGGCGAGCAGCGCCGGCCAGTGCGCGCCCTTGCCGCGGATGCCCCACAGCGCCAGGCCCGTCAGGCCCGCGCACGCCACGCCCACGCCGAGGAGCTGCCACCGGTCGGGGACCTCGCCGACGAAGACGGCCGCGAGGAGCGTGACCACCAGCGGCGCCGTGCCGCGCGCGATCGGGTACATCTGGCCGAAGTCGCCCAGGGTGAAGGACTTCATCAGCAGCGCGTAGTACGCGATGTGCAGGGCCGCCGAGGCGAGCAGGTACGGCCACGCCCCGGCCGCCGGGAGCGGCGTGAAGGGGACCAGCGCCAGGCCGATCAGCGCCCCGCCGCCGGAGATGAGCGTGAAGGAGAGCAGCTGGTCGCGGATGTGGTGGGCCAGCGCGTTCCACGAGGCGTGCGTGACCGCCGCGACCAGCACCGCACACGCGACCAGCGGCGTCACGCCGTACGCTCGCGCACGTCCGCGACGGTCGCGCCCGCGTGGGCGATCAGTTCCTTCGGGGGCAGGGCGAAGACCGAGTGCGGGGTGCCGGCCGCCGCCCACACCAGGGCGTGGTCGAGCAGCCCCTCGTCGGCGAGGACGCGGGTCCGGGTGCGGTGCCCGAAGGGCGGAACGCCCCCGATCGCGTACCCGGTCGTCTCCCGCACCACGCGCGCGTCCGCCCGCGTGACCTCCCCGGCGCCGAGCGCCTCCCGCACCCGCTCGACATCCACCCGCGAGGCCCCGTCCATGAGGACGAGCACCGGCACGCCGTCGGCGGCGAAGATCAGCGACTTCACGATCTCGGAGACCGCGCAGCCGATGGCGTCGGCGGCCTGCTGCGCGGTCCGCGTCTCGTCCGGGAACCGCCGGACCTCGACGTCGAGGCCCAACTCGGCGAGCGCGGCGGCGAACTGGGGATGGGCGGGGGAAGTGGCATCGGTCGTCATGCCCCGCACGGTAGCGGTGGGTGTACGAGACACGCGACCGCCTTTACGTTCCCGGAACCGCCCGTCAGCCCGCCTTCAGGACCTGCGCCACCACCGGCCCGGCCGCGTCGCCGCCGTGCCCTCCGGCCTCGACGACGGCCGCGGCGGCGAGGTCACCGGAGTAGCCGGTGAACCAGCTGTTGGAAGCGGACTGCGTACCGACCTCCGCCGAACCGGTCTTCGCGCCCTTGGGCGACGGCACCCCCCGCATCGCCTTCAGGGCCGTGCCCTGCCCGGCGGTGGCCGCCGCGTTCATCATCTTCCGCAGCCCGGTGGCGACCTCGTCCGGCAGCCGCTCGGCGGTGGCGAACTCCCGCCCGTCCACATCCCTCGGGACCAGGTACGGCTGGCGGAAGCCGCCGTCCTTCACGGTCGCGGAGACCGACGCCATGTTGAGCGCGTTCATGGTGATGGCGCCCTGCCCGATGTACGAGGCGGGGGTCTCGGTGCCGCTGGACTCGGGCACCTCCCCGTCCTCGGTCAGCACGCCGACCGACCACACCTCGCCGATCCCGAACCACTTGCGGGCGGTGTCGCCGAGCGCGGTGTTGTGGACGCCCTTGGCCTTCAGCGGGTTGATCGCCTTGATGAAGGCGGTGTTGCAGGACATCGCGAAGGCGTTCGTCAGGTCGCCCTTGGTGGAGAAGCGCTTCAGGTTCTGGAAGGTGTACCCGTCCCACTGCACGGTGGGCGGACACTCCACCGCCGAGTCCGGCCCGGCGACGTCGTACCGCATCATCATCGCCGCCGTCACGATCTTCATCGTGGAACCGGGCGCCTGCTTCCCCTGGAACGCCGTGTTGAAGCCCGACGCCGGGTTGTTGGCGACCGCCCGTATCGCGCCCGTCGACGGCTCGACCGCCGCCACGGCCGCCTTCGGGAACTCCTTGACCGCCTTCTCCGCCGCCGCCTGCACCTCCGCGTCGATCGTCGTGCGCAGCTCGCCCGGCTTGCCCTTCGACAGCACGAGGAGCGTGGCGCTCGGCGTGCCGTTCGCGCTCTCGATCCAGGTCTCGACGCCCGCCTCGCCGCCGGTCTTGCCGCCGTACCGCTGCCGCAGCGCGTCCAGGACGGGCGCGAGCGACGGGTACTTCTCCGGCGGCAGGGCGACGCCCTTGTGGTCGACGGCCTCGACCGCCGGGGCCTTCGCGGTGCCGGTCCGCAGCGTGGCGCCGGCGGTCAGCTTCGGGTGCAGCACGGCGGGCGTCCACTTCACCAGCGGCCGGCCGGTGGACTCGCCGCGGACGACGCCGAGCTTGGACTCGTACGTCCACGGCTTCGACACCCCGTCGTACGTGACGGTCGCCTTCACCGTGAACGGCACGCTCGCCCCGGTCGGCGTCCCGGCCGTGATGACCGCCTCCGAGACGCCCGCCCCCTCCCGGTACGCGGCGATCGCCGGGCCCGCCGTCACCGGGTCGTTCGTCAGCCGGCCCGCCTGCTCGGCCTCGCCGGCCGCCCACGCGGCGAGGAAGTCCCGCGCGGTGGCGGTCACCTCCTCCGCCGTCACCGGCCCGGTCTTCGGCGCCGACCGCGTCCCGACGTCCGGCGAGCCGCCGGTGATCCCGTTCCAGAGGTTGTACCCCCCGTACGCGACCCCGCTCGCGACGACGACGAACACGCTCCCGACGATCCCGACCTTCGCTCCACTGCGCATGACTGGGTTCCCCTCCCCGTGTGGACCATCGAGTCAAGCAGCCGCCACTGACAGCTGTCGAGCAACGTCGGTCACACCTGTCACATGGCCGCCGCTCAGATCCAGGTGTCGAGCCACATCCGTGCCCGCCACTGGTCCATCGGGATCGGGGTCGCCGTGTAGATCGGCCAGAAGTAGATGAAGCCTCGCGGATCAAGGCCCATACGGCCCTGACCAGCGGCGGAGTCGCCAGCCGGGGCCGCGCGGCGGCTACTGGGCCGTCTGTGGGCCGTGATCATGGTTTCGGAGGCCCTGGTAGAGGGTCTCGACGGCCTTGCGGGTGCGGCCCTCGCTGCTCGGCATGAGGTGGGTGTACGTCCGGAGCGTGAACCCGGGGTCGGCGTGGCCGAGGTAGCTGCTCAGGGCCCGGATGCTCTCGCCGGCGTCCAGCAGCACGGACGCGTAGAAGTGCCTCAGTGCGTGCATGCCGTGCTCCGGGGCGGACGCGTACCGCTCGCCCTCCTCGGGCTCCGGGATGATGCCCGCGGCTGCAAGAGCGGGCTTCCACATGAAGTCGTTGAAGTAGCTCACGCGGACGTGGTCGCCTCCCGACCCCGAGAAGATGAGCGACTTGGTCACGGGCGGCCCGTCCGGGGTGCGCCAGGGGAGTGTGATGGTGACCGGCGGGTGCTTCTCCGAGTGGGCCTTGATGGCGGCGGCCACGGACGGCGGCAGGGGCACGTCACGGACCTTGCCGCCCTTCGGGGGAGCGAAGACGAACTTCCCTCGGATCCTCTTGAGCTGGTGGTTCACGGAGAGCCAGCCACCCTCGTGGTCGACCTCGTCCTCGGAGAGCCCGAACACCTCACCCTGCCGGAGTCCGCACCCGCCGGCCACGTCCACCGACGTTCGCAGGAGCTCCGGAAGGGCGGCCCGGACGGCGAACACCTGCTCCACGGTCCAGGGGGCGATCCGCGTAGGGCTCCCCTTCGGGACCTGGACCGAGCGTGCCTTGCACGGGTTCTTGGAGATGACGCCGTCGTCCAAGGCGGCACTGAACGCGGCCGAGACGGTGCCGAAGATGATCCGGCGGTGGGACGCGGCGGGCACGTTGGTCTCCAGCTCCCCGAGCCACGTCCGGATGTGCCCCGGCTGGAAGGAGACGAGCGGCCGGGTTCCGATGTACGGGTACGCGTGCAGCCTCAGCCGGCGCTCCGCCGCCTCCCGGCTGTTCACCTCGGTCGTGTGCGTCGCCACCCACTTCTCCGCGAACTGCCGGAAGGTGATCCGAGCGGCGCGGGGGTCGGTGTACTGCCCCCGGGCCATGTCGGCGGCCGTCGCGTCGAGCCACTTCTCGGCGAGGCGCTTCTGCCTGTCGGGGAAGCTCTTGGACTTCTCCGTACCGTCGGGGCCGATGTAGCGGGCCCGGTAGCGAAGGCCGGTGCCGTAGCGGTCGGTCTTGAGTCGACGCTCCTTGCCGTCGGCGTCGGTTTCGGTCTTGTACCAGCGGTCCTGGACGTGGCCGGCCATGGGTGGCTGCGGTTCCTTTCGGCGTACGGGAAGGCCCGTGCCGCCCCGAGGTGGGGGCGGCACGGGCCGGTGGGGACGACAGATCAGGCGGCGGCGTCGAGCTGGCTCTGCTCGACGACCCACGCCTGTACCGCGACGGGGTCGTATCGGACATGCCGGCCGACGCGGAATCCGGGCGGGCCGGTGCGCTGCTTGCGCCAGTGGTAGACGGTCTCCAGTGGCACCTTGAACTTGGAGGCGATGTCCTCGGGGGTGAGGTACTCGTCGGGAAGATTGGCGGTCTCGCGGGGCGTCTTGACGCTTGCCATCGGGCTCCTTCGGCTCCGTCCGGGGTGCTGGAACCCCGGAAAGTGCTGACAGAACTGACAGAACCTCGCCGTATGGCCTCTGACCTGCTGGTTTGGCCACTTTGGCCGCTGTGACAAAACCTCAAAAAACTCTGACAGAACCTCGAAAACCTAGGTTCTGTCAGACCGGGGGGTCTGAGCCCGGGGGAGGTTTTTTGAGTTCTGTCAGAGTTTTCGGAGGTTTTGTCAGCACTCCGAATGTGCTCGTTTCCGCAGGTCAGGTGCCTAGTTGGGAGGTTCTGTCAGTTCTGTCAGCGGTTTCGGGGGTTCTCAGGCGGCGGAGGTGACGCGGGGGTGGGTCTCGTAGCGGGGCGAGGGCGGCCGGCCACCACGTGTGGTGCGGGGCGGCGGGGGCTGCTGACGGAGCCAGCCGTGTTCCTCCAGGAGGTCCAGGGCGGGGTCGAGGTCGCCCATGGCGGAGAACTCGCCGCGGGGCATCGCGCGGAAGAGGTCGCGCTTGGTGAAGGTCGCGGTGCGGGTCTCGCTCAGGTGGGTCAGCACCGTGTGCGCGGCTTCCTGCGCGGGGTCGGCCTTCATGGCGTTGAACACGTCGAGGGCGTGGGCGGTGAAGTAGTCGCCGAGCCGGGTGGCGGCGGCCATCGTCTCGGCGGCGATCGGCCGGTGCCACGCGTCTTCGGGGTGGGTGGCGAGGTGGAGGAGCCCGGCGATGCGGGCGACGGCGCCGTCGCGCTTGCTGGCCCAGTTGATGATGGGCGCGAGGGGGCCGTCCTTGCGCAGGCGGGACTCGGTGACCCGCTGGTAGGCGAGAAGGACCGCGTCCGCCTCCGGGGCGAGGGTGAGCGCCACGGGTTCGGTCCAGGCCGCGAGGGTCAGGGCGAGGTGTCCGAGCTTCTGGGCGTAGGTGCCGGCGGTCTCGGGGCTGAGGAGTTCGGGGGTGAGGTTGCGGTAGCCGACGAGGGACTCGGGCTTGGAGTAGAGGAACCGGGCGAGCAGGCCGCGGCCGTCGGCGCCCTTGATCTGTCCGATGGCGTCCAGGACGTCCGGCTGGACGGCCAGGCCCATGGTGATGGCCGGGGTCTCGATGTACTGGGCTTCGCGGACCTGGCGGTTCACGCGGGCCATGTCGCCGGCGTGGCCCTTGAGGAAGATGCCCATGTTCGGGGCGCCGGAGTAGCGGCCCGCGATGATCTCGAAGATCTCCCCCTCGGGGGACAGGATCGAGATGCGGCCTTCTTGCTGGGCGAGGAGCGTCGTCAGGCTCTCGGCGGTGACGTCGTCGGCGACGAGCTGCGGCTCGGCCGGGACGACGGCCCGCTCGGCGGCCTCGGACAGGGCGACGGCCTGGGCGGTCAGCTCGGCCAGCTTCTCCGCCTCGGCATTGGCGGCCAGCTTCTCGGCCCTCTCCGCCGCGGCCTTCGAGATGCGGGCCGCCGCGGCGGCCTCGGCCCGCTGGGGTGCGGTTAGCTCGATGAGGGCCTTCTCGGCGGCGAGCAGGGGCTTGGTCATGAGCCCGAACACGGCGCTCTTGCGGTTGCCGGGCGGCAGCGCGACGGCGGTGTAGAGGTTGACCGGCTCGCTCCACTGCCCGCGCACGGACACGGTCAGGCGCCCGCCGGCGGCCGTGCCGACGACCGCGAGGGCCAGGCACCCGGCGAGGTCGACGGGCGTCTGCGTCTCCTCGGCGACACCGGCCGTCATGGCGGCGAGCCAGTCGGGCAGCGCGTCGACAGGGAAGGCCGGGAGCTTCCCGCGCGGGTTGAGCGGGATGGGCTCGTCCCAGACGGGCCCGGCGACGTCCTCGGCGGTCATCTCCTCGAACCCGGCCCACAGTTCGGGGTCGTGCGGGCTCATGCGGCTTCCTTTCCCTGACAGAGGAGCGGGCACTGGGTGCGGTGGCGGTCGTGGTCGGCGATGAGCTGGGCGACCTTGTGGTGCCCGAACGCCTTCAGGTCCCGGCCGCAGGAGCACCACGAGTGCGCGGTGGGCATCGCGTTGCGGCCGGCCGCGCCAATGTGGAGCATCGCGAGGACCCTCGGCCCGTCGGGCGGGCGCGGGTCAGAACCAACGCGGACGCCTTCGGCGACGACCTTTCGGGCGCCCACGGCCCGCCGGCGCACCGGCTGATCGGCGGCAGCGGGGCGGTTGGTGGCGGGAGGGCTTTCCAAGGGGGAGGGATTCTGGGGCTTCACGCCGCCTCCCGGGGCCGGGCCTTGCGGATGGAGCTGTCCAGGGCGCTGCGGATCGTGGCGCGGCACTCGGCCGCGGTGAGCCCCCTCGCCTCCCCCGCCCCTTGGAATGCCTCCTCGACCACGTGCCGGTCGAGGTCGCCCCACGCGACGAAGCGACCCACAAGGAACGCGGACCGGTTGAGCGTGTTGTTCGCCTGCTTCGCCGGCGCGGCCTGGACGTTGCAGCACTCCCGCTCCAGCGCCGCACGGGCCGCACGACTCCCGCTGACCACAGGCGCGACCAGAAGGGCTGCGCAAGGCCGTGAAGGCTTCTGGCGGGCCGTGAGCCCCTCCAGGAGCCAGCCGGGCAGCGGAAGGACAGGAACGTCGTCCAGGACCGCGTACGCCCCACTGGACGTCACGCTGCCGGGGGCGACGACGTACCCGCCCCAGGCTCGCGTGTCGACCAACTCGCCAAGCAAACCAGCCGAGTTGCCGAGGCGGGGGCTGCTCGGGGCCGCGAAGTAGAGGTGCTGGCCACCGGACGCGGTACCGACCCGGAAGGTCGGCGGCAGCGGCTGGCCGGCGCGCTCGCACAGGCCCGCGAACACCTCGGCGCCGGTGAGGCCGGCGGCGCCGTCCTTGGGGACGTCGAGGTCGACGACGACGAGCCGGGACGGCCCGGTCGCCAGCCCGATGTTGAACGGCGCCTGCGCCCACGCGCGGGTGATCTGCTCGGGGTCGGTGGTGGCCCGGTCCTCCCACTTCACGTGACCGCCGGCGCATGCCCCGGTGCGGGGGCACCGGGCCTCACCGTGGAGGGCGGGGCGCTTCGTTCCGGGGCGCAGCGGGAAGACGCGCCAGCCACGCTCGGCGGCGGCAAGGGCGTGCCGCAGCGGGGCGTTCACGCGTTCACCCGGTTCTGGCAGGAGGGGCAGGTGACCGTGGTGTGGGCGGGCTGCTGGGTGAGGCCCCAGCTGGTGGTGGCTCCGCAGGCGGGGTGGAGGGGAAGGCCGATGGGCAGTCGGCGGGCGGCGTGGATGCCCGTGCGGGTGGGGAGGGTGATGCGCTCGTTCCAGGGGATGACGCCGTCGGGCTGGTAGGCGTAGCCGATGGCGCGGAGTCGTCCGCTGCTGGTCTTGGTGCTGGCGTGGAACTGGCGGACCGGGATCGGGGCCGTCCAGGTGTAGCCGCCCTCGGCGTCTTCGACGCGGACGTGAGTGTCACCGGGCTCGTACGCGGTGACCCGGACGAACCTGGCGCCGGCCAGGTTGAGCGAGCAGGCGATGAACACCATGCCCGGGCGGATGGGGACGGGCTGAGGCATGCTGGGTGTCTCCAGTTCTGTAGAAGGTGCTGGTGAGCGAGGGCGGCCCCGGTTCTTTGGCGAGATGCGGGGGCCGCCCTCGTTGTCGTCACTCGGCGAACAGGCCGCGTTGTCCCTGCTCCACGGGTGTGGGCCGAGAGCCCGTGGGCGTCTCCGGCGTCAGATCCGGGAGACGCTGGTCGGTGGTGGGGCCGTCGTGGTGGAAGCGCCAGGTGCCTGCGTCGTGCTGAGGGCGGTCGGGAGCGGGGCGGGTGTAGCGGCGGGCCTCGTTCGGTTGGGTGGCGTTCCAGTCCTCGGCGCACACCTTGTGGACGGGCTCACCACCGTGGGACCGCATTGGGGTCGGCCTGCCGCACAGGCAACACGGCCGGTTCCCGGTGTGGTCAAAGTGCCGGGCGTCGCCCCAGTCGAGAAGAGGGGTCATGGCCGGGCTTAGGTGTTGATCTGGCGGCGCAGTTCGGCGACGAGGCGGAGGGTTTCGTGTGCCATGTCGGCGATGGCCTGGAGGCGCTCGTCGAGGGTCGTCGGGTCGGGTCTGGTGAAGGAGAAGGTGGGCTCGTTGTCCGGTGTGGGGTTGGTGAACGAGAACGACACGGGCGGTTCCTTTGGCGTCAGATGCTCAGGTGGCGTGCGCGGTGGATGGCGGCTTCCCACACGCTGCGGACCTGGGCTCCGGTGTGGGAGTCGTTCCAGTGGGGGATGGTCTGCCACTTCTTGCCGTGCTGGCGGCGGGCCTCGTCGAGGAGGAGGTTCCCGGCGTCGCGGTAGGCGGTGTTGCGGGAGCCGGCTGCGGCGCGTAGGGCGCCGATGGAGCAGCGGGCGCCCTCGGGGTGGATGAGGGAGTGCCTGGCCCAGCCGTGGGTGTCGAGGAACGCGAGCGCATCGCTGAGGGTCTTCTCGACCGGTCCGGGCCGGTGCGCGGGCGGGGCGATGGCGGGGCGGGCGGAGGCCGGCGCGGGCGCGGAGGGCGCCTCCGGGGTGATGGGCTGCGGGGTGGGGTCGAGGAGCTGGAACGCCGCCGCGTACAGACCCTGGTCGAGGGGGGTGAAGTCGGTCTTGGTGCGAGTGTTCATGCTGCCCTCCACAGGCCGTTCTCGTTGGTGACCTTGTTCTGCTTCTTCAGCTCGGACAGCCGCGGCTTGACGTGCTTGGCGGAGGTTTCGAGCTTGCGGGCGATGGTTTCGGCGGTCATCGGGATGGACTGCTCCTGGAGGAGTTCGAGGATGCGGGGCTTGATCAGCTCCTGTCCTTCAGGCGCCGCAGGTGCCCCGCCCGGCCGGGCGGGGCCGGGGACGGCGTGGAGACCAGCGGGGTTGTGGTGGGCCGCCGGCTCCTGCGAGGAGGGGGCGCGTTCGGCCGCGGCGAGGAGGTCGGCGAGGCTGCCGATCAGGTTCTTGCCGCGCTTGTCGACCATCGGCGTCTGGGCGATCGCGTCGCGCTCGCGCCAGGCGTCGCAGTCCTCGATCCCGACCGGCCGCTCGCCTCCGGCGAGGGAGACGGGCGGCACGTCCAGGTGCAGGGAGCGGAACTGGACGGCCTGGGAGCCGGGGGTGAGGAGGTAGCCGAGGCCGAAGGTGCCGTCCTCGGGAGCGGCTGCGGCCTCGGTGGCCAGGCCGGACATGTCGCGGTCGGCGACCTTGGCGTACTGGCCGGGCCACTGCGAGGGGATCATCGACAGGTCGATGCCCTCCGCGCCCTCCACCGCGTTCGCCCCGACCAGGGAACCCTGGCCCTTGGCGCAGCGCAGGAACACCGCGCCGCCGCCGATCAGCAGCTGCGAGCGGATGACCGTGCTGTTGCCGAGGTCTTCGGCGAGCGGGGTCTGGGTGGCCAGGACCACGCCGATGCCCCGCTTGAGGGACCGACGGGTCAGCTGCTCCACGATGGCCTTCGCCTCCGCGTGGTACGGGGAGGAGGCGGACAGCAGCATGTGGGCCTCGTCGATGCCGACCAGGACCAGCGGGTCGGTGAAGGGGAACGCGGGGCTGCGATAGCGGGCCTCGCGGTCGAGCATCAGCGCGTAGGCCAGGCGCAGGGCGCCCATCGCCTCGTCCAGGCCGTCCCCGAGGTAGGCGGACAGCGAGGCGCCGGCGATGGTCCCGGCCTGCGGGGAGGCGAGGATGACCGCGATGCCGGAGCGGTGGGCGGAGAGCAGGATCTGCTCCAGCAGCCCGGACTTGCCGGACCGTGATCCGCCGACGAGGTAGAGGTGGCGGGCGCCGGAGCCGGGCTGCGCGAGAGGCAGAAGAGCGGGGCGGCCGTCGACGTAGGTGCCGGCGCGGACGTAGCCGCGGGAGTCCATCGACAGCTCGTCGACGACCGAGGAGAGCATCGTGCCGTGCATCAGCGCGTGCTCCCGCATCACCCGGATCCCCATCTGCGACGGCTTGTCGCCGGGGGCCAGGGCGATCTGGATGGTCTCCAGGTCGAGGTTGCCCGCGAGGTCCTGGAGGTTGACGGTGCCGATCGCCCTGCGGTCGCGCGTGGCGATCCCTTCCCAGTCCAGCGGCCCGTCGTAGCGGGTCACCGTCAGGGTGGTGCCGGGCATCGCCCCCTCCGGCACGCCCACGTACGCGGCCCACAGCTCCTCGGGCGTCGTCGGCGTGCCACCAGCGGTGATCTGGGTGGGCTGGGGTGCCTTCTTGAGGTGGACGGTGACGGGCAGGGCGTTGGGGGCGTGGTGCTTGGGGTCGCCCAGCTCGACCTGGGAGACGGGGATTTGGTAGACGGCGGCGATGTCGGCGGCCTTCACCCGGACCTGCTGGCCTTGGGGCAGTGTGATGACGCCGGTGAACGACACGGCCTCGTCCTCGGCGTCGAGGGTGAGGTGCGCGAGGACGGCGCCGGGCTGGATGAGCTTGCGGCCCTCGGTCTGGGTGGGGCCGGAGATGAACTCCGCCCACCAGGCCGCGATCACCTGCTCCTGCGACGTCAGCCCTGCCCCCGTACCCGCACCCATGGTGGTCGCGGGCACGAGGGCGGGGGTGTGGCCGGTGAGGTTGCGGTGGTGCGCGAGGGCGGCTGCCCCTGCCGGGACGGCGAGTCCGAGGGCGATCAGCGGGTTCATGCCCGCGGCGAGTACCTCGTTGGCGGCGATGCCGCATCCGGTGGTCGTGAGCCCGCATCCGATCAGGGACCGCAGGACCGGGGCGGAGGTGTTGACGGCCCACGCCCCGGCTCCGGCCGCTGCGGCGGCGAGGGCGGACCAGGGGCCGGTCACGAGAGGCACCACCGCGAGCGCGGCGGGCGCGTACTGGATGAGCTGTTCTCGGGTCGGCCCCATGATCCATCCCCTTTACTGCTGGGTGTAGAAGGCGGCTTCGGCCATGTCGACGGGGGAGGTGGCGACGGCGTCGGCGATGCCGCCGTGGTCGTTCTCGGTGGTGGTCTTCGCGTCGTCGGCGGCCGCGGCGGCGCTGTCGGCGGCGGAGGTGTAGGCGCCGGCGGCGTCCTTGACGCCGGTCATGGTCAGCGCGGCGTCGGTGAACTCGCTGGTGGTCGCGTCGTCGACGGCCAGCGCCTTCATGGTCTCGGCGGCGTCGAGCATCTGCTCGGCGGCGTCGTCGACGTCGGCGGCGAGCTTGGTGACGGTCTGGGCGTGGGCGTGGACCTTGTGGGTGAGCCAGGCCAGCTTGGTGCGCAGGGCCGCGTAGTTCGCGGCGTCCTTCAGGGTCTCGGTGGCGCTCATGCGGGGCTTCTCCTGTCTGTGGTCAGCGGGCGTTGTAGAAGTCGCGCTCGGCGGGCCGGGTCAGGGGGGAGTCGGCGACGGCCCGGAAGATGCCGCCGTGCCTCGCCTCGGCGTTCGCGGAGGCGGTGCGGCACGCCTCCTCGCCGCCCTGGATCTTGTCGTGCACGTCCTTGGCGGCCGTGGCCTGGAGGTCGAGCTGCTCCTTGAGCACCTCGCACTTGGCGATCAGGCCCGCGCCGACGCCCTTCGCGGTGATGTCGGCGATGAGCGTGTCGCAGTCGGTGGCCAGCTCCAGGGCCTCGTCCATGAGCTGCAGGGCGGTGTCGGTGCTGGCCTGGCACAGGGTGGCCGAGCCGTCGGCGAGGTCGATGACCTGGGTGAGGGTCATGACCTCACCGCCGCTGTAGGTGCGGGACTTGCCCGCGGCGGTCGTGACGTGGACGCCCTTGTCGTCGACGGTCGCGGCGTGCGGGACGGGCGGGTTGGGCTGCATCGCAGGGTCCTTCCGGATGTGGTCGGGCAGCTTGACGGTGCGGGGCCCCGGGACGGTGCCGGCCGGGGGAACCGCAGACCCCGGCGGCACCGTCACCGGCGGGGCCGTCGGCCGTGGCGGAGCAGTCGGAGGCGGAGGCGCTGTCGGCCGTGGCGGTGCCGTCGGGGGCGGGGGCGCTGTCGGCCGTGGCGGTGCCGTCGGGGGCGGGGGCGCCGTCGGCGGTGGGGGTGCGGACGGCGGCGGGGGTGTTGAGGGCGAGGACCCCGTCGGCGGGGTCGCCGAGGACGGGGAGCCTGCCGGTGAGGTCGCCCCAGAGGGCCCGGCGGAAGGGGAAACGGAATGCTTCTGGACCGGTTTCTTGAGGTAGGCAGATCGCCATCCGTCCCGCAGTCCACCGGCCATATGGGCACCCGCCAGGAGCCCGTAATGCGCTTTAGCCGCAATGTTGTACGGCCTGTTTCGAAACGTTTCCGGAGTCCGAGACGGCTCCCATTTCGACTTCGTCTTGGCAGGGGGCTTCTTGGTTCCCGCTTGTTCGTACTTCCCGTGCGTCTTCTCCACGCCGAACAGGTAGCTGATGGCGAGG
Organism: Streptomyces sp. NPDC007863; assembly: GCF_040633895.1. Taxonomy (NCBI): domain Bacteria; kingdom Bacillati; phylum Actinomycetota; class Actinomycetes; order Kitasatosporales; family Streptomycetaceae; genus Streptomyces; species Streptomyces sp. NPDC007863. The sequence goes on from NZ_JBEYEI010000015.1 coordinate 79,357, forward strand.
AGCAGGAGTAGTTCCATGACCCTCCCTTCTGTGACTCTGCGTGGTTGCGGTCGGTTACCGGTTACCGGTTACAAGGCCCCCCAGGACCCCGGTTCGGGCCCTCAGGCGGGTGGTTCGAGGGGTCTCTGGGGGCTGTAACCGGTAACCGGTAACCGCGCTCGGTCACTCAGTGCGACGGCGAGCCGATGTTGTTCACGGTCGAGTTCGCGGTGTTGAACACCGACTCCAGCGTGCTGCGGATCGACTCGCTGAACGGCGTGTAGGGCAGGAAGATCCCGGAGACGATCAGCATGATGCAGATCGCCATCTGCTTCCCCTTCGTCTTCTTGAAGGTGAAGAACAGGGCCCAGCAGAACAGGCCGAGAGCGAAGAACTGGAGCGTCATTTTCATGCACCCTTCTCGAAGGTGAATCCCTTGTTGTTCGCGGGGGCACCCGAACCGGAACCGGAGGGCACGGAAAGCTTCTTGTAGGCGATGAGGCCGCCGCCTCCGACGAGCGCCACCCACAGCCACGGGCTGGAGGTGATGCCGCCGCCGGAAGCGGCGCCGGCGGGCTGCTGGGACCTGGCGGTCGTGCCGCTGAAGACCGGGGTGGCGCACTCGGGGATCCGGGACACCTCCCAGGAGGACGCCTTGGCGACCGCCGCCGCGCGGCCCTTCATGCACTCGCGGTAGACGGTCATCTCCCGCTCGTACGCGGCCTTGGCCGCGGACTCCTCGATCTGCGCCCGCTGCTTGTCGGCCTCCGCCGCCACCAGGGAGTTCGCGGCGTCCTCCTGGGCCCGCGCACGCTCCTGGGCGGCCTGCTCGGCCTGCATGCTGGTGACGGCGATGACCGTGCCGCACACCGCGAGGACGGCGATCGCACCGCACACCGCGAGCGCGGCGGTGTTGCGGCGCAGCCCGTCGACCTTGAACGAGAACTTGCTCGACGTGCTGGGCTTCTCCGGGGCCTCGGAGCTTATGCGGCTGAACTCCCTGTCCCAGTCGATCCCGGACATGGCGGCTCCCTCCTTCAGGGGCTCAGGCGGCCAGCGCGAGGGCGGCGAGGCCGAGGGCGAGGATGTGGGCGGTCTGGTCGACGTGCGCGGCACCGCCGTGGGCGGCCCAGCCGGTCTGGCGCAGGTGGGTCATCCACCAGCGCACGGGCCAGCGGCGGTCGATGAAGGCGTGCGTCCCGCCGATCCACACCAGCGCCGCCAGCGCGGCCGGGAAGGAAACGGAGAGGTCGAGGGCGGCGGCGCCGGCCGCGAGGGCGAGGCCGCACGCGGCGATGTGGGTGGCGGCGTGGGTGAGGTTGGCCCGCCAGCCGGCCGCACCGCAGTCGGCCTTGTGGGCGGCCTGGTGGTCGGTCTGGAACGGGTAGTCGGCCAGCAGATGACCGACGTAGAGCAGCACGAACACGGTCGCGAACACAGGTTCTCCCGGGGTGCCGCTCACGCGGCCGTGGTGTCGGGGTAGGCGCAAGGGGTGCACATGCCGAGCGAGGCGGGGATGCGGTATCCGGCGTCCCGCCCGCACTCCGGGCACACCCGGCGGGCGGCGTTCGCCGCGGCAAGGGCCGCCCGCTTGGCCGGGGTCATCGGACGCACCGGCCGGGCCAGGTCGATCCGGTACAGGTAGGCGACCAGGGGTTCTCGCCGGCGGCGGGGCCGTTCGAGCTGGGCAACGACCGGCTGACCCGCCGGCCGCAGCCCGAGTGCCCGAAGCTGCCGGAACGTCGCCAGCCCCTCCGGCGCCAGACGCCACCGGTAGACAGGCAGGCCAGCCATCAGCCGAGGCGGTGGTAGGAGGCCCGGCAGGTGGCGGCGTGCTCGTTGGCCTTGGGCCGGGTGGACTTCAGGTAGTCCCCGCTGCTGGCACGCTCACCGCAGCCGTGGCAGCACCACCGGCAGGCGTAGGTGCGCGGGCGACCGGTGACGTCGACGGCGGCGCCGGTCTGGTTGTGGAACCGGATCAGCAGGTCGGCGGGCTCGGGCGGGTTGGTGTTCGGGGAGAGCTTCACCGGGACGCTCCTTCGAGAGCCGGGGCGGAGTGGTTGCCGCGCAGTTCCTGGTAGCGGCCGGTGACCCAGCCGGTGGACCAGCCGGTCAGCTCGGCGGCCTGCCGTACCGACAGGCCGGCGGCGAACGCGGCGGCCACCGTTCGGAGGGCCACGTCGTCGTCCTGCTTCTTCTGGGCGGGGCCGGCGGCGAGGAGTGCGGCGCGTTCACGCTCGGCCCGCTCCTCACGCTCACGGTGTTCACGCGCCGCCTTCTCGGCGGCCTCTCGGCGCTCCCGCTCGGCCTTCTCGGCGGCCTCGCGTTCACGGCGCTCACGGTCCAGGCGCTGCTGTTCACGCTCGCGTTCAGCGCGTTCACGCGCCTCCCGCTCCGCCCGCTCCTTGCGCTCCTCGCGCTCGGCCTGCTCGCGGGCCAGCGCCGCCTCGTGCTCACGCTGTTCACGGGACAGCTTCGCGTCGAACTCGCGGCGCTCACGCTCCCGCCGCTCCGCCTCATCGGCCCGCTGCCGCTCGGCCTCCTCGGCCTCCTTGGCACGCTGCCGGGCCTCCTGCTCACGGCGCCGGCGCTCCGCCCGTTCACGCTCCTCCAGGCCGTTCACGGCAGCGGTGATGGAACGGCGGTAGGCGAGGCCGGTCTCTGCGGTGACGATCAGCAAGAGCGGCGCGACGGCGTGCACGGCCACTCCGACCAGGTCTTTCCTCAGCGCGGAGTCGGCCGTGTTGAGGGCGAGGGTCATGATGCCGGTCATCCACCGCAGCACCACCGGCCACCGGCCGCCCTCCCCGCCCAGACGGGCCAGGACGGAGTCGAGACGCACGACGATGACGACGGCGGCGTCCACGACGATGGGGAGGATGGGGGCGGTCCAGTCCCACGCGTCGGGGGTGTGGGCCCGCATCAGCGGCGTGACGGTGAGGACCGAGTACAGCATCGCCCCGCACACGATCAGCCACGTCCCCACGCTCAGCGCCTGCTCGGCTGAACGGATCTGAACAGCGTTCACGACACCGCCCCCGAACCCGCCGCCACCGGCTCCAGGGCCGGAATGGGCGCGTAGCCGACGAGCCGGACGTGAGCACCGGCGAAGCGGCCGTGAACACTTCGGACGGCCGTGGTGCCGCCGCCCTGAACGTGGTGCTCGACGGCGGCCGGAGGCATGTTCAGGGCCTCGCGCCAGGTCTCGAACGCGGCGAAGTCGTCGTAGTGGAACGACAGCTCCAGCCGGTCCGGGAAGATCGTCGTCACGTTCACGCATGGCGCCGGCAGGTGCGGGAACTTCGCCTCCATCGCGATCAGCGCCGTCACCGGGACCGTCAGGTCCGCGAGCTTCTGGGCGTTCACGCGACACCGCCGGACTGCACCGTGGCGACGCGGTTGGTCAGGTTCCGGCGCTCGACCAGGACCCGGTTGCGGGCCCGGCGCGCGCGCCGCTCGTCCAGCTCCGTGGCCGGGCGGTCCAGGGTCGTGATCTGGACGTCGAGGAGGTCGACCTCCGCCTCGATCAGCGGCATCTCCAGCTCGATCGCGTCCAGCTCCGCGTCCGACGGCTCACCGTCGAACGCCAAGGCCTGGGAGGTGGTGGGGAGTGTGATGATGGACTTCATGGGTCGTGTTCCCTTCTCAGAGGAACGGCCCTATCGAGGTCCCGGAGGTGCAACTCCGGGACCTCTCGCCGTTTGGAACCATCCGGCTCCCCTCAACCCCGCCCGTACAGCACCCCGAGTGACGGGGGCCGGACGGGCGAGGGAGGCAACCGGCCGCAGCCGATCGGCTGCGGGGGGCAGATGACGCGGTGGGCATGGCCACTCCGCCGGTCCAGCGGGAGGGGCGCCCAGGGTCTTAATCGCTTTATGCCGGCCTCCATCGGGGCGGACATGGCGTAATGACAGTTCGCGATCTTTGCCCCTGTCTCACCGACGCAGAAGACTCCGTGATCGACCCCGAAGGGCGGCCGGAGCAAGGTGCTTGCTGTTCGCGTGCGGCAGGGCCTACGGCTTGTCGCAGATGCCTGCATCCACTGTTCAGTTCTCAACCGTGACTGGCGCTTCCATCGAGCCGTTTCACGAGCTCTCCAGGCGGCGTGCTTAGGCAGCACCGATCACCGGCCCGAAGCCTGATGAGGTACATGTACTACCTGTTCTCCATTATGGGGAGAGGGATTCGCATCGTCAAGTCCCTTGGGTCTTTGGCGTCTGCGAGTCCATCCCACTCGATGTCTTCAGCTTGGCCTGATCAGCACAGACGGTGGACACCGCACATGTACGACTCCAGGACGGCTTGGCTACGGTGAGTCGTCCCAAGTCGTCCCACAGGGGAGCCCACGGGCATGGCCAACGAACGCTTACGCGGCGCAATCATCGAGAGCGGTATGACCCTGGATCAGGTGGCCGAGCGGCTTGGAGTGTCCGCGAAGACTGTGGAGCGCTGGATCAACGACCCCAAGCGTCAGCCCTACCGCCGCTTCAAGTACGCCACGGCGTCCCTCCTTCAGCGGGAGGTCTCCTATCTCTGGCCCGAGGAGCGGACGTCGGCCGAGGTTACTGAGGCAGGCAACGCCGAGTTGGTCCAGCTCTACCCGCACCGCTCCGTCGTACCGAACCGGCTCTGGCCGCAGCTCTACGCCGGCGCCCGGCGGCAGTTCGACGTCCTGGTCTACTCGGGCTTCTGGCTCACCGAGGACCCGGCCTTTCACCAGGTGGTGAAGGAGAAGTCCGCCGACGGCGTTCCGATCAGATTCATGCTCGGCGACCCCGAGTCGGAAGCGGTCGCCGTCCGCGGGGCCGATGAGGGGATCGGCGGCGCGATGGCCAGCAAGATTCGCAACGCGCTCGTCAACTACGCACCGTTGTTCGAGCTTCCTGGAGTCGAGTTCCGCCTCCACACAACGACCCTCTACAACTCCATCTACCGCGCAGACGACGCGATGCTCGCCAACGGGCACCTGTACGGCGTCGGCGCGTACATGGCCCCCGTTCTGCACCTTCAGCGCGTCCCGGGTGGCGAACTGTTCGACGCCTACGCCGAGAGTGTGGAGCGGGTCTGGGAGAGCGCGCGGCAGATCTCCTCCCCCACGACCCTCGGAGGTTCAAGCGCATGAGCCGTATCGACTACTTCCGCGACCCTGCGGCCCCCAAAGCCAACTCGGTGGTCCCCTCGGTCACCGTTGTTGTCCGCGATAGCGAGGGGCGGCTCCTGCTCATCCACAAGACAGACAACGACCTGTGGGCGTTGCCAGGGGGCGGTCACGACATCGGCGAGCGGATCGGCGATACCGCCGTCCGAGAGGTCGAGGAGGAGACCGGAATCGCGGTCGAGGTGGAGGGCGTCATCGGCCTCTACACGGACCCGGAGCACGTCCTCGCATACGACGACGGCGAGGTGCGGCAGCAGTTCTCGATCTGTTTCCGGGCCAAGCCGGTTGGCGGCACCCTCCGCACGAGCAGCGAATCGAAGGAGGTCCGCTGGGTGAACCCGGCGGACCTCCACGAACTCGACATTCACCCGTCCATGCGCCTCCGCATCCGACACGGCCTGGACGAGACCCGGCGGGAGCCCTACATCGGCTGAACGTGTGCGGCGGCCAGGCGCCCTTCCACCCGCTCGTTGGCGGCATAGATCTCGGGGGCAGCCCGCTGGATGAACCGGCCCACGATGGTGTCGGGGCCGTACCGCTGCACGATCTCGTCCAGCCGGGCCGCCGGCGTCGTGTGCTCGCCGTCCGGTGTCGTCGTCATGTCGGACACGATGAGCGCGTCCACCAGCTCCGGCCTCTCCAAGGCGAACTCGGTCTCCAGCTCATGGCGGAGTCCCCGTTCCTCCGCCTCCAGCAGAGCGCAGGAGTGATGGGCGACGAGCCGGACGACTCGTTCGTCGGCCCCTTCCTGGTCGCGGAGGAAGCGAGCCCCGTCGAGCGGGTGGAAGCCGGTGGTGGCGATGCTGGGGGAATAGCCGACGTCATGGAGAACGGCCGCAGCTTCCAGCAGTGCGGCGTCGCGGCCAAGGATCGGGCTGAAGGACCGTGCCCGCTTGGCGACCCCGAGGGAGTGCGACCAGCGGCGCGGCAACGGCTCGGACAACATCGTTTCGGAGAGCGCGTAAGCCCACTCAGTAAGCCCCATGGGTGGCAAGGCTAGGACTCCTCTGGGTCGATCGGGAGGGCGCGAACGGTTCGGCCCTTGCCGTGGACGGTGGCGAGCAGCCCGGTTCCCTCCATCTGCGCGAGGGCGCGCCGTACCGCCGTGCGGGAGACTCCGAACCGTGTGCACAGCTTTGATTCCGACGGGTAGGGGTCGCCCACCGTCAGTGCGTCTTCCTTGATCAAGTCAGTCATGCGGTCGACGAGCGGTCGGATGGGCTGAGCCGACATCCGCCATCCCGCCCCCGGAACGGAGGTGATCAGCTTCTCGGCTTCCAGGGTCTTGAGCGCACGCCGGATGGTGTTCCGGGAGACGTCGTGCTCCCGCATGAGCGCGGCCTCGGACGGCAGCGCGTCCCCGTGAGAGCCCTTCTCAATGTCCTTCCGCAGCACGTCAGCGATGATCAGATAGGTTCCGCGCGGGCTGGCCTCCGGCACGGCACCTCCTTCCGGGAACGTCGACTGCTGTCAGGGTCGCACGTCGTTGCTGCGGACGTACGCGGCATCCCCGGGCCAGAGTTCGGGGCCGTCGAGGGACCGCCAAGGGGCACCGAGGACCACCGACAACGAGCAAGAGGGCGCGACCGATGGTCGCGCCCTCTTGGTCGTGCTTTCCCAGCCAGATCCACGTGTCGAGCCACATCCGTGCTTGTCACTGATCCATCGGGATCGGCGTCGACGTGTAGACCGGTCAGAAGCAGATGCCAGCGGCCGGCCGAGGGGGAGCGGGGCTTAGCCCGCCGTTTCCGCTCGGTAGAGATCCCAGGCGCGCTCAAGGGTCTCTACGGCGGCAGAAATCGCACCCCGACCCTCCAGGTACTCCCGCTGCCCCTTGAGCTGCTTGCCGGATGGCCAGTCAGGATCCATAGCTACGTCCCGGGCCAGATCACCGATGGCGTTGTCGTCCTTGACGTGGCTCTTCAGCCACGTAGTGAAGCTCTGGGAACCCGTCATGGCCACATCCTCGCACCGAGCCGGCCGCTACGTGGCGGGCTTGGTGAGACACCAGGGCGAGGGCCTGCGCTAGCACTCCCACCAACGTCCGGTGCACTGCTTGCGGATCAAATCGTCGTTGAGCTGATCTTTGAGCGTCTGGGCAACTGCTAGTTCGTCCGGGCTGAAGCATTGAGGGTTCTGAAGGATCAAGTTTGCAGCCATCTGCCGGGCAGTTCTGAGGGTGAGTTGCTCATCTGCACTGAGGCTGCTCGTCTGCATCTTGTCGACGATCGGCTTGGCTTCTTCGCCGCCGCGCCTCACAGAATCGGTGACGGCGGCGCACTCGGTTGAAGCTGCGTCATCGGAGTGGGAGGGGGCCGTGTATCGCCCGCTGATGAAAGCAGCGGCGATGGCTACGAACGCGATCGGTGTGGCGATGAGCGCGCCTCGGTACCTTCGCTTCCAGGACGCGGGGCCAGGAGCGGACGGCTGGCGAGGTACGGCCTTTGGGTCCTGCATGCTCTCCCCCTGGCGGACGACAGCACAGTGTCGCAGGGCCGAGCTGCAAGCTCCATGGGGGTGGAGAGATTTCTGATCTGGGGCCGCCTGGGGGCCGTCCAGGGGCCGCCAGTGCCCACCGGCAGCCACCGGCAACAGCCAAGAGGGCGCGGCCACCGGCCGCGCCCTCTCGCTGCGAATTCCCTGCTAGATCCAGGTGTCCAGCCACATCCGCGCCCGCCACTGGTCCATCGGGATCGGCGTCGCCGTGTAGATCGGCCAGAAGTAGATGAAGTTCCAGACGATCAGGAGGACCAGGCAGCCCGCCACCACGGCGCCGATGGTGCGGCGTCTCTCCGTGGAGCCCTTCGGGCCGATGATGGCGCCGATCATCATGGCGACCGCCAGGCACAGGAAGGGGACGAGGATCACGGCGTAGAAGTAGAAGATCGTGCGTTCCTGGTAGCGGAGCCAGGGGAGCCAGCCGGCGGCGAAGGCGCAGAGGATCGCGCCGGCGCGCCAGTCGCGGCGGAAGAGCCAGCGCCACAGGACGTACAGGAGGGCGGCGCAGCCGGCCCACCACAGGAGGGGGGTGCCGAGGGCGAGGATCTCCTGGGCGCACTTCTCCTTCGCGGAGGCCGGGCAGCCGCCGGTGCCGGGGGCGGGGGACTCGTAGAAGTAGGAGACGGGGCGGCCCGCGACCAGCCAGGACCAGGGGTTGGACTCGTAGGTGTGGGGCGAGGTCAGCTCGACGTGGAACTTCCACACCGCGGACTCGTAGTGCCACAGGCTGCGCCACCACTGCGGCAGCCAGCTCCAGAAGCCGGGGTCCACCGCGTCCTGCTCGGCGGCCCAGTTCCGGAAGTAGCCCTTGTCGGAGACGAGCCAGCCCGACCAGGTGGCCAGGTACGCGGCGAACGCCACCGGCACCGTGGAGACGAAGGCGGGCAGCACGTCCCGCTTCAGGACCGCCACGTACGGGCGGACCGCGCCCGCCGTCCGCCGGGCGCCGACGTCCCACAGGACCGTCATCAGGCCGAACGCGGCCAGGAAGACCAGGCCGTTCCACTTCGTGGCCCCCGCGAGGCCCAGCATCACACCGGCCGCGAGCCGCCACGGGCGCCAGCCCAGGCGCAGGGTCTCGGCGATCTCCGCGTCCGGGCGGAGGACTCCCTCCTCGTCCTCGGGGAGCGCGGCGGCGAGCCGTTTCCGTGACCGGTCACGGTCGACGACCAGGCAGCAGAAGGCCGCCAGGACGAAGAACATCAGCACCTGGTCGAGGAGCGCGGTGCGGCTCATCACGAAGTGCAGGCCGTCGACGGCGAGCAGCAGTCCGGCGAGGCAGCCGAGGAAGGTGGAGCGGAAGAGGCGGCGGCCGATCCGGCACACCATCAGGACGGAGAGCGTCCCGAGCAGCGCCACCATGAACCGCCAGCCGAACGGCTCGAAGCCGAAGAGCCTCTCGCCCAGGCCGATGACCCACTTGCCCATCGGCGGGTGGACGACGTACCCCGGGTCGGTGGGGATCAGGACCGAGCCGGGGTCCTTCAGGATCGTCTTGTCGATGTCCTTGGGCCACGCCCCCTCGTACCCCTGGTTGATCAGGGCCCAGGAGTCCTTGGCGTAGTACGTCTCGTCGAATATCACCGCGTGCGGCTTGCCCAGGTTCCAGAACCGGAGCACGCCGGCGACGGCCGCGACGAGCAGCGGACCGCCCCAGGCGGACAGCCGCCACAGCCGGTCGGCGGCCGCGGGGCCGAGCCCCAGGAGGGACGTCACCCGCGGCGACGGCCGGGTGTACGGCGGGTCGAGCCGGTCCCGCGTGCCGATCGCGAGCGAGCCGGCGGCGGGCGGGCGGTAGCCGAAGCGCCGCAGCCGCAGCTGCCACGAAGAGGGCTCGGCCACGGTCGGCGCCATGGAGTGCTGGCCCTCCAGGGCCTCGGGTGCGGTACGGGTCACCGCGCCATCGTAGGGACTGCGCCTGTGCGCGTCGCCCGTCCCGGCGGTACGGGGCGCCGTGACGGGTGCGACTCCTGGGAGGATGGGACGCGTGACAGGAACGCTGGTACTCGCAGGGACCCCCATCGGTGACGTCGGCGACGCGCCGCCGCGGCTCGTCGCCGAGCTGGAGGGGGCGGACATCGTCGCGGCCGAGGACACCCGCCGGCTGCGCGGGCTGACCCGGGCGCTCGGCGTGCACACCACCGGGCGGGTGGTGTCGTACTTCGAGGGGAACGAGTCGGCGCGCACGCCCGAGCTGGTCGAGGCCCTGCAGGGCGGCGCCCGGGTGCTCCTCGTGACCGACGCGGGCATGCCGTCGGTCTCCGACCCGGGCTACCGCCTTGTCGCCGCCGCCGTCGAGGCGGACATCAAGGTGACGGCCGTCCCCGGCCCGTCCGCCGTGCTCACCGCGCTCGCGCTCTCCGGCCTCCCGGTCGACCGGTTCTGCTTCGAGGGCTTCCTGCCGAGGAAGGCCGGCGAGCGCCTCGGCCGGCTCAGGGAGGTCGCGGCCGAGCGGCGCACCCTCGTCTACTTCGAGGCCCCGCACCGGCTCGACGACACCCTCGACGCGATGGCCGAGGTCTTCGGCACCGACCGGCGCGCCGCGGTCTGCCGCGAGCTGACCAAGACGTACGAGGAGGTCAAGCGCGGCCCGCTGGGCGAGCTGGCGGCCTGGGCGAAGGAAGGCGTGCGCGGCGAGATCACCGTCGTCGTCGACGGCGCCCCGGAGACCGGCCCCGAGGAGCTGGACGCGGCCGAGCTGGTGCGCAGGGTGCGGGTGCGCGAGGAGGCGGGGGAGCGGCGCAAGGAGGCGATCGCCGCGGTCGCCGCCGAGGCGGGGCTGCCCAAGCGGGAGGTCTTCGACGCGGTCGTCGCGGCGAAGAACGCGTCCTGAGAATTCCAGGAAAGGCCCTGGAAACGGTAAAGGGCTAACCTTTAAGGCAAAGCCGAATCCGGCGCCGGGAGCTTCTGAGGGCGCTTCGGCAAGGGAACGCCCAAAACCGTTCCACGGTTTCTTCCCCGCTGATGCGCTCCGGCCCGAAAAGGCGTCCACTGGACCAGTGGAGAGGAGCTGGCATGAGTGAGACCACCGGCACCGGAACGCCCGTCGTCCATGAGGCCTACGCCTTCGCCTGCATGAGGTGCGGGTACGGCTGGGAGCAGTCCTACGAGATAGAGCACCACACGGACGCGCACGGCCAGGCGTTCGTCGTGTACAAGGCGGACGGAGAGCGGGTCCCCTCCCCGCTCTCGAATCCGACCTGCATGAACTGCGGCGGCCACGTGGTGCGGATCATGCGCGCCGGGCAGGTGTCGACCGTGCTCGACCTGATCGCGTCGATGGAGCACCACGGGCGCGGGGCGAAGGAGACCGGTCCCGTCTCGGCGGCCGGACCGATCGGCCAGTCGCTGACCGAGGGCGGGGAGGCCCCGCCGCCGGTCCCGCACCACTGGCACCTCTCCGATCTGCTCCACCCCTTCCGCTCCCGGCACTGAGAGCGGGCGCCGAAACCGCCGCGCGGACGTGCTCATGGCCCTCGTACGATCGGGGCCATGAGTGCCAAGGACGCCCCGCCGCCGCTGCCCGAACCCCTCCTCGTGGAGGTCGCGGACTCGCACACCCACCTGGACATGCAGTCCGGCACGGTCGAGGAGGCGCTGACGAAGGCCGCGGCCGTCGGCGTGACGACGGTCGTGCAGGTCGGCTGTGACGTGAAGGGCTCCCAGTGGGCCGCGGAGACGGCGGAGCGGTACGCGAACGTGCACGCGGCCGTCGCCCTGCACCCCAACGAGGCGCCCCGGATCGTCCTCGGGGACCCCGACGGCTGGTCGCGGCAGGGGGCGCGGGACGCGGGCGGCGACGCGGCGCTCGACGACGCGCTCGCCGAGATCGACCGGCTCGCGGCCCTCCCGCACGTCCTCGGCGTCGGCGAGACCGGCCTCGACTTCTTCCGCACGGGCCCCGAGGGCATGGCCGCGCAGGAGCGTTCCTTCCGCGCCCACATCGAGATCGCCAAGCGGCACGGCAAGACCCTCGTCATCCACGACCGGGAGGCCCACGCCGACGTGCTGCGGGTCCTGGACGAGGAGGGCGCCCCCGAGCGGACCGTCTTCCACTGCTACTCCGGCGACGCCGCGATGGCGGAGATCTGTGCCGCCAAGGGCTACTACATGTCCTTCGCCGGCAACATGACCTTCAAGAACGCCCAGCCGCTGCGCGACGCCCTCGCCGTCGCCCCGCTGGACCTCGTCCTCGTCGAGACCGACGCCCCCTTCCTCACCCCGGCGCCCTTCCGGGGCCGCCCCAACGCCCCGTACCTGATCCCGGTCACCGTCCGGGCGATGGCCGCGGTGCGCGGCATCGACGAGAACGCGATGGCGGAGGCGCTCGCCGTGAACACGGCCCGCGCCTTCGATTACTGATCCATAACGGTTACGTGTCGTAGCCGGGTGGTTTTGGAGAGTGACCTCCGCCGGGGCTAGGGTCCCGGCCTCGTGAGCACTTCCCAGGGCAGTCACCGCGCCGGACGGCCGGGGGCGGCCACGCTGCCCGTCCACGAGCAGCCCACCCAGGCCGTCCCCCTGACCGTCCCCGCGCAGGGCCGGGCCGCCGCCCGGCGCGGGGCCCGGCGCCGCAAGGCCGCCCGTCCGGCCGGCGACGGACTGCGCAGGCTCGTCCCGCAGGCCCTCGTCGTCGCCTTCCTGGCCGGCGGCACCAGCGCCTTCGTCGCCGACGACAAGGCCGTCCGGCTCACCGTCGACGGCGTCCCCCGCACCCTGCACACCTTCTCCGACGACGTGCGGGAGCTCCTCGCCGACGAGGGCCTGGAGATCGGCGAGCACGACCTCGTCGCCCCCGCCCCCGGCGCGCCGCTCGCCAGCGGCGACGAGGTCGTCCTGCGGTACGGCCGGCCGGTCGCCCTCACCCTCGACGGCTACCGCCGCCAGGTGTGGACCACCGCCGACACCGTCGACGGCGCCCTGCGCCAGCTCGGCGTCCGCGCCGAGGGCGCCCATTTGTCCGTCTCCCGCTCCGCCGCGATCTCCCGCACCGGCCTCGCGCTCGACGTCCGCACCGAACGCGCGGTCACCTTCCTCGCCGACGGCCGCGAGCGGACCGTCCGCACCAACGCGGCCACCGTCGCCGAGGCCCTCGACGAGGCCGGCATCACCCTCGGCGGCGAGGACACCACCTCCGTCCCCCGGGACGCCTTCCCCCGCGACGGGCAGACCGTCACCGTGCTGCGGATCACCGGCTCCACCCAGACCCGCGAGGAGGCCGTCCCGTACGCCGTCGAGCGCGTCCGCGACCCGGAGCTCTTCGCCGGCACCGAGGTCGTCGAACGGCAGGGCGTGCCGGGCCTGCGCCGGGTCACGTACCACCTGCGCTCCGTCAACGGCGTGAAGCAGAAGCCGCGCCGCACCGGCGAGGAGCTGGTCCGCGAACCCGTCTCCCGCAAGGTCCGCGTCGGCACCCGTTCGCTCCCCACCTCGGTGGCCGGCGCCGACGGCCTGAACTGGGGCGCGCTCGCCGCCTGCGAGTCCGGCGGCCGGCCGAGCGCGGTCGACCCCTCGGGGACGTACGGCGGCCTCTACCAGTTCGACCCCGGTACGTGGCGCTCCCTCGGCGGCACCGGCGTCGCCCAGAACGCCCCCGCCGCCGAGCAGACCTTCCGGGCGAAGAAGCTCTACGTCCAGCGCGGCGCGGGGCCCTGGCCGCACTGCGGGCGCAGGTTGTTCCAGTGACCGGTACGGCGACCCGTAGGCTGTACCGGTGAGCACCACCACCGGCCCCGACGGCCCCGACGCCCTCCTCGGCCCCGCCGACATCCGTGAGCTGGCCGCCGCCCTCGGCGTGCGCCCCACGAAGCAGAAGGGCCAGAACTTCGTCATCGACGCCAACACCGTCCGGCGCATCGTCCGCACCGCGGGCGTCCGCCCGGACGACGTGGTCGTCGAGGTGGGGCCCGGACTCGGCTCCCTCACCCTGGCGCTCCTGGAGGCCGCCGACCGGGTGACCGCCGTCGAGATCGACGACATCCTGGCCGCCGCGCTGCCGGCGACGATCGCCGCGCGCATGCCGGAGCGGAAGGACCGCTTCGCGCTGGTCCACTCCGACGCCATGCTCGTCCAGGAGCTGCCGGGCCCGGCGCCGACCGCGCTCGTCGCCAACCTCCCGTACAACGTGGCCGTGCCCGTCCTGCTCCACATGCTCGACCGCTTCCCGACCATCGAGCGGACCCTCGTCATGGTCCAGGCCGAGGTCGCCGACCGGCTCGCCGCCGGACCGGGCAACAAGGTGTACGGCGTCCCCTCCGTCAAGGCGAACTGGTACGCCGAGGTCAAGCGCGCCGGGGCCATCGGCCGCAACGTCTTCTGGCCCGCGCCCAACGTCGACTCGGGTCTCGTCTCCCTGGTCCGCCGCACCGAGCCGATCGCGACCACCGCCACCAAGGCGGAGGTCTTCGCGGCCGTGGACGCGGCCTTCGCGCAGCGCCGCAAGACCCTGCGGGCCGCCCTCGCCGGCTGGGCGGGCTCGCCCGCCGCCGCCGAGGAGGCACTGGTGAAGGCCGGGATCTCGCCGCAGGCGCGCGGCGAGGCGCTGACGGTCGAGGAGTTCGCCCGGATCGCGGAGAACAAGCCGGAGAGCAAGCCGGAGAGCAAGCCGGAGGCCCAGGCGTGAACGGTGCGACGGGCACGAGCGGTGCGACGGGCGTGACCGGCGTGACCGGCGTGACCGTACGGGTCCCGGCCAAGGTCAACGCGCAGCTCGCGGTGGGCGCGGCCCGCCCCGACGGCTTCCACGACCTCGCCAACGTCTTCCTCGCCGTGTCGCTGTACGACGAGGTCACGGCCACCCCCGCCGACCGGCTGACGGTCACCTGCGAGGGCCCCGACGCGGACAAGGTCCCGCTGGACGCCACCAACCTCGCGGCCCGCGCCGCCACCCTCCTCGCCGCCCGGCACGGCCTCTCCCCGGACGTCCACCTGCACATCGCCAAGGCGATCCCGGTGGCCGGCGGCATGGCCGGCGGCAGCGCGGACGGCGCCGGCGCCCTCCTCGCCTGCGACGCCCTGTGGGGCCTCGGCACCCCGCGTGACGTGCTCCTGGAGATCTGCGCCGAACTCGGCTCCGACGTCCCCTTCAGCCTCGTCGGCGGCGCGGCGCTCGGCGTCGGCCGCGGCGAGCGGCTGACGGAGCTGCCGGTGGCCGGGCCCTTCCACTGGGTCTTCGCGGTCGCCGACGGCGGCCTGTCGACGCCCGCGGTGTACGGCGAGTTCGACCGCCTCGCCGAAGGCGCCGACGTCCCCGAACCGGTCGCCTCCCCGGCGCTCCTGGAGGCCCTGCGCACCGGCGACACGACGGCGCTGGCCGGCGCCCTCGCCAACGACCTCCAGGCCCCCGCGCTCTCGCTGCGGCCCTCGCTCGCCGCGACCCTCGCGGCCGGCACCGAGGCGGGCGCGCTCGCGGCCCTGGTCTCCGGCTCGGGCCCGACGACGGCGTTCCTGGTGAAGGACGCGGAGTCGGCGGACCAGGTGGCCCGCGCCCTGCGCGCCTCCGGGACCTGCCGCGCCACCCACACGGCCACCTCCCCGGCGCCGGGCGCGACGGTCCTGTAGGGGCTACCGGAGCTTGTTCTTGGAGATCCTGGCCAGGAGCAGGTTCGGGTCGGGGTCCGTGGTGTCGAAGAAGGCCGCGCTGTTCACGTAGACCTTCTTGTGGCGCACGGCCACGGAGGTCGGGTTGTCGAGCCCGTCCGTGCCGGTGAGCACGGTCTTGTGGGTGCCGTCGGGCCGGACGAGCTCCAGTTTGTCGGCCATGATCAGGGCGGCGAGGACGGTGTCGCCGTGCCCGGTGAAGGCGAAGTCGTCGACGAAGGCGAGGCCGGTCGCCCGGGTCTCGGCCGGACCGGCGGTCCGGTCCTCGCGCACCGGGATGCGCAGCAGGGTCCCCCGGGCGGTGTTGGACACCCAGACGGCGCCGTCGTGGACCTTGAGGCCGTTGGCGCCGAAGGGGACCTCGGCGGTGGGTTCGAGCGCGGCCCCGGTGGCCCAGGCCGTGGGCTCGCCCCCGCTCACCGGGAGGCTCCACACCGTGCCGAGGCGCGTGTCGGCGGTGTAGAGGGTGCCGCACTTCTCGTCGAGGGCGAGGCCGTTGGGGAAGGCGTCGGCGGGGAAGAAGCCGATCTGCTCCGGCGTGCCGCCGCCGGGCGCGACGCGCCAGATGCCCGTCTTCTCGGTCCCGGTGGCGTAGGTGACGTACAGGGTGCCGTCGTGGGCGCGGGCGATGCCGAGGGCGACGGCCCCGCCGACGGGGGTCTGCGCGTCCGGCACGTCGGGCAGGGTGGCGAGGATCGTCGTCGCGCCCTGCTCGGTGACGCGGGCGACCTGGTGGGCGAAGGCGAAGGTGATGTCGGCGGAGCCGTCGGGTTCGAGGGCGATGTTCTCCGCGTTCTGTCCGGCGGCGAAGTCGAAGTGGGCGACGACCCGGGGATCGGTGACGGCCGGATCACCGGCCGAGGCGGGGCCGGCGGCGAGCACGGTGAGCGCGACGGCTGCACCGGCGACGGCGGCCACGCGTGGACGTCTGGACATGGGTTTCTCCTCGGGGTGGGGTGGTGGGTCCGAGGAGAAGATGACGGCTCGCCGGCCGGAGCCTCCGGCAGCCCCGGCCGCGAGGTCGCCCGCGTGGCCGACGGCATGGGGCCGGTTGGCACTGCCCGGTGGCCCGCCGCGGGCCCGTACTCAGTGGCCGGCTGAGTATCCGCGCCCTGTCGGGCCGGAGGCGGGCACGGGACCCTGCCGGTATGAGAATCAGCGCGCGGGAGCTCGCCGAGGGCACGCCGGCGAGCCGGGACCGGTACGTGGACCTGCTGAGGGTCGTCTCGCTCGGGGTCGTCGTCCTCGGCCACTGGCTGATGGCGGCCGTGACCCAGGACGGCGTCGGGAACCTGCTGGCGGTCGTGCCGGAGCTCCAGGCGGCGACCTGGGCGCTCCAGGTGATGCCGGTGTTCTTCTTCGTGGGCGGCTTCGCGCACGCCCTCGCCTACCGCTCCCGCCCCCGGTACGCGGACTTCCTGCGGGCCCGGCTGCGCCGGCTGCTGCGGCCGACGATGGTGTTCGTCGCGGTGTGGGGCGCGGCGGCGCTCGTGCTCCAGGTGGCGGGGGCCGACGGCGGGCTGACCGGCGTCGCGCTGCGGCTCGTCACGCAGCCGCTGTGGTTCATCGGGATCTACCTGGCGATGGTCGCCTTCACCCCGCCGCTGCTGCGGGCGCACGAGCGGTACGGCTGGGGGGCCTTCGCGGGGCTCGCGGCCGCCGCCGTCCTCGTCGACGTGGCGCGCTTCGCCGCCGGCGTCCCGTACGTCGAGTTCCTGAACTTCGCGTTCGTCTGGCTGGCCGTGCACCAGCTGGGCTTCCTGCGGGCCGACGGCATGATCCGGCGCCCCGCGCTCCTCGCGGCGGCGGGGCTCGCCGGCGCGGGCCTGCTCGTGGCCTTCGGCCCGTATCCGCTGTCCATGGTGGGGATGCCCGGCGAGAAGGTGTCGAACATGGCCCCGCCGACGCTGGCCCTGCTCTGCCACGGCCTGTGGCTGATCGGCGCGGTGGAGCTGCTGCGCGGCCCGGGGGCGCGGTTCGCGGCCCGGGCGCGGGTCTGGCGGGCGGTGGTCGCGGCGAACGGCATCGCGATGACGGCCTTCCTGTGGCACCTGACGGCGATGCTCGGCGTGTACGGCGGGATGCTCGCGCTCGGCGTACGGCTCCCGGCCCCGGCGACCGCCGCCTGGTGGGCGCAGCTGCCGCTCAGGCTCCTCGCGGCGGCCGCGCTGACCGCGCTCCTCGTCGCGGTCTTCCGCCGCTTCGAGGCGCCCGCGCCCGTCCCCCGCACCGGCGGCTCGGGACCGCTCGCCGCGCTCGGCATCGCCCTCGCCCTCCTGGGCGTCCTGGGCCTGTCGATGACGGGCTTCGGCGGCCTCCTGGAGGGCCACACCGCCACCCTGATCGCGGTCAGGGTGACCGCCCCGGCGGCGGTCGCGATGGCCCTGGTGGGCTGGCTCCTGGTCGACCGGCCGGGCCGCTCCCGGTCCTGACCCGGTCGGCAGGGCCGCCGGGCGGCGCGGGGACGTACCCTGGTATGTCGATCGATCACCCCGCACTGGAGTCAACGTGGCCGTCAACCTGGTCAATGTCGAGAACGTCAGCAAGGTGTACGGCACCCGTGCCCTGCTCGACGGGGTCTCGCTCGGTGTCTCCGAAGGGGACCGGATCGGGGTCGTGGGGCGCAACGGCGACGGCAAGACCACCCTCATCCGGATGCTGGCGCGCCTGGAGGAGGCCGACAGCGGCCGTGTCACGCACAGCGGCGGGCTGCGGATCGGGGTGCTGACGCAGCACGACTCGCTCGACCCGAAGGCCACCATCCGGCACGAGGTCATCGGCGACCTGGCCGACCACGAGTGGGCCGGCAGCGCCAAGATCCGGGACGTGCTCACCGGCCTGTTCGGCGGGCTCGGCCTGCCCGGCTTCGAGCACGGCCTCGACACCGTCATCGGCCCGCTCTCCGGCGGCGAGCGCCGCCGCATCGCGCTGGCCAAGCTGCTCATCGAGGAGCAGGACCTGCTCGTCCTCGACGAGCCCACCAACCACCTGGACGTCGAGGGCATCGCCTGGCTCGCCGGCCACCTCCAGACCCGCCGCTCGGCGCTCGTCTGCGTCACCCACGACCGCTGGTTCCTCGACCAGGTCTGCACCCGCATGTGGGACGTGCAGCGCGGTGACGTGTACGAGTACGAGGGCGGCTACTCCGACTACGTCTTCGCCCGGGCCGAGCGGGAGCGGATCGCCGCCACCGAGGAGGTCAAGCGGCAGAACCTGATGCGCAAGGAGCTGGCCTGGCTGCGGCGCGGCGCCCCGGCCCGCACCTCCAAGCCCCGCTTCCGCATCGAGGCGGCCAACGCGCTCATCGCGGACGTGCCGGAGCCCCGGGACACCACCGAGCTGATGAAGTTCGCCAACGCCCGGCTCGGCAAGACCGTCTTCGACCTGGAGGACGTGACCGTCACCGCCGGTCCCAAGACCCTCCTCCAGCACCTGACCTGGCAGCTGGGCCCCGGCGACCGCGTCGGACTCGTCGGCGTCAACGGCGCGGGCAAGACCTCACTCCTGCGGGCACTGGCGGATGCCTCCGTCTCCCAGGGCGAGAAGCAGCCGCCGGCCGGCCGGATCGTCGTCGGCAAGACCGTGCGCCTCGCCTACCTCTCCCAGGACGTCACCGAACTCCCCGCCCAGCTGCGGGTCCTGGAGGCCGTGCAGCAGATCCGCGACCGGGTCGACCTCGGCAAGGGCCGGGAGATGACCGCCGGGCAGCTGTGCGAGCAGTTCGGCTTCGGCAAGGAGAAGCAGTGGACGCCCGTCGGCGACCTGTCCGGCGGCGAGCGCCGCCGGCTCCAGCTGCTCCGTCTGCTGATGGACGAGCCGAACGTCCTCTTCCTCGACGAGCCCACCAACGACCTCGACATCGAGACCCTGACCCAGCTGGAGGACCTCCTCGACGGCTGGCCGGGCTCCATGGTCGTCATCTCCCACGACCGCTTCTTCCTGGAGCGCACCACCGACCGCACCTTCGCCCTGCTCGGCGACCGGGCCCTGCGGATGCTGCCGCGCGGCATCGACGAGTACCTGGAGCGGCGCCGCCGGATGATCGAGGAGGCCGCCCCGGCGCCCGCCGCCGCGGCCGCCCCGCAGCAGAAGGCCGGGGTCTCCGCCGCCGACGCCCGCGCCGCGAAGAAGGAGCTCCAGAAGGTCGAGCGGCAGCTCGACAAGATCTCCGAGCGCGAGACGAAGCTGCACGCGCAGATCGCCGACAACGCGACCGATTTCGAGAAGGTCGCGAAGCTCGACGCCGAGTTGCGTGAACTTTCTGGAGAACGTGAAGAGTTGGAGCTGCGCTGGCTCGAACTGGCCGAGAACGCATAACGAGGGCATCACGGACCGGTCCTCCCTTGGGCACAAGGGATGGACCGGTCGCTTTTGCGCCACCGGGTGAGTGGTAGAAAGAAAACCCGCTCACAGCAAGGGGGAAGCGCTGATGACCCAGCCGCCCAGCAACCAGCCGCCGGGGGGCTTCGGAGCTCCCCAGGATCCGAACCAGGGCGGCATGCCGCCCGTCCCGCCGGCGCAGCCGCCGCAGATGCCGGCCCAGCCGCCGCAGATGCCGCCGGTCCCGCCCCAGGCGCCCGGCCAGCCGCCGCAGGCCCAGCCCGGCTACGGCTACCCGCAGCAGCCGCCGCAGCACCAGCAGCCGGTCCCGCCGCCGTACGGCTATCCGCAGCAGGCCCCGCAGCCGGGGCCGTACGGCCAGCCGCAGCAGCCGGGTCCGTACGGGCAGCAGCAGCCCGGCCCCTACGGCGGCTACCCGGGCCAGACCCAGCCGATGTACCCGGGCGCGCCCGCCCCGGACGGCGGTTCCGGCGGGGGCCCGTTCAAGGGCCGCACCGGCCTCGTCGCGATCGTCGCGGCCGCCGCCGTGCTCGTCGCCGGTGTCACCACCTGGGCCGTCGTCGGCGGCGGTGACGACGAGAAGCCGACCGTCGCGACGAGCCCGACGGCCAGTTCCAGCGCCACCACCGGTCCCGAGCCGACCGAGTCGGTCGACCAGGGCGACGGCTCCGGCGACGGCGACAAGGGCGGCGAGGACGACCTCAACGCGGCCCGCCAGGAGGGCGAGGCGAAGGTCAACTTCCTCACCACCAACGACGTCGACCTGCCCCGCAACGGCTCCGAGGTCTTCGGCCCCTGGATCGTCGGCGACACCGTTGTCAAGGCGATGTACAAGGGCGTCTCCGGCTACTCCCTGACCGACGGCGCCAAGAAGTGGTCGGTCGACCTGCCGTTCAAGCTGTGCGCGGCCCCGGCCCAGCCCGGCGCCAACGGCATCATGGTCTTCGGGTACGAGGAGAGCGCCAAGGACGGCGCCAAGTGCTCGATGCTCCAGCAGATCGACCTCAAGACCGGCAAGGCGGGCTGGAAGAAGGCCGTCCCGAAGCCGACCGGCCTCTTCGCCTTCTCCGACAACACCCTCGCCATCGGCGGCAACACGGTCACCGCGGCCGGCAGCAGCAGCGCCTACGGCTTCTCCCTCACCGACGGCAAGCAGGTCTTCACCGGCCCCACCGGCGACTGCAAGCCGTACGCCTACGCCGGCGACGCCACCAAGCTGATCGCCGCCAGCCAGTGCCGCACCGCCGACGTGAGCAAGGAACAGCACACGATCAGCGAGGTCGACCCCAACACGGGCAAGGCCAAGTGGACCTACCGGCTGGCCGCCACCTGGGAGGTCGACAAGGTCTACTCGGTGAACCCGCTCGTCGTCTCCGCCTTCCAGCGCGAGCAGAAGAAGTGGTCGATCGTCGCGCTCAAGCCGGACGGCAAGGTGCGCTCCGAGATCCAGGGCGGCAAGGACAAGTACGCCCCGCGCTGCGGCGGCGGCCTGGTCATCTTCGGCCGCAACCTCCAGGGCTGCACCGGCGTCGCCGCCGGCGGCGACACCTTCTACATGGCGACCGACACCGCGTACGGCACCTCCAACGAGGTCGTCGCCTTCGACCTCAACACGGGCAAGCCGAAGTGGCGTTCCAAGGCCCCCGACGAGCAGCAGATGTCCCCGCTGGGCATGGAGGGCGGCGAGGTCCTCGCCTACGTCTCGCCCAAGTACGACAAGGGCGGCGCGGTCGCGACGATCGCCCCGGCCGGCGGCGCGCCGAAGATCCTCCTCAAGCACCCCGTGTCGGTCGCGCAGATCGAGAGCGGCTTCTTCAGCGCGGGCTACGCCTACGGCAACGGCACCTTCGTGATCGCGGCGGGCCGGGTCTCGGCGTCGAACGACGCCGAGGAGAAGGAGACCAAGACGATGATGGGCTTCAGCAAGTGACCCAGCCGCCCCCGCCTCCGAACCAGCCGCCGAACCAGCCGCCGAACCAGCCGCCGAACCAGCCCCCCGGCCCGCCGCCGGGCGGCTTCGGCGCCCCGCAGGACCCGAACGGGCCCGGTTACGGCTACCCGCAGGCCCCGCAGGGCCAGCCCGGCTACGGCTACCCGCAGCAGGCCCCGCAGTACCAGCAGCCCCCCCAGCAGGCCCCGCAGTACCAGCAGCCGGTTCCGCCGCCGTACGGCTATCCGAACCAGCCGCAGCAGCCGCAGCAGCCGTACGGCTACCCGACCGCGCCGCAGCAGCAGGTCCCGGCCGCCGCTCCGGGCGGCCGCCGGAAGCTGTCCGCGCAGGCGCAGATCATCGTCGCGGCGGCCGTGGCCGTCGCCCTGATCGTCGGCGGCGGCATCTGGTACGCCAACTCCGGCTCGGACCCGTCCCCGGACGCCAAGCCGACCGGCGGCACCAGCCAGTCCCCGAACGGCGGCGGTGACGGCGGCGCCTCCGGCGGCGGCGACGGCCCCGCCGCCAACGGCCTGGGCGGCAAGGGCAAGGAGAAGCCGGGCGGCAAGACCGGAGCCCGCCTCGCCTTCCGGATCGACGTGCCGACGGTGCCCGACACCACGCCCGTCGACGGCTCCTGGATCACCGACAAGACCTTCGTGAAGACGGGCGTCAACTCGGTCGTCGGCTACGACATCGACAAGGGCACGGTCTCCTGGACGATCCCGCTGGCCGGCCAGGTCTGCGGCGCGTCCCGGCACAAGACCGAGGACAACAAGGTGCCGGTGCTCTTCGAGGAGAAGAAGCGCGTCGCGCCCCGGTACTACCAGAGCTGCAACCAGGTCGGCATGCTCGACCTGAACACCGGCAAGCTCCTGTGGTCCGCCTCCGTCAGCGGCGGCGGCGACGAGAAGGCCCGCTTCAGCGAGGTGACGCTCGGCGGCGGCACCGTCGCGGCCGGCGGCACCGACGGCGGCGCGGCCTTCGACGCGGCCACCGGCAAGGTGCTCTGGAAGCCGC
This sequence comes from Streptomyces sp. NPDC007863, assembly GCF_040633895.1. Lineage (NCBI taxonomy): Bacteria > Bacillati > Actinomycetota > Actinomycetes > Kitasatosporales > Streptomycetaceae > Streptomyces > Streptomyces sp. NPDC007863. The sequence continues at coordinate 101,883 of NZ_JBEYEI010000015.1, forward strand.
AGTCCAACGACCAGGGCTGCTACGACATGGGGTACGGCGGCGGCGCCGGCCTCGTCGCGGTCCGCAAGTGCGGCAAGTACGGCGCCCAGACCATCTCCGTCCAGAACCTGGACCCGAAGTCGGGCAAGCCGCTCTCCGAGTTCAAGATGCCGCAGGGCGTGGAGTACACCTCGGTCGTCTCGACCAAGCCGCTGGTGGTCGCGGCCAACGTCGGCGACGCCGCCGACGACGGCAGCAGCGTCTCGGACTTCTTCTCCATCGACGAGAAGACCGGCAAGCTGCGGACCAAGATCACGGCCAACCCGGACCGCTACGCGGCCGAGTGCGGCGCCACCTCGGTGGAGGAGTGCTCGCAGGCCCTCGTCGGCGACGACCGGCTCTACCTGCCGACCGAGGAGCACGAGGGCTCCACCGGCGAGTACGGCGACGAGACCAACGAGATCGTCGCCTTCAGCCTCGCCGACGGCAAGATGGCGCCCGAGAAGGCCGACGCGGGCGACGGCTACGTGCTGATGCCGCTGCGCATGGACGGCGGTGACCTCATCGCGTACAAGATGCCCCCGCACGACAAGGGCGGGCAGCTCGTCTCCGTCCACGCGGGCACCATGAAGCCGACGCTGCTCCTGGAGAACCCCTCGGACAAGGCGAACCGGTCCATCGAGTCCAGCTTCTCGATCACCGGCGCCGAACTCCTCTACGGCGACGGCCGGTTCTTCATCTCCGGCACCTACGCCAACAAGCCGAGGGAGTCCGGCTCCGCCCTCGACAAGAAGTACCTCGCGGTCTCGTTCAGCACCAAGGGCTGACGTCCGCGACCCACGCGAAGGGCCTCCCCGGGACACCGGGGAGGCCCTTCGCGCGTCCCGTCCCCCTTTCGGGCGGCGGAGGTTGACGGACCGTGGGGCGGGGGAGCGTGTAGCTTGCCGGGATCGGAAGTGCCGGGGAACGGCCGGCCCGGGGGATGGGGGATGACGGGATGGGCGTTCGGCTCGTGGTCGTGGACGACCACCGCCTGCACGCGGAGGCGCTCGCCTCGGCGCTGAAGCTGCGCGGGCACCGGGTGCTCGCGGCGGCCGCGCCGGCCGCGGGGGCGGCGGAGGTCGTGGTGGGCCGGGCCCCCGAGGTGTGCCTCTTCGGCACCGCGGCGCCGGCCGCGGAAGGGGCCTTCGAGCCGGTCGCGCGGATCAAGCGGGAGCGGCCGCAGGTGGCCGTGGTCGTCCTCGGGCCGGTGCCGTCGCCGCGCGGGATCGCCGCCGCCTTCGCGGCCGGGGCGTCCGGGTACGTCCGGCACGACGAGCGGATCGAGGGCGTCGAGCGGGCCCTGCTGAAGGCGCGGGCGGGGGAGGCCGCCGTGGCGCCGCAGCTGCTCGCCGGGGCCTTCGCGGAGCTGCTGAACCCGGCGGCGCAGCCGGACGACGAGGCGCAGCGCCTCCTCGGGCTGCTGACCCACCGCGAGGTGGAGGTCCTGGTGCGGGTGGCCGAGGGGGAGGACACCCGGCTGATCGCGGCGGGGATGGGGATCGCGCCGAGCACGGCGCGGACGCATGTGCAGCGGGTGCTGATGAAGCTGGGTGTCGGGTCGCGTCTGGAGGCGGCGGCGCTGGCGGCGAGGACCGGGCTGCTCGACCGGGCGGTGCCGCGGCAGCGCACGGCGTACTGAGTTCCACGGAGGGGCCCCGTGGGGCCGCGCCCTTGACCTCGATGTTCGGTTGTGGTTCTTTGTGCGTGGTTCTGTTTGTTCGCGCCCGGAGGCACCCCGTGAAGAAGACCGTCACCACGCTCGCCGACGGGCGCGAGCTCATCTACTACGACCGTCGCGACGACCTCGTCCGCACCGCCGTCGACCCGCGCCCCCTCGCCCCCGTCACCTCCCGCTCGGAGATCCGGTTCGACGAGCTGACCGGCGACCACGTCGCCGTCGCCTCGCACCGGCAGACCCGCACCTACCTCCCGCCGGCCGACGCCTGCCCGCTCTGCCCGGCCAGGGACGGCCGCGAGAGCGAGATCCCCGAGGAGGGCTACGAGGTCGCGGTCTTCGAGAACCGCTTCCCGTCCCTCTCCGGCGGCGTCGGCCGCTGCGAGGTCGTCTGCTTCACCGACGACCACACCGCCTCCTTCGCCGACCTCACCGAGGAGCGGGCCCGCCTCGTCCTCGACGCCTGGACCGACCGCACCGCCGCCCTCTCCGCCCTCCCCGGCGTCCAGCAGGTCTACTGCTTCGAGAACCGGGGCCAGGAGATCGGCGTCACCCTGCCCCACGCCCACGGCCAGATCTACGCCTTCCCGTACATCACCCCCCGCACCGCCCTCATGCGCCGCCGCATCGACGAGCACCGCCGGGAGACCGGCCGCAACCTCTTCGACGACCTCGTCGCCCGCGAGCGCGCCGACGGCGAACGGGTGGTCCTGGAGACCGAGCACTGGATCGCCTTCGTGCCGTACGCCGCCAAGTGGCCGTACGAGGTCCACCTCCACCCCCGGCGGCGCGTCCCCGACCTGCTCGGCCTCGACGAGGCCGCCCGTGCGGAGTTCGCACAGGTCCATCTGGAACTCTTGAGGCGCTTCGACCGGATCTTCGGCCCGGCGGAGCCGCCCACGCCCTACATCGCCGCCTGGCACCAGGCGCCGTTCACGGACGAGCGGCGGGAGGACTTCGGACTGCACCTGGAGCTGTTCACGGTCCGGCGCGCCTCCGGCAAGCTGAAGTTCCTCGCGGGCACCGAGTCCGGCATGGGCGCGTTCATGAACGACATCCGGCCGGAGGACGCGGCCCGGCGCATCCGAGAGGTGGCAAGCGCATGACGACGGCGAAGAAGTACCTGGTCACGGGCGGGGCGGGCTATGTGGGCGGCACGGTCGCCGCCCACCTCCTGGAGAGGGGGGACCGGGTCACCGTCCTCGACGACCTCTCCACCGGTTTCCGGGAGGGCGTCCCGGCCGGCGCCGAGTTCGTCGAGGGCCGCGTCCAGGACGCCGCCCGCTGGCTCGACGGCTCCTACGACGGCGTGCTGCACTTCGCCGCGTACTCGCAGGTCGGCGAGTCCGTCGCCCAGCCGGAGAAGTACTGGGAGAACAACGTCGGCGGCACCATGGCGCTGCTCGCCGCGATGCGCGCGTCCGGCGTCCGCCGGCTGGTCTTCTCCTCCACCGCCGCCACCTACGGCGAGCCCGAGACCGTCCCGATCACCGAGGCCGCGGCCACCGCCCCCACCAGCCCGTACGGGGCGAGCAAGCTGGCCGTCGACCACATGATCACCGGCGAGTGCGCCGCCCACGGCCTCGCCGCCGCCTCGCTGCGCTACTTCAACGTCGCCGGGGCGTACGGAGGGCTCGGCGAACGCCACGACCCCGAGTCGCACCTCATCCCGCTGGTCCTCCAGGTCGCCCTCGGCCGCCGCGAGGCCATCTCCGTCTACGGCGACGACTACCCGACCCCCGACGGCACCTGCGTCCGCGACTACATCCACGTCGCCGACCTCGCCGAGGCCCACCTGCTCGCCCTCGACGCCATGACCCGGGGCACCGTGCCGGCCGGCGAGCACCTGGTCTGCAACCTCGGCAACGGCAACGGCTTCTCCGTCCGCGAGGTGATCGAGACCGTCCGCAAGGTCACCGGCCACCCGGTCCCGGAGATCGCCGCCGGGCGCCGCCCCGGCGACCCGGCCGTCCTGGTCGCCTCCGCCGACGCCGCCCGCGAGCGGCTCGGCTGGATCCCGTCCCGCCCCGACCTGGCGGACGTCGTCGCCGACGCCTGGGCCTTCGCCCGGCACCGACAGGAGGAGCGCGCATGAGCGTCGCCGCCGGCTTCGAGGCGCTGTACGGCGCCGCGCCCGACGGGGTCTGGGCCGCCCCGGGGCGGGTCAACCTCATCGGGGAGTACACCGACTTCAACGACGGCTTCGTGCTGCCGCTCGCCCTGCCGCACACCACCGTCGCCGCCGTCTCCCGCCGCGACGACGGCGTCCTGCGGCTGCACTCCGGGGATGCCGACGGCGGGATCGTCCAGCTCGGCGTGGCGGACCTGGAACCCCTCTCCGGCGGCGGCTGGGCCGCCTACCCGGCCGGGGTCGTCTGGGCACTGAGGGAGGCCGGGCACCCGGTGGCCGGCGCCGACGTGCACCTCGCCTCCACCGTGCCGACCGGCGCCGGGCTCTCCTCCTCGGCGGCCCTGGAGGTCGTCACCGCCCTCGCCCTGAACGACCTCTTCGAGCTCGGGCTCACCCGGCCCGAGCTGGCCCGGATCGCCCAGCGCGCCGAGAACGCCTTCGTCGGCGTGCCCTGCGGCGTCATGGACCAGATGGCCTCCGCCTGCGCCGAGGAGGGCCACGCCCTCCACCTGGACACCCGGGACCTGTCCTACCGTCAGGTGCCCTTCGACCTCGCCGCCGAGGGGCTCGCGCTCCTCGTCGTCGACACCCGGGTGAAGCACGCCCTCGGGGACGGCGCGTACGCGGAGCGGCGCGCCGGTTGTGAAGCGGGCGCGCGGGCGCTCGGGGTGCGTGCCCTGCGCGAGGTGGACGCCGCGCATCTGCCCGCCGCGCTCGACCGTCTGAGCGACGGGACGATTCTGCGGTACGTCCGGCACGTGGTGTCGGACAACGACCGGGTGGTCCGGGTGATCGCCCTGCTCGACGCCGGCGCGACCCGGGAGGTCGGCCCGCTCCTCACCGAGGGCCACGCCTCGCTCCGGGACGACCTGCGGGTCTCCTGCGCGGAGCTGGACCTGGTGGTCGAGGCGGCGAACGCGGCCGGGGCGCTCGGCGCCCGGATGACCGGCGGCGGCTTCGGCGGCTCGGCGGTGGTCCTGGTCGAGGCGGACCGGGCGGAGGACGTCGCGGCGGCGGTCCGGAAGGCCTTCGCGGGCGCCGGGTACGCGGAGCCGGGGATCTTCCCGGCCGTCCCCTCGGCGGGCGCCCGCCGCCTCTGAGGAGCCCCGGACGGCCTCACGGACGGTCGACTTCGGACACTTCCGCCAATCGGCCCCCACGGCGGTGCCCCGCCCCTACTCTGTGGGGCAGCACCGGTGGGGGCCGGTGCCGTTCAGGGGAGCGAGACCGCCGGGTACGGCGCCGGGAGCGGGGTAGCAGTCTGGTCACGGCGGCGGCCGTGTGCCCGACGGACCCGCCCTCCGGCGCCGTACCGCGTCGGTCTCTCCTCGACACTTGGGGGTGTCCGTGGCACGAATCCGGGTCCTGGTGGTGGACGACCACCGCGTCTTCGCCGAGTCGCTGGCGGCCGCGCTCGCGGCCGAGCCGGACGTCGACGTCGCCGCCGCCGGCACCGGTCCCGCCGCCATGCGCTGTCTGGACCGGGGCGCCGCGGAGGGGCGCCGGTTCGACGTGCTGCTCGTCGACGCCGATCTGGGCGTGCTGCCCGCGGCCGTGCCGCCCCCTCCGGAGGGCGAGCCCGCCGTGGACGGGATCTCGCTGGTCGCGGGGGTGCGGAAGGTCCAGCCTTCGGTGCGTACGGTCGTGCTCGCGGAGAAGGACGACGCCCGCCGCGCCGCGCTCGCGCTCCAGGCGGGGGCCTCCGGCTGGGTGGCGAAGGACTCCTCGCTCCAGCGGCTGCTCGCCGTGGTGCGGGGGGTGCTGCGGGACGAGACGCATCTGCCGCCGGCGCTGCTGACCGGGGTGCTGCGGGAGCTGACGGCGGCCCGGCGGCACCGGACGGAGAGCGAGCGGCTCGTGGAGTCGCTGACCCCGCGCGAGCGGGAGGTGCTGCGCTGCATGGTGGCGGGCCTGGGCCGCAAGGCGGTGGCGGAGCGGCTCTTCCTCTCCCCGCACACGGTCCGCACGCACATGCAGAACGTGCTGGGGAAGCTGGGCGTCCACTCGACGCTCGCGGCGGTGGCCCTGGCCCGGCGGGCGGGCGTGGGCCCGGCGCCGCTGCCGGCGCTAGCCGGGGACGTTGTCGAACGGGGCGGTCAGCCGGCGTAGCAGGGCGGCCAGTTCGGCGCGCTGGGGGCGGGAGAGCTGGGCGAGGATGGCCCGCTCCTGGGCGAGCAGCCCGGCGAGCGCCTCGTCGGCGCGGTCGCGCCCCTCGGGGGTCAGGCGGACCAGGACCCCGCGCCGGTCGCTGGGGTCGGGGAGCCGCTCGACCAGGCCCTTCTTGGTGAGCCGGTCGATGCGGTTGGTCATCGTGCCCGAGGTCACCAGGGTCTGGGTGAGGAGCTGGCCGGGGGAGAGCTGGTACGGGGCTCCGGCGCGGCGCAGCGAGGTGAGGACGTCGAACTCCCAGGGCTCCAGCTGGTGCTCGGAGAAGGCGAGCCGGCGCGCGCGGTCGAGGTGCCGGGCCAGCCGGGAGACCCGGCTGAGGACCTCCAACGGCTCCACGTCGAGGTCCGGGCGCTCACGGCGCCATGCAGCGACCAGCCGGTCGACCTCGTCCTCCATGTGATCAGTGTAGTGGGTCTGTTGACATAAAGTCTCTTGGAGTCAAGTTTCTCGATGTCATGAATCTTGATATCGAGATATATTTGGCCGAAAGGCGGGGAAGGGACCGGGCCGGAACCGGTTCCGTTTCACCGCCTCACACCTGCAAGGGGGCTTCGAACATGCATTCCGTGTCGTCCGTGCCAGCCCAGGGTTCCGCCGTCGCGCCGGTCTGGGACCCGCACCAGTACCTCCGCCACTCCACCCACCGCACCCGCCCCTTCCTCGACCTCCTCAGCCGAATACCGCGCCTCCCCGACCACGGCCGCCCCGCCCGCATCGCCGACCTCGGCTGCGGACCCGGCAACGTCACCGCCCTCCTCGCCGACCGCTGGCCCGACGCCCACATCACCGGCTTCGACCTCTCGCCCGAGATGCTCGAACAGGCCGAGAAGGACTGGTCGGGCACCACCGCCGGCGGCGGCTGGCTCGACTTCCGCCCCGCCGACGCCGCCCACTGGACCCCCACCGAGCCCTACGACCTGATCGTCTCCAACGCCGCCCTCCAGTGGGTCCCCAACCACCCCGAGTCCTTCGCCGCCTGGATCGACGGCCTGCGCCCCGGCGGCGTCCTCGCCTTCCAGGTCCCCGGCAACTTCACCTCCCCCAGCCACGCCCTCCTCGGCGAACTCTGCGCCCGCCCCGAATGGCGCGAGCGCCTCGCCGGCCAGGGCCGCCGCTTCGTCCACATCCTCGAAGCGCCCGACTACCTCACCCGCCTCACCGCCCTCGGCTGCGAGACCGACGTCTGGGAGACCGTCTACTGCCAGCTCCTCCAGGGCGAGGACCCCGTCCTCGACTGGGTCAAGGGCACCGCCCTGCGCCCCGTCCTCACCACCCTCGGCGACGACCGGGAGGCCGTCGACGCCTTCCTCGCCCAGTACCGCGACCTCCTCCGCGAGGCCTACCCCCCGGGCCGGGACGGCACGGTCTTCCCCTTCCGCCGCGTCTTCGCCGTCGCCCGCAAACCCGCCTGAGACACCCCGCGAGAACGCGTCCGCCCCCGCACCGGAGGGAACCGGTGCGGGGGCGGACGACGGGGCGCCGAGGACTAGGAGATCTGGTTGTAGATCTGGAAGCCCGGGCCGTAGAGCGAACGCGCCGAGAACTTGTTCGGCAGCGTGTTCAGGTAGGTGTACAGGTCGCCGCCGGAGGTGGCGCCGACGATGTCGCCCTTGCCGTCGGCGTTGAGGTCGCCGGCCGCGGCCAGGTGCTTGTACGTGTTCCAGCCGGAGCCGATCTCCTTCTTCGCCGCGAACGGGGCGGTGGCGCTGCCGGTGCCCGCGTACAGGTACAGGACGCCGGTGCTGCTGCGGGCGAGGAGGTCGTTCTTGCCGTCGCCGTTGTAGTCACCGGCGCCGAACAGCTTGTTGAACTGGCCCCAGCCGGAGCCGACGCGGATCCGCGAGGCGAAGGCGTCGCCCTCGCCGTTGCCCTTGTACAGGTACAGGACGCCGGAGCTGTCGCGAGCCAGCAGGTCGCCCTTGCCGTCGCCGCTCAGGTCGCCCGCGCCGACGAAGGCGTTGTAGCCGCCCCAGCCGCCGCCGATGTACAGCATCTCGATGTACAGGTCGCCGACGAGCTTCTCCAGGACGTCGGTCCGGCCGTCCGCGTTCAGCGAGGACAGGGCCGTCCACGTGGTGCCCGCCCACTCGCCGGTGTCGCTGATCGCCTGGCGCTTGGTCAGCCGGCCGGTGGTCGAGCTGCCGTAGAACCACAGGGTGCCGGCGCCGTCACGGGCGATCAGGCCGTCCTTGCCGGTGTACGCGATGTTGCCGCCGAGCGCGAACTGCTCGATGCCCGCGAACTCGCCGTCCGCGGAGACCTTCTGGCGCCCGTTCAGGGTGCCGTCGCCCTTCGGCAGGTACAGGAAGAGCGCACCCTTGTTGTCCCGCGCCCACAGGGAGCCGTCCTGGCCCGCCGGGAAGATCTGGTTGTAGGTCTGCCAGCCGCCGCCGATCAGCTTGCGGGTCTCGAACGGACGGGTCGTGGAGCCCGTGCCGACGTAGTAGTACAGCTGGCCGTCGGCCTTGCGGCCGTACAGGTCGGCCTTGCCGTCGCCGTTGACGTCGCCGGCGCCGACCAGCTGGTCGTAGTCGTTCCAGCCGCCGCCGACGGCGATCCGCGTGCCGAGCGGCTTCGACGGGACGCCGGTGGCCAGGTACAGGTAGAGCTGGCCGTCCTTGGCGCGGGCGATCACGTCGGCGCGGCCGTCGGCGTTCACGTCACCGGGCGAGGTAATCTTGTTGTACGCCTGCCAGCCGCCGCCCACCGGGTACTCGTACGGCGTGCCGGTCGGGGCGACGTCCTGGTAGAGCGTCAGCGCGCCGTTCTCGGAGAGGACCAGGACCTCGGGCTCGGCCTCACCGTTCTGGTTGCCGATCGGGATGATGTCCTTGGCGATGTTGTCGACGCGGGCCAGCTCGACCACGTCGGTGTCGCTGGCGGTCGAGTACAGCTCGCCGTCGGCCCAGCGGTAGATGATGTCGTCGACGCCGTCGAGGTCCAGGTCGGACAGGAGCGGCGCGACGGCCTCGGCCGCTTGCGCGCCGGCGCGGGCGGAGCCGTCCGCCAGGTCCGGACGGACCAGCTTCGGCAGCGTGAAGGACGGCTTGGCCTTCTCGACGGTGGTACGCGGCGCCGGCTCGGCGGCCGACGCGGGAGTCGCCAGCACCATGCCGGCGGAGAGGGCGAGCGCGGTGCACGTGGTGATACGACGGCCACGCCCGGAGAACATGGAACGCAAAATCCCCCCCTGGGGAACATGAAGATGTGGGTACCGGGGCGGGTTCCGCACGCCTTCGCCACGCACTTTGGGCGTGTATGTGCGAAGGGCGAACGCCTCTCCCGATGTGTGCGTGAGTGTAACGCCCGGCACCGACATCCGGATGAACGGAGGCCGATGCCGGGCGGAACGGGGACTAGTACAGGTCCGGGTAGACCTGCCAGCCGGCGCCGACCTCGGCGCGCTTGCCGAACGTGGCCTTCGCGGTCGTCGCTCCCGTCGAGTGGTAGCGGTACAGGGTGCCGCCCGGAGTCGTCGCGAGGATGTCCGCGCGGCCGTCGCCGTCCACGTCGCCGGGGGCGACGATCTGCCGGTACGTGTTCCACCCACCACCGACCTGCTGCCGGGTCGCGAACGGACGCGTCGACACGCCCGTGCCCTTGTACAGCCACAGCGTGCCCGAGCCGTCCCGCGCGAGGATGTCCGTCCGGCCGTCGCCGGAGATGTCACCGGCGCCGATCAGACGGTTGTACGAGCCCCAGCCGCTGCCGATCCGGATCCGCGACGCGAAGCCGGTGGCCTCGCCGTTGCCCCGCATCAGGTACAGCACGCCCGAGCGGTTCCGGGCCAGCAGGTCGCCCTTGCCGTCGCCGTTCAGGTCGCCGGGCCCGAAGACGTGGTTGTACGAGCCCCAGCCGCCGCCGGTCCAGTTGTTGGTGTAGAGGGAGCCGTCGTACGTGAAGTGCAGGTCGCCGTGGCCGTCCGTGTCCAGCGAGGAGGCGAAGCCCATCGGGGCGCCCGCCCAGTCGCCCGCCTCGCCGACCTGGTCGCGCGGCGTCAGCTTGCCGTTGTTCATCGTCCCGTACCAGTACAGGGTTCCGCCGGACGTCCGGGCCATCAGCGCGTTCTTGCCCGCGTAGGCGATCGCGCCGGAACCGGCGAACTGGTTGACCGAGACGTACCCGCCGGACGACGAGACGCGCGCGCGGGAGGTGAACGTGCCGTTGCCGCGGCCCTGGTAGGCCCACAGCGTGCCGTCGACGGACCGGGCGAACAGGTCGGCGTGCCCGTCGCCGTTCATGTCGTCGGCCGACAGGAGCTGGTTGTACGTGTTCCAGCCGCCGCCGATCAGCTTCTTCGGCTTGAACGGGTTCGTCTTCACGCCCGTGCTGCCGTAGAAGTACAGGTTGCCGTCGGACGTGCGGGCCACCACGTCGCCCCGGCCGTCGCCGTCGTTGTCGCCGATGCCGACGAGCTGGTCGAAGGCCCCCCAGCCGAAACCGGCCTTCACCGGCGCCGAGAAAGGAGCCGCGAGGTTGCCCGTCGCACGGTAGAAGTACAGCTCGCCGTTGTGCTTGCGGGCCAGCAGGTCGAAGCGGCCGTCGCCGTCGACGTCACCGGGTGAGAAGACCTTGTTGTAGACGTTCCAGCCGCCGCCGGTCCAGGAGTGGCCGTACGAGCCGGACAACATGCCGTCGCCGTGCAGCTCGGCCTTTCCGTACTGGGTCAACACCAGCACCTCGGGCTGGCCGTTGCCGTTCTGGTCGCCGAGCGGGACCAGGTCCAGCGCGACCTCGGCGGCACCGGAGCGGTACCACTCCCCGCCCTCGGCGTCGCTGCTCGGCACCACGCCGAGCGTGTGGTTCCAGTCGCGGTACAGGATGTCCGTGAAGCCGTCGCCGTCGACGTCGAAGCGGGACGGCAGCACCGCGCCCGCCTCCGCCGTGCGGGCGGTCGCGCCGGAGCGCAGCGGCGACAGGTCGAGGTCGGGCAGCGGGGCCGCGGCGCGGCGCGGCTGCTCGGCGGCCGGCGGGGGCGTGGGCTGGGCCACGGCGGGAGACGCCAGCAGCATGCCGGCGGAGAGGGCGAGCGCGGTGCACGCGGCGATCCGTCGGCCGCGCAGGGAGAAAGCGGTACGCAAAGTGATCCCCCCCTGGGGAACGTGAGAACAGGTTCCAGGGCAGGGTTCCGCTCCTGCTCCGCGCGGCAGAAGGCACGCGCGGAGGGCGGACACCCCCCCCGGATGTGGGGGGATCATAACCTTGATCGTTGATCCGGCAACGAGTCTTTTCGGGATCCGTCAGGTCGACGGCCCCGGACCGGGCGGTCAGTTCTTCCGGTGCCCTATCAGCCGCGGCTTCTGCTCCAGGCCGTCCAGGCCGTGCCACGCGAGGTTCACCAGGTGCGCCGCGACCTCCGCCTTCTTCGGCTTGCGGACGTCCAGCCACCACTGGCCCGTCAGCGCCACGCTGCCGACCAGCGCCTGCGCGTACAGCGGCGCCAGCTTCGGATCGAAGCCGCGCGCCTTGAACTCCAGGCCCAGGATGTCCTCGACCTGCGTGGCGATGTCACTGATCAGCGAGGCGAACGTGCCCGTCGACTGCGCCACCGGCGAGTCCCGGACCAGGATCCGGAACCCGTCCGTGTAGTTCTCGATGTAGTCGAGCAGGGCGAAGGCCGCCTGCTCCAGGAGCTCCCGCGGATGGCCCGCGGTCAGCGCGCCCGTCACCCCGTCGAGGAGCTGGCGCATCTCCCGGTCGACCACGACCGCGTACAGCCCCTCCTTGCCGCCGAAGTGCTCGTACACCACCGGCTTCGAGACCCCGGCCTTCGCCGCGATCTCCTCCACCGACGTGCCCTCGAACCCCTTCTCGGCGAAGAGCGTCCGGCCGATGTCCAGGAGCTGCTCCCGGCGCTCCGCCCCGGTCATCCGCACCCGGCGGCTCCGCCGGGGCTTCGCTCCGGTACCGCCCGTACCGCTGGTGCTGCTGGAACTGCCGTCGATCGCCACGTCCTCCATCATGCCGCGTCGGAGGCCGAGACCTGGCGCCGGGCGTCGATCCGGGACTGCGCCGGCCAGCGCACGTCGGTCGCCCAGCCCGCCAGCTCGAACCAGCGGATCAGCCGCGCGCTGGAGTCGATCTGCCCCTTCAGCACGCCGTGCCGCGCCGACGTCGGGTCCGCGTGGTGCAGGTTGTGCCACGACTCCCCGCAGGACAGCACCGCCAGCCACCACACGTTCCCCGAACGGTCACGCGACTTGAACGGACGCTTGCCCATCGCGTGACAGATCGAGTTGATCGACCACGTCACGTGGTGCAGCAGGCAGACCCGGACCAGCGAACCCCAGAAGAACGCCGTGAACGCGCCCCACCACGACCACGTCACCAGACCGCCGATCACCGGCGGGATCGCCAGCGACACGATCGTCCACAGCACGAACTGCCGCGAGATCCGCCGGATCGCCGCGTCCTTGATCAGATCGGGCGCGTACTTGTGCTGAGGCGTCCGCTCCTCGTCGAACATCCAGCCGATGTGCGCCCACCACAAGCCCTTCAGCAGCGCCGGGACCGTCTCGCCGAACCGCCACGGCGAGTGCGGGTCGCCGTCGGCGTCCGAGAACTTGTGGTGCTTGCGGTGATCCGCCACCCACCGCACCAGCGGCCCCTCCACCGCGAGGGAACCCATGATCGCCAGCGCGATCCGCAGCGGCCGCTTCGCCTTGAACGAACCGTGAGTGAAGTACCGGTGGAAACCGATCGTGATGCCATGGCAGCCGATGAAGTACATCGCCGTCATCAGACCGAGATCCAGCCAGCTCACCCCCCAGCCCCAGGCCAGCGGCACCGCCGCGAGGAGTGCCACGAACGGCACCACGATGAACAGCCCCAGCGCGAGCTGTTCGACGGAACCCTTGCTGTCGCCGCCGAGCGTGGCGGAGGGCAGGGCCTGGACCGAGTCCGGCGTCTCGGACGCCGAGGTCACCTCGGGGGTGATGGTCATGCGTGTCCCCTGGGGGGTGAGGGAGAGAGTGAAGGCGCGGCCGGAAACGACCGGGCCGAGGCTACGGATGCGTAACCTACGGCGACGTAAGTATGGCAGCGCGACGGCACCCGGCAAGAGGGCACAAGCGGGGGGCTCGCCCACGTCCAGGGAATGGACACCTATCCTGGGAACGCCGGACAGCGCGGTCCGCAAGCCTCCAGAACCCTCCAGACGTGCTTGAACACTGCAAGGAGCCACACCTGTGAGCAGTGCCGACCAGACTCCCACCACCAACGCAGAGCTGCGCGCCGACATCCGCCGACTGGGCGACCTCCTCGGCGAGACCCTCGTACGCCAGGAGGGCCACGACCTCCTCGACCTCGTCGAGAAGGTCCGGCGACTCACCCGCGAGGACGGCGACGCCGCCGCCGAGCTCCTCCGCGGCGTCGAACTGGAGACGGCGGCCAAGCTCGTCCGCGCCTTCTCCACCTACTTCCACCTGGCGAACGTCACCGAGCAGGTCCACCGCGGCCGCGAACTGCGCGAGAAGCGCGCCGCCGAGGGCGGCCTCATCGCCCGCACCGCCGACATGCTCAAGGACGGCGACCCCGCCCACGTCCGCGAGACGGTCAAGAACCTCAACGTGCGCCCCGTCTTCACCGCGCACCCCACCGAGGCCGCCCGCCGTTCCGTCCTCAACAAGCTCCGCCGCATCGGCGCTCTCCTGGAGAGCCCGGTCATCGAGGCCGACCGGCGCCGCCACGACCTCCGCCTCGCCGAGAACATCGACCTCATCTGGCAGACCGACGAACTCCGCGTCGTCCGCCCGGAGCCCGCCGACGAGGCCCGCAACGCCATCTACTACCTCGACGAGCTGCACGCGGGCGCCGTCGGCGACGTCCTGGAGGACCTCGCCGCCGAGCTGGAGCGCGTCGGCTACGAGCTCCCCGCCGGCACCCGCCCCCTCACCTTCGGCACCTGGATCGGCGGCGACCGCGACGGCAACCCCAACGTGACCCCCCAGGTCACCTGGGACGTCCTGATCCTCCAGCACGAGCACGGCATCACCGACGCCCTGGAGCTCATCGACTTCCTCCGCGGCCTGCTCTCCAACTCCATCCGCTACACCGGAGCCACCCAGGAACTCCTGGACTCCCTCCAGCGCGACCTCGACCTCCTCCCCGAGATCAGCCCGCGCTACAAGCGGCTCAACGCCGAGGAGCCGTACCGCCTCAAGGCCACCTGCGTCCGCCAGAAGCTCCTCAACACCCGCGAGCGCCTCGCCGCCGGCACCCCCCACCAGACGGGCCGCGACTACCTGGGCACCGCCGAGCTCATCCACGACCTCACCCTCATCCAGACCTCCCTGCGCGAGCACCGCGGCGGCCTCTTCGCCGACGGCCGGATGGACCGCACCATCCGCACCCTCGCCGCCTTCGGCCTCCAGCTCGCCACCATGGACGTCCGCGAGCACGCCGACGCCCACCACCACGCCCTCGGCCAGCTCTTCGACCGCCTCGGCGAGGAGTCCTGGCGGTACGCCGACATGCCGCGCGACTACCGGCAGAAGCTCCTCGCCAAGGAGCTCCGCTCCCGCCGGCCGCTCGCCCCCACCCCGGCTCCGCTCGACGCCCCCGGCCAGAAGACCCTCGGCGTCTTCCACACCGTCAAGGAAGCCTTCGAGCGCTTCGGCCCCGAGGTCATCGAGTCCTACATCATCTCGATGTGCCAGGGCGCCGACGACGTCTTCGCCGCCACCGTCCTCGCCCGCGAGGCCGGCCTGATCGACCTGCACGCCGGCTGGGCCAAGATCGGCATCGTGCCGCTCCTGGAGACCACCGACGAGCTCAAGGCCGCCGACGTCATCCTCAACGACATGCTCGCCGACCCCTCCTACCGACGCCTCGTCGCGCTCCGCGGCGACGTCCAGGAGGTCATGCTCGGCTACTCCGACTCCTCCAAGTTCGGCGGCATCACCACCAGCCAGTGGGAGATCCACCGCGCCCAGCGCCGGCTCCGCGACGTCGCCCACCGCTACGGCGTCCGCCTCCGCCTCTTCCACGGCCGCGGCGGCACCGTCGGCCGCGGCGGCGGCCCCTCGCACGACGCGATCCTCGCCCAGCCCTGGGGCACCCTGGAGGGCGAGATCAAGGTCACCGAGCAGGGCGAGGTCATCTCCGACAAGTACCTCATCCCGTCGCTGGCCCGCGAGAACCTCGAACTGACCGTCGCGGCCACCCTCCAGGCCTCCGCCCTGCACACCGCGCCCCGCCAGTCCGACGAGGCGCTCGCCCGCTGGGACGCGGCCATGGACGTCGTCTCCGAAGCCGCCCACGCCGCCTACCGCGCCTTCGTCGAGGACCCCGACCTCCCGACGTACTTCCTCGCCTCCACACCGGTCGACCAGCTCGCCGACCTGCACCTGGGCTCGCGGCCCGCCCGCCGCCCCGGCTCGGGCGTCTCGCTCGACGGCCTGCGCGCCATTCCGTGGGTCTTCGGCTGGACCCAGTCCCGCCAGATCGTCCCCGGCTGGTTCGGTGTCGGCTCCGGCCTCAAGGCCCTGCGCGAGGCCGGCCTCGACGCGGTCCTCGGCGAGATGCACGAGCACTGGCACTTCTTCCGGAACTTCCTCTCCAACGTGGAGATGACGCTCGCGAAGACGGACCTGCGGATCGCCCGCCACTACGTCGACACCCTCGTCCCGGACGAGCTCAAGCACGTCTTCGACACGATCGAGGCCGAGCACGCGCTCACCGTGGAGGAGGTCCTCAGGGTCACCGGCGGCGAGAAGCTGCTCGACTCCCACCCGGCCCTCCAGCAGACCTTCGCCATCCGCGACGCCTACCTGGACCCGATCTCCTACCTCCAGGTCGCCCTCATCGCCCGCCAGCGCGCCGACGCCGAGGCCGGCGTGGAGCCGGACCCGCTGCTCGCGCGGGCCCTGCTGCTCACGGTCAACGGCGTCGCCGCGGGCCTGCGCAACACCGGCTGACGCCGCCGGAACCATGAGAAGTGCCCCCACGGGAATCCCGTGGGGGCACTTCTCGCTACCGGGGTGTGCGTCAGCCCTGCGCGGCCTTGCGGCGGCGCAGCACCAGGAACGCACCGGCCGCGGCGAGCGCGGCGGCGACGCCGGCCATCACGCCGACCGGCGCGCTCGAACCGGTCTCCGCGAGGTTGCCCTCCTCGGAGCCGCCCTTGGTGTCGGTCTCGCCCTTGACGTCACCGGTGGCGGCGTCGCCGCCCGTGGCGGTCGTCTCGCCCGTGGTGGTCTCGCCCGTGGTGGTCTCGCCGGTCGCGGTCTCACCGGTGGCGGAGGACCCGCCGGTCGCGGTGGTCTCACCGGTCGCGGTGGTCTCGCCCGTGGCGGTCGTCTCACCGGTGGCGGTGGACTCGCCCGTGGTGGTCTCGCCGGTCGTCGTCTCACCCGTGGTGGTCTCACCCGTGGTGGTCTCGCCGGTCGTCGTCTCACCCGTGGTCGTCTCGCCCGTGGTGGTCTCGCCGGTCGTGGTCTCACCGGTGGCCGTGCCACCGGTGGTCTCCTCGCCCTCCGCGGCGCAGGTGTGGGAGAGCTGGAACTCGTCCTGCGGCGTGGTGCCGTTGATCGTGGCCGTGGCCGCGGTCAGCGTGGCACCGGCCGGGGAGGCCACGTACGCGTGCTTGCCCTCGGGGTTGCCGAAGGTGCTGAAGTCCTCGATGACCTGGGTGCCGCCGGGCTCGAAGGTGACCTCCAGCTTGACGAACTCGCCCGAGTTGCCGGGCAGGACGAAGTGCCAGCCGTCCTGGTCGGCCGGGATGCTGTCGGGGCACTCGCCCGGCTTGGCGTCGGCAGCCGTGAGCGGCAGCTTCTGGTTCAGGGTGACCGTGTTCGGGTCCGCAACCGTCGCGGACGCAGGGCCCGCCAGGATCAGGGACCCCGCCACGGCGGCAACCAGGGCGCCGGAAGTAACAAGGGAGCGTCGCATGTGCAGTCGTCCATCTGTGGGATGAGGGATGCCGTGGGAGGTGGCGCCCGCAGCTTATCCGTCGCTTTAAGCCACCCTTAACCCAGAGGCACATAACGATCCCGCCAGGAAACTGGTTGAATCCGGCCATACCCAGCGGCACGTCATCCCCGCACGTCACAGCGCCACGAACGCCGCCACCCACAGCGCCGCCCCCGCGCCCGCCAGCGACCACGCCGTCCGCCGCAGCCGCAGGCCGCCCGCCACCAGCGGCGAGGCCAGGACCAGCGCCCCGCCCAGCGGCAGCCAGGCGTGCAGCCCGCCGCCCCAGCCGGTCCGTACGCCCTCGTCCGTGCCCGGCTTCACCACCACCGGGATCACCGCACCCGGCCCCGCCGCCACCGACCGCTCGATCGTCAGCGTCCGCCGGGACGAACCCGCGTTCTCCGGCGCGTACGCACCGCTGCACCGCTCGTCCGTGCACCCCGTCACCGTCAGCGTCCCGTGCTCACGCCCCTTGGCGAGGAGCACGTGCTGCGCCGACGCCCACGACGCCCACACCCCCGCGACGACGAGCAGGACGGCGACGAGGACCATGGCGGCGTTCCGGACGTGCGTCATGACCCGCGATCGTACAGTCGTACGGCCGAAAGGCGACGGTCAGGAGTTGTACGCCGACTGCGCCCGCTCCAGGCCCTCCGTCACCAGGCACTCGACCGCGTCCGCCGACCGGTCCACGAACCAGTCCAGCTCCTTGCGCTCGGTCGACGAGAAGTCCTTCAGCACGAAGTCCGCCACCTGCATCCGGCCCGGCGGACGCCCGATCCCGCACCGCACCCGGTGGTAGTCGGCGCCCATCGACTTCGTCATCGACTTCAGACCGTTGTGCCCGTTGTCGCCGCCGCCCAGCTTCAGCCGCAGCGTCGCGTAGTCGATGTCCAGCTCGTCGTGGACCGCCACGACGTGCGCCGTCGGCACCTTGTAGAAGTCGCGCAGCGCCGTCACCGGCCCGCCGGACAGGTTCATGTACGACATCGGCTTCGCCAGCACCACCCGCCGGTTCGCCGGGCCCACCGGACCGAGCCGGCCCTCCACGACCTGCGCCTGCGCCTTCTGCGCCCGCTTGAACTTCCCGCCGATCCGCTCCGCCAGCAGGTCCACCACCATGAAGCCGATGTTGTGGCGGTTGCCCGCGTACTCCGGCCCCGGGTTGCCGAGGCCGACGATCAGCCAGGGCGCGTTCGCGTCGTCGGTCATCGCCCACTCCTTGGTCACACGAAAAGAGAAACGGGGTGACGGGCCGTGCGGCCCGTCACCCCGTCACGTCGGACAAGAGCCTACGGCTCAGGCCTCGGCGGCCTCGTCGCCCTCGGCGGACTCCGCGGCCGGCTCCTCGGCCTGCGCGGCCAGGATCTGGATGACGACGGCCTCGGGGTCCGTCACCAGGGTGGCGCCCTTCGGCAGCGCGACGTCCTTGGCGTGGATCGAGTCACCGGCGGACAGACCCTCGATGGAGACCGTGACGGACTCCGGGATGTGGGTGGCCTCGGCCTCGACGGAGAGCGTGTTCAGCACGTTCTCGACCAGGAAGGCGCCCGGGGCAAGGTCGCCCTCGGTCTCGACGACGATCTCGACGGTGACCTTCTCGCCGCGCTTCACGAGGAGGAGGTCGACGTGCTCCAGGGAACCCTTCAGCGGGTCGCGCTGGGCGGCCTTCGGGATGGCCAGCTCGGAGCCCTTGCCGTCGATGTCCAGGGACAGCAGGACGTTCGGGGTACGCAGCGCCATCGCGGTGTCGTGGGCCGGCAGCGTCAGGTGGACCGGGTCCGTGCCGTGACCGTAGAGAACGGCCGGAACGGCGGCGGCGCGGCGGATCTTGCGGGCGGCGCCCTTGCCGAACTCGGTGCGGACGGCGGCGGTGAGCTTCACCTCGGACATGTGGCACTCCTCGTAGTGGTGGTGACGGATGCGACTGTCACCCGGCCGCCGACTGGCGATGGCCTGCTACGAAGAGCGCGTCGATAACGGAGCGCCGACCCTGAACGGGCACGGCCTCCCTCGCCGAGCAACCTCAGCAGTCTACCCGGCCGCCCCCGGCCTCCCAAATGGATCACCCCCGGGGGAAACGCCCGAGGGCCGCCTCCCCCGACCGGGGAAGACGGCCCTCGCCGCGAACCTGTGAACCTGTGGATCCGGTGGATCCCGTGGCTCAGTGCTCCTCGAAGAGGCTCGTCACCGAACCGTCCTCGAACACCTCGCGCACCGCGCGCGCGATCGTCGGCGCGATCGACAGCACCGTGATCTTGTCCAGCTCCAGCGAGCCGGGCACCGGCAGCGTGTCCGTGAACACGAACTCGCTCACCTTGGAGTTCTTCAGACGGTCCGCCGCCGGACCCGACAGGATGCCGTGCGTCGCCGTCACGATGACGTCCTCGGCGCCGTGCGCGAAGAGCGCCTCGGCCGCCGCGCAGATCGTGCCGCCCGTGTCGACCATGTCGTCCACCAGGACACAGACGCGGCCCTTCACGTCACCGACGACCTCGTGGACCGTCACCTGGTTCGCGACGTCCTTGTCACGGCGCTTGTGCACGATCGCCAGCGGCGCGTCCAGACGGTCGCACCAGCGGTCGGCGACCCGCACGCGGCCCGCGTCCGGGGAGACGATCGTCAGCTTCTCGCGGTCGACCTTGCCGCCCACGTAGTCGGCGAGCACCGGCAGCGCCGACAGGTGGTCCACCGGGCCGTCGAAGAAGCCCTGGATCTGGTCCGTGTGCAGGTCCACGGTCAGGATCCGGTCCGCGCCGGCCGTCTTCATCAGGTCCGCCACCAGACGGGCCGAGATCGGCTCGCGGCCACGGTGCTTCTTGTCCTGACGGGCGTAGCCGTACGACGGGACGATCACGGTGATGCTCCGGGCCGAGGCCCGCTTCAGAGCATCGATCATGATCAGCTGCTCCATGATCCACTTGTTGATCGGAGCCGTGTGGCTCTGGATCAGGAAGCAGTCCGCGCCGCGCGCCGACTCCTGGAAGCGGACGTAGATCTCACCGTTGGCGAAGTCGAACGCCTTGGTCGGAACGAGACCGACACCCAGCTGGTGTGCGACCTCCTCGGCCAGCTCGGGGTGGGCGCGGCCGGAGAAGAGCATCAGCTTCTTCTCGCCGGTCGTCTTGATCCCGGTCACAGCACTGTCTCCTCAGACGTGTTCTCTGGCCGCAAGACCCGCGCTCCCGGAGTCCCGGGCGCGTGTGCGAACCAGCCGAATTTGTGTGCACCTATCACGGTACGCCGAGTTCGACGTACCTGTTTCCGGTCAGCTTTCGCCGGCCGACCCCTCCGAGGCCGCCTCGGCCGCGTTCGCGGCAGCGCTGCCGGGCCGCTTCCGGGCGACCCAGCCCTCGATATTCCGCTGCTGGCCCCGGGCGACGGCCAGCGCACCCGCCGGCACGTCCTTCGTGATCACGGACCCGGCGGCGGTGTACGCGCCGTCCCCGATCGTGATGGGAGCCACAAACATGTTGTCCGAACCGGTCCGGCAGTGGGACCCGATCGTGGTGTGGTGCTTGGCCACGCCGTCGTAGTTCACGAAGACGCTCGCCGCGCCGATGTTCGAGTACTCGCCGATCGTCGCGTCACCCACGTACGACAGGTGGGGGACCTTCGTGCCCTCGCCGATCGAGGAGTTCTTCACCTCGACGTACGTGCCGATCTTCGCCTTCGCGCCGAGCCGCGCGCCCGGACGGAGATAGGCGTACGGGCCCACCGAGGCGCCGTCGCCGATCTCGGCGGAGACGGCCACGGTGTTGTCCACCCGCGCGCCCCGGCCCACGGTGGTGTCCGTCAGGCGGGTGTTCGGGCCGACCTCGGCGTCCTCGCCGATGTGCGTGGCGCCGAGCAGCTGCGTACCGGGGTGGATCACGGCGTCCGGCTCGAACGTCACGGTCACGTCCACGATCGTCGACGCCGGGTCGACCACGGTCACGCCGGCCGTCATCGCGGCCTCGATCAGGCGGCGGTTCAGCAGCGCGCGGGCCTCGGCCAGCTGCACGCGGTTGTTGATCCCGAGGATCTCCCGGTGGTCGGCGGCCACGGAGGCGCCCACGCGGTGCCCGGCCTCGCGCAGGATCGACAGCACGTCGGTGAGGTACTCCTCGCCCTGGCTGTTGTCCGTGCGCAGCTGCTTGATCGCCTGCGCGAGCAGGGCGCCGTCGAAGGCGAACACGCCGGAGTTGATCTCCCGGATGTCCAGCTGGCCCGGGGAGGCGTCCTTGTGCTCGACGATCGCGGTCACGGCGCCGGTGGCCCCGTCCCGCACGATCCGCCCGTAGCCGGTGGAGTCCGGCACCTCGGCGGTCAGCACGGTCACGGCGTTGCCGTCGGCGGCGTGCGTCTCGGCGAGCCCCTTCAGCGTCGAGCCGGACAGCAGCGGGGTGTCACCACAGACGACGACCACGGTCCCCTCGGGCGCGGCCCCGAGCTCCTCCAGCGCCATCCGCACCGCGTGCCCGGTGCCGTTCTGCTCCTCCTGCACGGCGGTACGGGTCCCCGGGTACACCTCCTCCAGGTGCCCCCGCACCCGCTCCCGCGCGTGCCCCACGACCACCACGAGGTGCTCGGGCTCCAGCTCGCGCGCGGCGGACACGACGTGCCCGACGAGCGAACGCCCGGCGATCTCGTGCAGGACCTTGGGGGTCTTGGACTTCATGCGGGTGCCCTCACCCGCTGCGAGGACGACGACGGCTGCCGGGCGGTTGGCGCTCACGGATATGCCCTTCGGCTTTGGGTGGTGGACGCACGAAGGATACCGGGGCGTTGCGGGGCGGCCACGAGCAAGGGCCCTGACCTGGGAGGTCAGGGCCCTGATGCGTGGGCTCCCGGAGAAGGAATCGAACCCTCATTCAATGGACCAAAACCATTTGTCCTACCGTTAGACGATCCGGGATAGTTTGCCCTTTATGTCCGATTTCCCGTCGGGGAATCCCGGACGGCCCCTACTATGCCGCACCAGGCCCCTTCGATGCGACGGTACAAGTCCGCGCTGCCGAGAACTCGGACGACGAGGCATCCCCGGTATTCCGCCCCGGTGTTCTTGCGCACGGTCCTCGGGTTGTGGCGCTTGAGGGTCGTCTTGCCGAAGCGGGCGGGATCGACGCCGACGAGCTCCGCCCAGTAGCGCTCGGCCTCGGCCACGTCCGCGGTCTCGTGGATCATGAGGCTGTACGTGCGCCGCTCGGCGGGGATGTCCAGCAGATCCAGCCAGGCCGCGAAGACCCGCACCATCCCGGGGTCGCTGTTCACGAAGGTGACGCGCTCGCGCCGCGCGTGCGGCTTGTCCTTGGTGCCTTCGGCCCAGTAGAGCCCCACGCCCAGAAGGAAGAGCTCCCGGTCCGACAGGGCGCCGACCTCCTCGGCCGCACCGTCCTTGGTCGCCTGCCGCTGCTCCTCGCGCCGGCGCATCGTGGGCTCCCATCCCCGCCGGGCGATCTCCGAGGCCTCCTCGCGCGTCCGGTTCCGCTCCGGTTTCGGCAGGTCCCGCACCCACAGGCTGATCGAGCTCTTCGAGCAGCCCAGTTCGACCTGGATCCGGTCATAGGTCCAGCCCTGCGTGCGGAGCTCGCGGGCGCGGGCGCGGAGGTCGTCCTTGGCGTTGGGGCGCTTGGTCCACTCCGGTGGGGGCTCGCCTTCGAGCAGGCGGTTGAGGATGTCGTTGTTGTGTACGTGCAGGCGGTCGCGGATCTGGCGCCGACTGAGGCCCTCGCGGCGGAGCGCCACCGCCTGGGTGCGGAGGCCCTCGAAGTCCGCGTATCTGTTCATTTCTGCGGTCATGCGAGGAGCGTCGTCCGGAATGCGGACAGGCGGGTCGAAAACTGCAGCGATTCAATAGTTCGAGGGACTGGTGTGCGGGGTGTTGACGTCCTTCGGATTCGGTCGGGGCGCGCCCGTAGGGTGGGGGCATGACCGCAACGGGGGCAGATCGGGACGCGCCGGGCGCGCGGGCCGTGTGGTGGTGGGGGCGGCGGCGGAGTGCCGTGCTCGATGTCGGACTGGCGCTGGTGTCGGCGGTGGAGTGTGCCGTCGAGGGGGTGTCGTTCGCGGGGAAGGCGGGGGTGCCGGAGGCGCTGGGGGCGCTGTTCGGGTTCCTCGTGGGGTCCGTGCTGCTGGTGCGGCGGCGGTGGCCGATCACCGTGGTGCTGGTGTCGATCGCGGTGGCGCCGGCCGAGATGGGTTTCCTGCTGGGGATCGTCGGGCTGTACACGCTCGCCGCTTCCGAGGTGCCCCGGCGGTACACGGCGGTGCTGGCGGGGATGGCGACGGTCGCCGTGTTCGTCGTGACGGCCGTGGAGATGCGGCGGGACATCGCCGCGCAGGCGGACGACTTCGATCCGAGCGCCTGGTACGTGCCGGTGATGGCGCTGTTCATGACGCTGGGGCTGAACGCGCCGCCGGTGCTGTTCGGGCTCTACATAGGGGCGCGGCGGCGGCTGATGGAGAGCCTGCGGGAGCGGGCGGACTCGTTGGAGCAGGAGTTGTCGCTGCTCGCGGACCGGGCGGAGCAGCGGGCGCAGTGGGCGCGGCAGGAGGAGCGGCGGCGGATCGCGCGGGAGATGCACGACGTGGTGGCGCACCGGGTGTCGCTGATGGTGGTGCACGCGGCGGCGTTGCAGGCGGTGGCGCTGAAGGATCCGGAGAAGGCGGTGCGGAACGCGGCGCTGGTGGGTGACATGGGGCGCCAGGCGTTGACGGAGCTGCGGGAGATGCTGGGGGTGCTGCGGGAGGAGGCGCCGGCCGTGGCTCCGGCCGCGGTGCCGCTGGCGGCGGTGGGGCGGGCGGCGGCGGCGGCCGCGGAGGCCGCGGCGGGGCCGGGCCTCGGCGCCCTGGAGGAGCTGTGCCAGGAGTCGCGGCTCGCGGGGGCGGCGGTGGAGCTGGTGGTGCTGGGGGAGCCGGGGGCGTATCCGCCGGAGGTGGAGCGGACGGCGTACCGGGTGGTCCAGGAGGCGTTGACGAACGTGCACAAGCACGCCCCGGGCGCGGCGGTCGTGGTGCGGCTCGCGCATCGGGAGGCGGAGGTGGCGGCGCAGGTGGAGAACGGTCCGTCGGACGCGGGGGCGGCGGACGCGGGGCTGCCGAGCGGCGGGAACGGTCTGGTGGGGATGAAGGAGCGGGTGGTGCGGTTGGGCGGCGCGTTCGTGTCGGGGCCGACGGACGCGGGTGGTTTCAAGGTGTCCGCGGTGATCCCCCTGGCGACGTCCTAGTGGCTAGCCGGCGGTGAGGCGGGTGGGCTGGGTGCCGGTGACGAGGGTGGCGAGGGCGGTGTCGATGTCGCGGCCGAGGTACCAGTCGCCGGCGTGGTCGAGGCTGTAGACGCGGCCTTCGGCGTCCATGGCGAGGACGGCCTGGTGGTCGCCCTCCTCGCCGAGGGGGGCGAGTTCGGTGCCGAGCGCGCGGCCGAGGTCGGCGAGGGTGCGGGCGAGGTGGAGGCCGGCCAGGGGGTCGAAGCGGAGGGTGGCGGGCGCTATCTGGCGGCCGTGGCCGGGGGCGGTGAGGCGCAGGCCGCCGAATTCGGCCCAGGCCTCGACGACGGCGGGGAAGACGCTGTGCCGGTGGCCGGCGGGGGAGACGTGGGCGCGGAGGGTGTCGGCCCATTCCTCGGCGAGTTTGATGTCCCAGCGTCCGGGCTGCCAGCCGGCGTCGCGGAGGGCGGCGTCCACGTTGACGGGGAAGCGGGTGGTGTCGGCCATGGGGCGGTCAGCCGTTCTCGGTGGGGGTGACGGTGCGGACGCCGAAGTGGTCGAGGAGGGCGGCGCAGGAGCGGCAGGGCGCGGCGTAGCTGCCGTGCAGGGGGTCGCCGTCCTCGCGGATGCGCCGTGCGGTGATCTTGGCGTGTTTGAGGCTGCGGCGGGCCTCGCCGGCGGTGAGCGGCTTGCGCTGGGCGCGCTTGGAGCGGCCGTTCTCGGTGGCGGTGAGGTGCCGGGAGAGCAGGATGGCCTCGGGGCAGCGTCCGGTGAAGCGTTCGCGCTGGCCGCTGGTGAGGGTGTCGAGGAAGTCCTGGACGAGGGCGTGCAGGACGGGCGGCGTCTCGCCGCGGCCGGCGGTGCAGGTGAGGGTCTCGCCGCGGACGGAGAGCGCGGCCCCGACGGCGGGCAGGATGCCGTCGCGGCGGTGGAGCAGTAAGGGGGCGCGGCCGTGGTCGGTGTCGCTGCTCCAGTTGAGGCGTGGGTCACCCTGCGTGGGTGTCGTGCTGGCGTACATCGTGCTTGTCTTCCCCTCCTGCAATCCCCCGAGTTGCGGTGACAGCCTGCCAAATAGGGAGCCATATGGGGAAGCTGGGTGGGGGTTTCGCCGCGCCGGTGTGTCGGACCCGTGGTCGGCCTGTCATGGCATCGTGACGGTTCGTGACGGTGAGTGTGCGGGGCGGGCGGGTGGGGATGCGGGCCGGTTCGTGCTCTTGTGGCAGCGCATAGGCTGTGCGGGATCGCTCGGGCCTGCCGGGAGCAGTGGTGTCCGGGGGTACGAGCGGCCAGTAGCGAGCAGTTGTAAGCAGTAGCAGCCAGTGACGCCATGCAGGGGGCAACCGCCATGACGACAGGTCGGCTCGGGCAGTACACCGCGCCACCGAACGCGGCCTATGCCGGGCAGGTCGTGCGCTTCCCGGATCCGGTGCGCGCCTCGCGGCATCCGCGCGGGGTGCGGGTGGACGAGCGGGGTTTCCCGGACTTCTCGCCGTACGCGCGTGCGGCGGCGGAGATCGCGGAGCCTCCGGAGGGTTTCGGTGTCGACGAGTTGCGGCTGACGGACTACGTGTCGGCGAACGCGGCGATGGCGGCGACCGGGCACGAGCTGTGGGACACGATTCCGGCGGTGGCGACGCCGCACGGCTGGACGTGGCACCACGTGGCGGGTTCGCGCCGTCTCGAACTGGTGCCGGTCGAGGTGAAGGCGCTGCTGCGGCACCACGGTGGTGTGGCGACGGCGGCGGTGGACCACGCGAAGCGGGGGACGCGGCCGTTGCAGGAGACGCGTCCGGTGCACTTCGGGCTGCCGAAGTCCGGGATGTCGGTGTCGGAGCAGCAGTTGCAGGGGGTCGAGGAGGATCTCGGCTACCGGCTGCCGGGGGCGTACCGCTCGTTCCTGAAGGTGGCGGGCGGCTGTGCACCGGTGGGTGCGGCGCTCGACGCGGAGCTGGGTCTCCTGGTGGACCAGCCGTTCTTCACGGTGCGCGAGGAGGCGGGGGTCAACGACCTCGTCTACGTCAACAAGTGTCTGCGGGACCACCTGACGAAGGACTACCTGGGGGTGGCCTTCGTGCAGGGCGGTCTGGTCGCGGTGAAGGTGCGGGGCGCGGGCGTGGGTTCCGTGTGGTTCTGTGCCTACGACGACGTGCGGGATTCCGGTGAGGAGGCCGCGGGGTGGTCGGTGAACGAGCGGGTGGAGCGTCTGCTGCTTCCGTGTGGTGAGGATTTCGACGCGTTCCTGCTGCGGCTCGCCGGCAATCCGCCGGAGTTGGAGACGGTCGCGAATCTGATGGTGGACGGCGGCTTCGCGCGCGCCGTTCCCGTGGTCCCGGTGGGAGGGTGAGCCGGCTGTGGTGACGTTCGCGCAGGCGCAGGAGCGCGCCGAGGAGTGGATCAACGGCGATCTGCCGCCGTACCAGCACCAGGAGGTGCGGGTGCGGGAGTTCGGTCTGGGTTTCGTGGTGTGGGCGGAGGGCCGCGAGGGCGGTCCGACGTCGGACACGGGCCGGCAGCGGCTGGTGATCGCGCGGGATTCGGGCGAGGCGACGCTGTGGCCGGGGCTGCCGGTGGGTGAGGTGATCCGGCGGTACGAGGAGGAGTACGGGTCCGCGGAGGAGCAGGCGGCGCCGGTTCCGGCCGCGCAGCCCGCGCGCATCGACCTGAACCAGACGTCGTTCCTGCTGAGTCCGCCGGAGTGGCTGCAGGACGCGGCGGACAAGATCGGTCTGCCGCAGCGGCCGAACGCGTCGCAGGAGGAGCGGGGCGAGCCGGAGGGCGAGCCGGACACGGGTGGCGACGTGGTCGCGGCGTCGGGCCCGGAGGGGTTCGCGGCGGCGGGGTCCGGCGCGGCTTCGGGGTCGGTGTCGGTGTCGTCGGCCGGGGCGGACGTCTCGGACGGGTCGGAGACGTCGTCGGCGGCGATCCCGCTTCCGTCGTTCGACGCGTCCGCCTCGTCCGCCTCGTCCGCTTCCTCTTCGTCCTCTTCTCCGTCCTCTTCTTCCTCCTCGTCCGCGTCGTCGGACGGGGACGCGTACGAGCCGACGGCGATGGACGGGGTTCCGGCGGCGGCGCCGGCGAGCCCGTGGGCGGACGCCAACGCGAGCTCCGGCGGTGTGGAGGGCGTACCGCTGCCGGCGACGGTGTTCGCGCCGCCCCTGACGGGTGCCGACGACGAGGACACCCCGGCGCCCGTGGTGGGCGCGGACGCGCCGACGGCGCTGATGCACGGCGGGAGCGCGCTCCCGAAGACGGCCGTGGCGCCGCGTCTGGACCCGGCCGCGGCTCCGCCGCCGGGGGCGACGCCGCCGCCGGTGGCGCCGGGTGCCACTCCGCCGCCGCCCGCCGCCCCGCCGGTCGTGCCGGGCGCGGGGGACATCGCGGACGCGGCGACGAGCAAGGCGACGCTGCCGCCGAAGAAGCAGGCGTCGGCGCCGGTCGCGCCGCCGCCTCCGCCGGGGGTGCCCGGTGCGACGTCCGGCGGGCCCGCGCCCGCGTACATTCCGACGCAGCTGGTGCCGCAGACGCCGGCGCCGGGTGTTCCGGTGGGTCCGGGGGCTCCCGGGGCTCCGGGTACGCCTCCGCCGCCCGCGCCGCCGGGGCCGGTGACGCCGCCGCAGCCGGTGCACCACGCGGCGACGATGCTGGCGCATCCCGGTCAGGCCGGTCCGGCCGGCGGCGGCAACGTGCCGCCGCCGCCCCCGCCGCCGGGTGCTCCCGGCACTCCGGGTGCCTCCGGTGGTGCGGGCACGCCGGCGCACGGCATCGAGCACGCGCCGACGATGCTGGCCCAGCCGGGTCCGGCGGGTCCGGGCGCGCCGCTGCCTCCGCCGGGCCCCGCCCCGGCGGCGCCGCAGGCACCGGGCCCGGTCCCGGCTCCCGCCCCCGCTCCGGCTCCCGGTCCGGCTCCGGCCTACGGGTATCCGCAGCAGCCGCCGGCCGGTGTGCCGACGGTCGGTCCCGGGTACCAGGCGGTGCTGCGGTACCGGGCGCCGGACGGTTCGGAGCAGCAGATCATCCGGCGTTCGGCGCCGGGCACCCCGCATCCGGAGTGGCAGATCCTGCACGAGCTGCGCGGGCTCGGCGTGCCGCCGCAGCAGGTGCTCGAACTCCACACGGAGCTGGCGTCCTGTGAGCTGCCGGGCGGCTACTGCGCGCGGATGATCCGGGAGACGTGGCCGCAGGCGCGGATCACCAGCATCGCCCCGTACGGCCGGGATCACGCGGGCCGTCAGCAGGGCATGCGCCAGCTCCTCACCCACCAGGGTGAGTTGCACCAGGTGGCGGACGGTCCGGCGCGGCCCGCTCCGGTGCGGGCTCCGCTGCCGCAGGTGCAGCCGGCGCCGCCGGTGCCGCCGGAGGCCGTGGCGCAGGAGCTGGCGGGTGCGTTCGGGCCGGGGATCCTCCGGTTCGACCAGCGCGCGGTGTCCCGTCAGGGCGTGCCGGAGCTGGTGGCGGTCACGCTCATGTGGGCGGGGCTTCCGGCGGACTTCGGGCCGTTCTTCTGGGCGCAGCCGGCGGTGCCGGTGGTGCCCACGCTGGCGGAGCTGGCGCAGCAGCGGCAGGTGCCGGCGGCGCCGGACGCGAGTTCGTACCTGGTGCTGGGTTCGGACTTCGGCCGGGCGATCTGTGTCCAGTACGGGACCGCGCACATCGTGGCGGTGCCGGTGGAGGCGGGTCCGGGCGGGGCGTCGGTGCCGGCGCAGTTCGTGAACACCGGGCTGCCGGAGTTCACGCGGTCGATGGCGCTGCTCGGCCGGATGTGGCGGCTGCGGTTCGGGCTGACTCCGGAGCAGGCGGGCCGCTGGACGGTCGACTTCCAGGCGCAGCTGGCGATGCTGGACCCGGCGGCGCTGTCGTCGCCGGAGAACTGGTGGTCGGTGCTGCTGGAGCAGATGTGGGACGGACTGCTCTGACCCTGACCCGTCTCCTGACGGTCCGTGAGAGCGGAATGTGACGAAGGGCGCTCGATGTGTGATCACGTCGGGCGTCTTTTGTCCGTTCTTATGGCGCATCCTGGTGGGTGAGGCCATAGGGAAGGGGCGTCAGGATGAGTTTCTCCGTCGGACGGGGCCGGGGGTACCGCCCGGAGCAGGTCGACCGGCACGTCGACGCGCTCTCCCGGGAGCGCGACGAGTCATGGGAGCGGGCCGCGCGGCTGACCGTCCTCGCCAAGGAGATGGAGACGGAGCTGGCCGCGCTGCGGGAGGCCGTCGCGGCGCTGAAGCCGCAGCGGTACGAGTCCCTGGGCGAGGCCGCAGGACAGATCCTGAAGCTCGCCGAGCAGGAGGACGAGCGGCTCGTGCGCGCCGCCGAGGCCGAGGCGCAGGCCGTCGCGGAGGCGGCGGACGCGGCGGCCCGGGAGGCCGGGGAGGCGGCCGGGGCGTACGCGGAAGGGGTACGGGCCGCGGCCGAGGCCAAGGCCCGCGCCACCCTGGAGACCGCCCGCGAACGCGCCGAGGAGCTGGCCGTCATCGCCGGCCGCGACGCGGAGGGGGCCAGGGTGGCGGCGGAGGAGGCGTACGGGGAGACCGCGCACGGCGCGGCCGAACTCCTGGCCCACCAGGCCGAGGAGCACCGCACCGCCCGCGCCGACGCCGACCGCGAGGCGGAGGCGGCGGCCGCCGCGCTCGACGCCCGCCACGTCGAGCAGGTCGCGCGGGCCGAGGCCCGCATGGCGGAGGCCCGCCGGGCCCTCGCCCGCACCGAGGAGGAGGCCCGGCACGGCCAGGAGGACGCCGACGCGAAGGCCGCGGAGATCCTGGCGGACGCCCGGCTGAAGGCCGAACGGACCGAGCGCGCGACGGAGCGGCTGCTGCGCGAGCACGACGAGTCCCGCGACGAGATCCACTCCCACATGGAGCACATCCGCAACTCCCTCGCCGCGCTGACGGGCCGCCCGACGGCGGCGGAACCCGACAAGGCGAAGGAGGCCCCGGAGGCCACCGCGGCCTCAGAGGACGCCCCGGCGGACGCTCCGGCCGAGGCCCCGGCCGAAAACCCCGAGCCGGGTGGGGAACCCCGCCCGTAGTCTCCGCGCATGCGGATGAACCTGACGGCGGTGAACCTCGACTGCGCCGACCCCCTGGCCCTCGCCGACTTCTACGCGAAGGCCACGGGGCTGCCCCTGCACGAACGCTCCGACGCCGACTTCGCCGGCCTCGTGGACGGGAGCGGCCTGGTCCTGGGCTTCCAGCGGGTCGCGGACCACCGTCCGCCGGTCTGGCCGGACGGCGACGTCCCGGCCCAGCTCCACCTCGACTTCGACGTCGACGACCTCGACGAGGCGGTCGCCGCCCTGACCGCCCTCGGCGCCACGCTCCCCGCCGCCCAGCCCCGTCCCGACCTCTGGCGCGTGCTCCTGGACCCGGCAGGACACCCCTTCTGCGTCTCGCCCCGGACGCGGCGCGGGATGTGACCGTCCGGTAGCGTCTGCCCTCCCAGGGGAGGGAAACATGCACGTGAAGCACGTACACACGCGCGGCCGCCGTCTCGCGGCCGTCGCCGTCACCGTCGTCCTCGCCGCCACCGGCGGCACGCTCACCACGCTCCCGGCGGCCGCCGCGCCGGTCGCCGCGCAGGACCAGCAGGCGTCCGCCGTCACGTTCCCGCGCGACGCGGACGTCGTCGGCGCGGGCCCCAGCGGCTTCCTGTCGAAGACCCGCGGTGAGACGCCGGAGTTCCGCTGGACGCGGTACGCGGACGGGACGTCGACGGTGCTGCCGGGCGCCGACGCGGCGGGGGGCGGCTCGGACCTCGTCGTCACCGGCGACCGGAAGCTGATGAGCGTGAGCTCGCTGCTGAAGGTCCACGACATGGCGAAGCCGGACGCGGCGCCGGTCGTGATCGACCTCGACGCGCTCGGCGGCTACACCTACGCGGGCCTGGCGGACCGCACCCTCCTCGTCGAGCGGTACGAGGGCGGCAACACGGTCCAGTACGCCACCCCCCTCGACGCCGCCGTCCTCGCGGGCGGCACGCCCGAGTTCCGCAAGGTCGAGGGCGGCGTCCAGGTCGACTGCGAGAACGGCGACGGTGCCTGGACCGACACCGGCGCCGCGCTCTACGACTGCCGGGTGGGCGACGAGGGGTTCCCCGCCAAGATCTTCGCCGACCTCGCCACCGGCGAGACCCGCTGGTACCCCGTCGGCCCGGACGCGTGGGCCTGGGACGGCGCGGTCTCCGCCACCCACGTGGCCTGGCGGGAGGCGAGGGTGCCGGGCGGTCACGGGATCGCCGTTCATCCGCGCGGCGGCTCGACCCGCCAGCTCTGGTTCCCGTCGGAGTACGACGTGAGCGACCCCGTGTACCTCGTCGGCGGCTGGCTGGCGTCCGGCCAGGAGGCCCACATCGACGGGGCCGGGTCCGCCGAAGGCGGGGAGGCCACGACGCGGCTGCCCTTCACCCTCCAGTCGATCGGGAACCCGGCAGAGACCTTCGTCGCCCTCACCGCGTTCTCCTCCGCCGTCGTCGGACCCGACGGCACGCTGCTCGTCCGCGGCGGCACGCCCGAGCAGGGCGAGGGGCTGTACCGGATCGCGCCGCGTGCCGACGGCGGCCGGCCGACGGTCGAACTCGTCGCGTCCACCGGACAGTCGACCGTCGTCGCCCTCACCGGCCACGCGACCCCGAACGAGATCACCGGCGAACAGGCGGCGCGCGGCGTCGACTTCGGCTGGGACCTTTCCCGGGGGGACGCCCGGGTGACGATGACCCTGACCCATGTGCCCAGCGGGAAGAGCGTCTCGCAGGCCTGGCCCGCGGAAGGCGCCGCCGGCGAGCCGCGCCGCGTCACCTGGCGCTGGGACGGCAAGGACCTGGAGGCGAAGGACTGGGGCGCGCCCGCGCGCAACGGCACGTACGAGTGGAAGCTCACCGCCCGTCCGGACGACGGCATCGGCCCCGACCTCGTCGCCACCGGACGGTTCTCGGTGACCCGGCCCGCCGCCGCGCACGACTACGACGACGACGGCACCGCCGACCTCCTCACCCGGGACCCGCAGGGCGTGCTGTGGCGCTACGGCACCCGGCCCGCCGCCACCGGCGGTTCGCTCACCGGGACCGGTGGTTCGCGGGTGGGCGGCGGCTGGCAGACGTACGACCGGCTGGTGTCCGTCGGGAACGCGGCGGGGAGCTCCGCCCCCGACAGCATCGCCCGCGACCGCTCCGGCATGCTCTGGCTGTACCAGGGCACCGGCAACCGGAACGCGCCGCTCGCGCCCCGGACCCAGATCGGCGGCGGCTGGCAGACGTACGACCGGATCACCGGCGGCGGCGACGTCACCGGCGACCGGCGGCCCGACGTCCTCGCCCTCGACAAGACCGGCGTCCTCTGGCTCCACCCGGGCACCGGCAACGCCAAGGCGCCGTTCTCCGCCCGGAAGCGGATCGGCGGCGGCTGGCAGGTCTACAACGAGATCACCGCCGCCGGGAACCTCGGCGGCGCCGCCGCGGGCGACCTCCTCGCCCGGGACCGCTCCGGCGTGCTGTGGCTGTACCTCGGCAAGGGCGACGGCACCTTCGCCGCCCGCAAGCAGGTCGGCGGCGGCTGGGGCGCGTTCAAGGGGCTCACCGCCGTCGGCGACGCCAACGGCGACGGCCGCGCCGACCTCGTCGCGTGGAACGGCGACGAGACCTTCTACGCCGGCACCGGGGACTGGTCCGCCCCCTTCAGGCGGGGCGCCCGAGCGGGCCTGACGCAGGACTCGGCGTACGACTCCCTCTTCTGAGTCCTACTCCGCCGGGGCCCAGGGGGCGGCGAGCAGCTCCGCGAGGGCGCGCCGCTCCCGGCCCCCGGGCGGGGCGCCGGCGGCCCTGCCCAGGGCGACCATCGACACGACGGCCCAGCCCGGGGCGGGGTCCAGCTCCTTGGTGATCCCCTCCAGGTCGAAGGCGCGGAACTGGTGGGCGCACAGGCCCATCGCCTGTGCCTGGACGGTCATGTGGGCGACGGCCTGCCCGAGGTCGTAGTCGGCGAACTCGGAGTACCGGAGCCCCGAACCGTCGACGTGCCGGCGGGTCAGGGCGACGACGAGGAGGCCGGCGTCCACCGCCCACCGGGCCGCGCTGGGGGCGAGGTGCGGCACCACGCGCGCGTGCTCCGGCTCGCCGGGGCGCGCCGTGAAGAAGCCCCACGGCTGGGAGTTGCCCGCGGAGGGGGCCCAGCGGGCCGCCTCCAGGAGCAGGTTCAGCGTGGGGTCGTCGACCGTACCGGACGGGTCGAAGCGGGCGGGGCTGAACCGGGCCGCGAGCAGCGGGTGGAGACCGGCGCGCGGTTCCGGAGCGGGGTGCATGTCCGGGCCAACCCGGCGCCGCGCGGGGCTATTCCGGCCGGTCCCCGTCCCCCGACACCTCCTTCAGGACCGGGAAGCGGCGGGGGGCCAGGGTGAGGAGGGCGAGGAGGGCGAGGGCGGCGGCGGCCGCGGCGCCGAAGTAGACCCAGTCGACGGCGGCGTCGACCGCGCGGCGGATCGCGTCGGTGGTGTCGAGGGAGCCGGCGAGGGCGTCGAGGTCGGTGTCGCCGCCGAGGCGGGCGGCGAGGACCGCGTTCGCGACCGCGCCGAAGGCGGCGGCGCCGACGCTCTGGCCGACCTGGCGGCAGAAGAGGACGGAGGCGGTGGTGGTGCCGCGTTCCTCGTAGGGGACGGTCGACTGGACGCCGACCATGAGGGGGAGCTGGAAGAGGCCCAGGCAGCCGCCGAGCGCCAGCATCAGCAGGGCCGGCTGCCAGGCCTCGCCGGGGTAGGGGAGGAAGGGGAAGGCGAGCAGGCAGGCGAGGGCGCCGGAGATGCCGAGGACGGCGGTCAGGCGGAAGCCGACGCGGGTGTAGACGCGGTTGGAGAAGGCCGCGGAGATCGGCCAGCTCAGGGTCCAGGCGGAGAGGACGAAGCCGGCGGCGATCGGGCCCAGGCCGAGGACCGACTGGGCGTAGGTCGGGAGGAAGACGGTCGGGGCGACCATGAGGAGGCCGAGGGCGCCCAGGGCCACGTTGACGGCGGCGATGGTGCGGCGGCGCCACACCCAGCCGGGCAGCATCGGCTCCGCCGCCCGGCGTTCGACGGCCACGGTCACGGCGGCGAGGAGGGCCGCGCCGCCGAGGAGGGCCAGGGACGGGGGCGAGAGCCACGGCCAGGCCACGCCGCCCTGGACGAGCGCGGTCAGCAGCAGCGCGCCGGTCGCGAAGACGCCGAGCGCGCCGGCCCAGTCGACGCGGACCGGGCCGGTGCGCGGGGGCCTGGCGGGCTCCTTCAGGTGGCGGACGATCAGCCAGAGGGCGGCGGCGCCGAGCGGCAGGTTGACGAGGAAGATCCAGCGCCAGTCGGCGTAACCGGCGAGGAGCCCGCCGGCCGCCGGGCCCGCGACGGCGGAGGTGGCCCAGACCGAGGAGAGTCTCGCCTGGATCCTGGGGCGTTCCTTGAGCGGGTACAGGTCGGCGGCGATGGTCTGGACGGTGCCCTGGAGCGCGCCGCCGCCGAGGCCCTGGACGACGCGGAAGGCGATGAGCGCGGCCATGTTCCAGGCGGCGGCGCAGAGCAGGGAGCCGAGCAGGAAGAGGACGGCGCCGGCGACGAGGACCGGCTTGCGGCCGTAGGTGTCACTGAGCCTGCCGTACACGGGGAGGGTGACGGTGACGGCGAGGAGGTAGCCGGAGAAGAGCCAGGAGAAGACGGAGAGGCCGCCGAGGTCGCCGACGATCTGCGGGACGGCGGTGGCGACGATGGTGCCGTCGAGCGCGGCGAGCCCCATGCAGAGCATCAGGGCGGCGACGACGGGGCCGCGGCGCGGGTGCGCGGGCGGCTTCTCCGGGCGGGTCCGCCTCGGGGCCGTTCTGCCGTCCGTCGCCACGCGCCTCTTCCTTTCTTCGTACACCTAAATGTGCGCGGACAGGGTCTCACTCCGACCACGGGCTGAGGAACCCCTAAGGGAAGCTCCCCCATGCGAGCCAGGGGACGGTCGTCCCGGCGGAGGACGAGAAGGGACGGGTGCGGTTCTTAGCTTGGTCTTACAACACCCACCCGCTTCCGTTGAGGAGAAGACCGTGACTTCGGCTGTGACCATTCCCAGGCACGGGGGTACCGGAGGGAAGACGGCCGTCGCCGCGCGGGCGCGGCAGGTCGTCAAGGCGTACGGGGCGGGGGAGACCCGGGTCGTCGCCCTCGACCACGTCGACGTGGACATCGTCCGCGGCCGGTTCACCGCGATCATGGGCCCCTCGGGGTCCGGCAAGTCGACCCTGATGCACTGCCTCGCCGGGCTCGACACCGTCACCGGCGGACAGATCTTCCTCGACGAGACCGAGATCACCGGCCTCAAGGACAAGAAGCTCACCCGGCTGCGCCGGGACCGGATCGGCTTCATCTTCCAGGCGTTCAACCTGCTGCCGACGCTGAGCGCGCTTGAGAACATCACGCTGCCCATGGACATCGCCGGGCGCAGGCCCGACAAGGAGTGGCTGGACCGGGTCGTCGAGACCGTCGGCCTCGCCGGGCGCCTCAAGCACCGGCCGTCCGAGCTCTCCGGCGGCCAGCAGCAGCGCGTCGCCGTCGCCCGGGCGCTCGCCGCCCGGCCGGAGATCATCTTCGGCGACGAGCCGACCGGCAACCTCGACTCGCGGGCCGGCGCCGAGGTCCTCGGCTTCCTGCGCCGCTCCGTGGACGAGCTGGGGCAGACGATCGTCATGGTCACCCACGACCCGGCCGCCGCCTCCTACGCGGACCGGGTGCTGTACCTCGCGGACGGGCGGATCGTCGACGAGATGGAGCGGCCCACCGCCGAAGCCGTCCTCGACCGGATGCTCCTCTTTTCCGGGGGAAACCCCCAGACCCCCGACTTCGACGCGCGCGGGCGGACGTCATGACCGTCCTCAGAACCTCGCTGCGCAACCTCCTCGCGCACAAGGGCCGGATGGCGCTCTCCGCCGTCGCCGTGCTCCTCTCCGTCGCGTTCGTGTCCGGGACCCTCGTCTTCACCGACACCATGAACACGACCTTCGACAAGCTCTTCGCCGTCACCGCCTCCGACGTCACCGTCTCCCCGGTCTCGGCCGACGCCTCGGACGAGACCCCGGACACCGGCCGCCCCGAGTCCCTCCCGGCCTCCGTCGTCGCCGAGGTGCGCGGCGCGAAGGGCGTCGCCGAGGCCAGGGGCTCCGTCAGCTCCATGGGCGTCACCGTCGTCGACCGGGCGAACAAGAACGTCGGCCCGACCAGCGGCGCCCCGACGATCGCCGCCGACTGGAGCCCGTACGAGCTCCGCACGGTCGAGCTCGTCGAGGGCCACGAGCCGCGCGGGCCCACCGACGTCGTCGTCGACCGCGGCACCGCGGACAAGCACGGCCTGGAGCTCGGCGCCCCGCTGCGCACGATCACCGCCGACGGCGACTTCACCGCCACGATCTCCGGCATCGTCGAGTTCAAGGTCACCAACCCGGGCGCCACCCTCGTCTACTTCGACACCGCCACCGCGCAGCGGCAGCTCCTCGGCAAGGAGGGCGTGTTCACCCAGGTCATGGTGGAGGCCGAGCCGGGCGTCGCCCACACCGCGCTGAAGGCGGACGTCGCCGCCGCGCTCGGCGACGGCTACAAGGTGCAGACGGCCGCCGAGGTCGCCGACGAGGGCAGCGAGGACCTGGCCGGCTTCCTCGACGTCATGAAGTACGCGATGCTCGGCTTCGCCGGGATCGCCTTCCTCGTCGGCATCTTCCTCATCGTCAACACCTTCTCCATGCTGGTCGCCCAGCGCACCCGCGAGATCGGCCTGCTGCGGGCCATCGGCGCCGGCCGGAAGCAGATCAACCGTTCCGTCCTCGTCGAGGCCGTCCTCCTCGGACTGATCGGCTCGGTCGCCGGCGTCGCCGCCGGCGTCGGACTCGCCGTCGGGCTGATGGAGCTCATGTCGACCATGGGCATGGAGCTGTCCACCCGCGACCTCACCGTCGCCTGGACCACCCCCGTCGTCGGTCTCGCCCTCGGCGTCCTCGTCACCGTCCTCGCCGCGTACGTCCCCGCCCGCCGGGCCGGCAAGGTCTCCCCGATGGCCGCCCTCCGCGACGCCGGCACCCCCGCCGACGGCCGCGCGGGACGGGTCCGCGGCGCCGCCGGCCTGCTCCTCACCCTCGCGGGCGGCGGCGCGCTGTGGGCCGCGACCGAGGCCGAGAAGGCCGGTACGGGGTCGCTCTGGCTCGGCGCCGGCGTCGTGCTGTCGCTGCTCGGCTTCGTCGTCATCGGCCCGGTCCTCGCGGGCGGCGTCGTCCGCGTCCTCGGCGCCGTCGTCCTGCGGGTCTTCGGGCCCGTCGGCCGGATGGCCGAGCGGAACGCGCTCCGCAACCCGCGCCGCACCGGCGCGACCGGCGCGGCCCTGATGATCGGCCTCGCGCTCGTCGCCTGCCTGTCCGTCGTCGGCTCCTCCATGGTCGCCTCGGCCACCGACGAGCTCGACCGGTCCGTCGGCGCGGACTACATCGTGCAGAACCGGATGGGCGCGCCGATCGTGCCGCAGGCGCAGGCCGCGGTGGA
The DNA here is from genome assembly GCF_040633895.1 of Streptomyces sp. NPDC007863. Taxonomy (NCBI): domain Bacteria; kingdom Bacillati; phylum Actinomycetota; class Actinomycetes; order Kitasatosporales; family Streptomycetaceae; genus Streptomyces; species Streptomyces sp. NPDC007863. The sequence goes on from NZ_JBEYEI010000015.1 coordinate 139,491, forward strand.
GCGGACGGCGGGCCTCGACCACGTCACCGAGTACCGGCCGGTGGACGTGCGGATCACCGACCCGGCCGGGACCGTCTCCAAGGAGTGGCTGGCGGCGACCGAACCGTCGTACGTCGGCGACCTCAGGCGCGAGGTGGCCGCCGGCGACCTGACGGCCGCGTACGCCCCCGGCGCGATGTCCGTCGGCAGCGACTACGCCACCGCGCACGGCGTGAAGGTCGGCGACACCCTCACCGTCGCCTTCGCGCACGGCTCGACGGCGAAGCTGAAGGTCGCGGCGATCACGGCGGACACCGGGAACGTCGACAACGGCGCGCTGTACACGAACGTCACCACCGTCCGTGCGCACCTGCCGGCCGAGCGGCTGCCGGCCAGCGGGCTGCTGCTCGCGAGCGCGAAGGACGGCCAGGAGGAGACGGCGTACGCCGCGCTGAAGGAGGCGCTGGCCCCGTACCCCCAGTACACGGTCTCCGACCAGGCCGACTACAAGGAGGACCTCCAGGACCAGGTCGGGCAGCTCCTGAACATCGTCTACGGCCTCCTCGCGCTCGCGATCGTCGTCGCGATCCTCGGCGTGGTGAACACGCTGGCCCTGTCGGTGGTCGAGCGCACCCGCGAGATCGGCCTCATGCGGGCCATCGGCCTCTCCCGCCGGCAGCTGCGCCGCATGATCCGTCTGGAGTCGGTCGTCATCGCCCTCTTCGGCGCGCTGCTCGGCCTCGGCCTGGGCATGGGCTGGGGCACGGCCGCGCAGCAGCTCCTCGCCCTGGAGGGCTTCGGGGTCCTGGAGATCCCCTGGCCGACGATCCTCACGGTCTTCGTGGGCTCGGCCTTCGTGGGGCTCTTCGCGGCGCTGGTCCCGGCGTTCCGCGCGGGCCGCATGAACGTCCTGAACGCGATCGCGAGCGAGTAGCGCCGACCGCGCCGGCGCCCCCGGGCCTCACCCCATCGGGTGAGGCCCCCGCCGTCGTCCCGTTCCGTCGTGGCCGCCCGGTGGGACCAGCGCCCGCAACGGAACGGGGCGGCGCGTCGTAGGGTGGAGGCCCCGGCCCGTTCACGTGTCGGGTGGTTCGCGTTGCCGCTTGTCCGTTCACCCTCGTACGTACCGGGATGGAAGCTCCATGAGCCTGCACGGTCTGCTCGACCTCGTCGTCAAGGACGCGGCCCTCGCGGAGGCGGTGACGGCCGCGTCCGACGGAAAGCGTCCGCACGTGGACCTGGTCGGGCCCGCGGCGGCCCGGCCCTTCGCCGTGGCCGCGCTGGCCAGGGACTCGGGGCGTCCGGTGCTCGCGGTGACGGCGACCGGCCGCGAGGCCGAGGACCTGGCGGCGGCGCTGCGTTCGCTCCTCGACCCGGACACCGTCGTCGAGTACCCGTCCTGGGAGACGCTGCCGCACGAGCGGCTCTCGCCCCGTTCGGACACCGTCGGCCGCCGTCTCGCCGTCCTCCGCCGGCTCGCCCACCCGAGCCCGGACGACCCGGCCGCGGGCCCGGTGTCCGTGGTCGTCGCGCCGATCCGGTCCGTGCTCCAGCCGCAGGTGAAGGGGCTGGGGGACCTGGAGCCGGTGGCGCTCAGGTCGGGGGCGACGGCGGACCTGAACCACATCGTCGAGGGGCTGGCCGCCGCCGCTTACTCCCGGGTCGAGCTGGTCGAGAAGCGCGGCGAGTTCGCCGTCCGCGGCGGCATCCTGGACGTCTTCCCGCCGACCGAGGAGCACCCGCTCCGGATCGAGTTCTGGGGCGACGACGTCGAGGAGATCCGTTACTTCAAGGTCGCCGACCAGCGTTCGCTCGAAGTCGCCGCGCACGGCCTGTGGGCGCCGCCCTGCCGCGAGCTGCTGCTGACGGACGAGGTGCGGGGGAGGGCCGCGGCGCTCGCCGAGGAGCACCCGGAGCTCGGCGAGATGCTGAACAAGATCGCCGAGGGCATCGCCGTCGAGGGCATGGAGTCCCTCGCGCCGGTCCTCGTCGACGACATGGAGCTGCTGCTCGACGTCCTCCCGGCCGGGGCGATGGCCGTCGTCTGCGACCCCGAGCGGGTGCGGACCCGCGCCGCCGACCTGGTCGCCACCAGCCAGGAGTTCCTGCAGGCCTCGTGGGCGGCGACGGCCGGCGGCGGCGAGGCGCCGATCGACGTCGGCGCGGCCTCCCTGTGGGGGATCGCGGACGTCCGCGACCGGGCGCGGGAGCTCGGCATGATGTGGTGGTCGGTGTCGCCGTTCGCGGCCGACGCCGAGACCGACGGCGACACCCTCGCGCTCGGCATGCGCGCCCCGGAGACGTACCGCGGCGACACGGCCCGCGCGCTCGCCGACACCAAGGGCTGGCTGGCCGACGGCTGGCGGACGGTGTACGTGACGGAGGCCCACGGCCCGGCGTCCCGCACCGTCGAGGTGCTCGGCGGCGAGGGCATCGCGGCCCGTCTGACGGCCGACCTGACCCGGGTCGACCCGGCCGTCGTCCACGTGGCCTGCGGCTCGATCGACTTCGGCTTCGTCGATCCGGCGCTGAAGCTCGCCGTCCTCACCGAGACCGACCTGTCCGGGCAGAAGGCGGCCGGCAAGGACGGCCAGCGGATGCCGGCCAAGCGCCGCAAGACCATCGACCCGCTGACCCTGGAGGTCGGCGACTACATCGTGCACGAGCAGCACGGCGTCGGCCGCTACCTGGAGATGGTGCAGCGGACCGTGCAGGGCGCGACCCGCGAGTACCTCCTCGTCGAGTACGCCCCCGCCAAGCGCGGCCAGCCCGGCGACCGCCTGTACATCCCGACGGACCAGCTGGAGCAGGTCACCAAGTACGTCGGCGGCGAGGCGCCCACGCTGCACCGGCTGGGCGGCGCGGACTGGACGAAGACGAAGCAGCGGGCGAAGAAGGCGGTCAAGGAGATCGCCGCCGACCTGATCAAGCTGTACAGCGCCCGGATGGCGGCCCCCGGGCACGCCTTCGGCCCCGACACCCCGTGGCAGCGGGAGCTGGAGGACGCCTTCCCGTACGCGGAGACGCCCGACCAGCTGTCGACGATCGCCGAGGTGAAGGAGGACATGGAGAAGACGGTCCCGATGGACCGGCTGATCTGCGGCGACGTCGGCTACGGCAAGACGGAGATCGCGGTGCGGGCCGCCTTCAAGGCGGTCCAGGACGGCAAGCAGGTCGCCGTCCTGGTGCCGACGACCCTCCTGGTGCAGCAGCACTTCGGCACCTTCTCCGAGCGGTACGGACAGTTCCCGGTGAACGTCCGCGCGCTGTCCCGCTTCCAGACGGACACCGAGTCGAAGGCGACGCTGGAGGGGCTGAAGGAAGGTTCCGTCGACGTCGTCATCGGCACCCACCGGCTGTTCTCGTCGGAGACGAAGTTCAAGGACCTCGGCCTGGTCATCGTCGACGAGGAGCAGCGCTTCGGCGTCGAGCACAAGGAGCAGCTGAAGAAGCTCCGCGCCAACGTCGACGTCCTCACCATGTCGGCCACCCCCATCCCCCGTACGCTGGAGATGGCGGTCACCGGCATCCGCGAGATGTCGACGATCACCACCCCGCCGGAGGAGCGGCACCCGGTCCTCACCTTCGTCGGCCCGTACGAGGAGAAGCAGATCGGCGCGGCGATCCGCCGCGAACTGCTCCGCGAGGGCCAGGTCTTCTACATCCACAACCGTGTGGACTCCATCGACCGCGCGGCGGCCCGGCTCCGCGAGATCGTCCCCGAGGCGCGCATCGCGACGGCCCACGGCCAGATGACGGAGTCGGCCCTGGAACAGGTCGTCGTCGACTTCTGGGAGAAGAAGTTCGACGTGCTCGTCTCGACGACGATCGTCGAGTCCGGCATCGACATCTCCAACGCCAACACCCTCATCGTGGAGCGCGGCGACAACTTCGGCCTCTCCCAGCTCCACCAGCTGCGCGGCCGCGTCGGCCGGGGCCGCGAGCGCGGCTACGCCTACTTCCTCTACCCGCCGGAGAAGCCCCTCACGGAGACCGCCCACGAGCGGCTGGCGACCATCGCGCAGCACACCGAGATGGGCGCCGGCATGTACGTGGCGATGAAGGACCTGGAGATCCGCGGCGCGGGCAACCTCCTCGGCGGAGAGCAGTCCGGCCACATCGCGGGCGTCGGCTTCGACCTGTACGTCCGCATGGTCGGCGAGGCCGTCGCGGACTACCGCGCTTCCCTGGAGGGCGGTGCGGAGGAGGAGGCCCCGCTGGAGGTCAAGATCGAGCTGCCGGTCGACGCCCACGTCCCCCACGACTACGCGCCCGGCGAGCGCCTGCGGCTCCAGGCCTACCGCGCCATCGCCTCCGCGAACTCGGAGGAGGACGTCAAGGCCGTGCGGGAGGAGCTCACCGACCGCTACGGCAAGCTGCCCGAGCCGGTCGAGAACCTCCTCCTCGTCGCCGGCCTGCGCATGCTGGCCCGCGCCTGCGGGGTCGGCGAGATCGTCCTCCAGGGCCCCAACATCCGCTTCGCCCCGGTGGAACTCCGCGAGTCCCAGGAGCTCCGTCTGAAGCGGCTGCACCCCAAGTCCGTCATCAAGCCGGCCGTCCACCAGATCCTGGTCCCGCGCCCCGCCACCCGCCCCATCGGCGGCAAGCCCCTCGTCGGCCGCGAACTCCTCGCCTGGACCGGAGAGTTCCTGACGACGATCCTGGACTAGGGCCCGTCCGGCGGCGCCGGGACAGCTCGAAATGATCACTTTCGGTGGTTTTCGGGCCTAGGATTCCCGGGTGCTGATACGTCGAAGGCTCCACCGCGCCCCCGTCCTCGCCGCCGTGTCGTCCGGGCTCGTCCTCCTCGCCGGGTGCTCCCTGCCCGCCGAGGGCGGCGAGGGCGCGTCCGGCGGGTCCGCGTCCGCCGGACGGGTCGCGAGCCCCTTCCGGAACCCGGACGGGACGAAGCCGGGGCTCGCGCCGGTGACGGCGGAGGAGGAGCGGGCGCGGGCCAGGGACCTCATCGGGGGGCTCGCCACCAAGGGGCGGGGGCCGCGCACCGGGTACGCGCGGGAGGAGTTCGGGCACGCGTGGCTGGACAAGGCGGACGGCGTGCCGTTCGCGCGCAACGGCTGCGACACCCGCAACGACCTGCTCCGCCGCGACGGCCGCGAGCTGCGCTTCCGGGACGGCTCGGACTGTGTGGTGGTGGCGATGACACTGGACGACCCGTACACCGGCACCACCATCGACTGGCGCAAGCAGAAGGCCGCCGAGGTCCAGATCGACCACGTCGTACCGCTCTCGTACGCCTGGCAGATGGGCGCCTCCCGCTGGACGGACGCCCAGCGCAAGCGGCTCGCCAACGACCCGCTGAACCTGCTTCCGGTCCAGGGCCGCGCCAACTCCGCCAAGGGCGACTCCGGTCCGGCCTCCTGGCTGCCGCCGGCCAAGGGCGTCCGCTGCGCCTACGCGGTCCGGTTCGCGCAGGTGGCGGAGAAGTACGAGCTGGCGGTGACCGGCCCGGACCGGACGGCGATGCTGCGGCAGTGCGGCGGCTGAACGGGCCCGTCCGATAATCGGTTGGCGTGGCGTCAGAAGGTCTCTAGCCTGCGGGCCATGGACCACGAACTGAAGATCACCACGCTCGCGGAGCGCCCCGAACTCGAAGGGCCGATGTGGTCCATGAAGGACCTCTGGCCCGAGTTCATGATGTACGACCCGATCGGCTGGTCCCACATGGGCCGGATCGTGCGGGAGTTCCCCGAGTACGTGCTCGTGGCCACCGGCCCGGACGGCGCCGTCGTCGCCCGCGGCTTCAGCGTGCCGTTCCGCCTCGACGCGGACGGGCGGCGGTCGCTGCCCGACCGGGGCTGGGACGAGGTGCTGCTGTGGGCCTTCTCCGACCTGCGGCACGGGAAGACGCCCGACACGGTGAGCGCCATCGAGATCACCGTCGACACCGGCGCCCTCGGGCGCGGGATCTCGCACCGGATGCTCGCCGCGATGCGGGAGAACGTGCGCCGGCTCGGCTTCTCCGAGCTGGTCGCGCCGGTCCGGCCCAACGGCAAGCACCTGGAGGCCGGGGCCTCCATCCACGAGTACGCCGTCCGCACCCGGGAGGCCGACGGGCTGCCGCACGACCCGTGGCTGCGGGTGCACGTCCGCGCCGGTGGCCGGATCGAGGCGGTCGCGCCCGCGTCGATGACGGTCTCGGGCTCGCTGGAGCAGTGGCGGACGTGGACGGGGCTCCCCTTCGACACGGACGGTCCGGTCGAGGTTCCGGGCGCGCTCGTGCCCGTCCACTGCGAGGCCGCGCGCGGCTACGCGGTCTACGTCGAGCCCAACGTGTGGGTGCGGCACGCGGTCGCCGCCTCCTGACCCGGGGCGGGGGAGCCGCCCCCGCGGGGTGATCTTCGGGGCGGGCGCTGTACCGTACGGCGTCCCCGTCGTACGCGAGTGCAAGCACCGCGCGCCCGCCCCCGTGAGAGGTCCCGACCGTGAACCACCCCGTCGTCCTGGAGAAGGGCGCCGTCCCGCGCCGCGAGGGGCCGCCCGCGCTGCCCGCCCGGGCGGCGCTGGCCGCCGTGCCGGTGTTCAGCCTCGGCGTCCTCGGCTGGGTGCCCGCCCTCGCGCTCGCCCTGTACCGGGGGACCCGCGCGGACTGGCTCGCCGCGCTGTTCTTCACGGCCGTCTCGGTCGGCTGGTGCTTCCAGGTCGCGCTGACCCCCGTCGACACCTCCGGCGGCGCCTTCCTCCTCGACGTGGTCCTGCTCGCCCTCTCCACGGCGGGCGCGGCCGGGCACGTCCTGCTGGCGCGCGGGAAGGGACGGGTCGCGTGAAGACCAGGCGTACGTGGCGCACCCGCGCCCGGAAGGCGGAGACCCGCTCCACCGCGCCCGACGTGCTCGCGGCGGCGGCCGGGCTGCTGCGCGGCCGGGCCGGCTGGGCGGTCGGCTCGGTCCTGGTCGTGCTGCTGGGGCTGCTCGCGGCCCGGCTGGTCTCGGGCGCCCTCGGCGACGACGGGGGCACGCCCCCGGACACCCGCGCCCGGTCCTACGCGGACCGGGACGCCTGCCTCCTGACGGACGAGCGCGGCATCGTGTCGGGCGGGCCCGCCGCGCCCCTGTGGGAGGGCATGCAGCGCGCGTCCGCGGACGGGCGGGTGCGGGTGACGTACGTGCCGGTGATGGGCGAGCGGACGGCGGCGAACGCGCGCCCGTTCCTCAACGGTCTGGTGCAGCGCGACTGCGAGATCGTCGTGGCCTCGGGCCCGGCCCAGGTGACGGCGGCGACGGAGGCCGCGGCGAAGAACGGCGGGGTCCGGTTCGTCGTGGTCGACGAGGGTGCCGGTACCGGCGAGGTGCCGGAGAACGTGACGCGGATCGCGGCCGGCGAGAAGGCCGGCGGCGAGGTCGAGGCGGTCGTGGCGCGGTTCGCGCGGGAGGGCTGACCCGTCGGCCGGGGCCGGCGGTGGACAGACCGGAGCTAAGCGGACGTTCCCCCTCCGCTTTGCAAAGGGAAGGTAAAAAAGACCCCCCTGGTTCGCGCACGCAATCGGCCATCGGGAAAGCTCGCGAGGCTTTGTAAGCAACGCGTAAGTAAAGGCCGACCCATGAAGACACGCCGGGTCCGTGGCCCTCGCCTCTTCCCGCCAGGCAAGACTGGCAGACGCAGGTTGAGGGCTACGGCTCTTTCCACGCTCATAGCGTTCTTCCTCATGCTCACCACCGAGACCGCGATGGCCACCGGAGCCGTCCTCGAACCGGTGCGCATGCCCGAGATGTCCCTCTCGGGCCTGTGGAAGTGGCTGAAGAGCGACGATCCCCTCGACACCCCCGACCAGCAGGGCGGCACCGCCCGCGGCAAGAGCCACAAGGCGTCCTCGGACGCCACCAGCGCCGACGGAGGCGCCGGACGCAAGGCCGGCAAGGGCAAGGGCGAACTCGCGCCCTTCCAGCGCGAGACCGCCGACCCCGCCGAGACCCGCACCGGCAAGGCGCCGGGCAACGCCAAGAGCTTCGACGAGCGCACCAGCAAGCGGGACGCCAAGAAGTCCACGGCCACCTCGGACTACTACGTCAACGCCGACGGCTCCACCAGCGTCCGCCACTACACCGGCCGGACCAACTTCAAGACCGCCGACGGCACCTGGAAGCCGATCGACACGAGCCTGACCGAGGACAAGGACGGCCGCCTCCAGCAGACGGCCAACTCCCTCGACGTCGAGTTCGCGCCGACCGCCGCCGACAAGGCCCTCGCCTCCGTCGACTTCGGCAAGGGCCGCACCCTGGCCTACGCCCTGCGGGACGCGGCGAAGACCGCGCCCGTCGTCGACGAGAAGACCGGCACGGTCACCTACGCCGGGGTCCTCCCCGACACCGACGTGCAGCTCGTGCCGCTCGCCGAGGGCTTCAAGGAGAACGTCGTCCTGCGCTCCCCGCAGGCCGCGAACTCCTGGACCTTCCCCCTCGACGTGAAGGGCCTCACCCCGCGCGTCGCCGCCGACGGCGACGTCGAGTTCACCGACGCCGACGGGAAGGTCACCGCGACCATCCCGCACGCGTACATGGAGGACTCCAAGATCGACCCGCGCTCGGGCGACGCCGCCCAGTCGCGGAACGTCACCTACGAGCTCACCACCGTCGACGGCAAGGCCGACGGGCAGCCCGCCCTGCGGATGACCGCCGACCGCGCCTGGCTCGACGACCCGGCACGCGTCTACCCGGTGACCGTGGACCCGACCATCACCGCGTCGAACTCCACGTACACCCAGAACACCATCGGCGGGGACCACTCCACCGAGACCCAGATCAAGGTCGGCTCGTACGACTCGGGCACGAACAAGACCAACTCGTTCCTGCAGTTCAGCACCCTCGGCACCACGCTCGCCGGGCAGCGGGTCACCGCCGCCAGCCTGAACGTGTACGCCCTGTGGTCCTCGACCTGCGCCGCCCAGTCGTTCTCGGTCCACCCGATCACGCAGTCGTGGACGCCGTCCGGCGTCACCGCCTACCCCGGCCCGTCCTTCGGCGCCTCGATCGGCTCGGCCACCCCGGCGCCCGGAGCCTCCTGCTCCAACACCTCGGGCTCGGCGAGCGTCGGCGTCAAGATGCCGGTGACGCTGTCGACCACCTGGTTCAACAACGTCGCCGGCGGCGCGGCCAACTACGGCCTCGCGCTCACCGCGCCGACCAACGACATGCTCCACTGGAAGAAGTTCCACTCGGACAACTCGGCGACCGCCGGCTTCCGCCCGGCCCTGGTCCTGACCTACACGCCGAACACGGCGCCGCAGATCAACGCCCAGTACCCGCCGGCGAACTTCCAGGTCAACACCCTCCAGCCGGAGCTGCTGGTCTACGCGAGCGACGCGGACAGCGGCCCGAGCCCGCTCTCGTACACCTTCGAGGTCTACGACGACGCCGGCGCCCTGGTGGTCAGCTCCGGCGCGATCGCCAAGAACAGCTGGAAGGTGCCCGCCGGCAAGCTGAAGTGGGCGGAGAGCTACAGCTGGTACGCGGCCGCCACCGACGGCATGTCGGAGGTCGTGGAGGCCAGCAGCCTCACCACGGCCGTGCCGCAGCCGCCGGTCACCTCGGGCCTGTCGATGAACACCGACGGCCACGAGTTCGACCCCTCGGACGGCAACTACACGACCGAGGACACCGACGCCGACGTGCCGGTCATCGGCCCGTCGCTGGAGATCGACCGCTCCTACAACAGCCTCGACCCGCGCGTGGACTCCGCGTTCGGCGCCGGCTGGTCGACGATCGCCGACATGAAGGCCGTCGAGGTCAAGGACAGCGCCGGTGTCGTCACCAGCGTGATCATCACCTACCCGGGTGGTGAGCAGGTCGCCTTCGGCCGCAACGCCGACGGCACCTTCGTGCCCCCGCTGGGCCGCTACGCCCGCCTCGCGGCGGTCACCGGCGGCTACGCGCTCACGGACAAGGACTTCACGGAGTACGCCTTCAAGCAGGCGACCGCGAAGGCCGGCACCTACGCGCTGAGCGCGATCAAGGACTACGCCGGCCGTACGGAGACCTTCACCTACGACGCGAACAAGCGCCTGACGAAGATCACCAACGTCACGTCCAAGCGGAACCTGGGCCTCACCTGGTACCAGCCCGCCAACGCGTCCGCCTGGCACGTCCAGACCGTCTACACCGACCAGGCCACCGTCGGCGACGCGAACTCGGTCCAGACCTGGCAGTACACCTACACCGGTGACCAGCTCACCAAGGTGTGCCCGCCGGCCGACTGGTCGAAGTGCACCACGTACGCCTACGCGACCGGCAACCACTACCGCACCACGGTCCTGGACGCCGACCCGTTCGCGTACTGGCGCCTCGGCGAGACCTCCGGCACGGTGGCGAAGGACGCCCTCGACGCCAACCAGGGCCAGTACAACGGCACGTACAAGAACGTGACGCTGGGCGGCAGCTCCGTGCTGGCCGGCTCCACGCAGAAGACGGCCACGTTCAACGGCACCACCTCGTACGTGGAGATGCCGGTGGCACCGGGAGCGATGCCGTCGTACACGACGGTCTCGCTGTGGTTCAAGACCACCCAGGCCGGCGGCGTCCTCTTCTACTACGGTGACAAGCCGCTGAGCGACCCGAACCCGGTCGTCAACACCCTCAAGAACACGCCGGCGCTGTACGTGGGCACGGACGGCAAGCTGCGCGGCTGCCTGATGACGGGCGCCTGCGGCACCACCATCACGTCCGCCGCCTCCGTCAACGACGGCCAGTGGCACCAGGCGGTGCTGACGGGCGCGGGCAGCACCCAGACGCTCTACCTCGACGGTGCGGTGCAGGGCACCAAGGCCGGCGAGATCAAGTCCATGGACAGCACCTACATCTCGCTCGGTGCCGGTGTGAACAACCGCGGCTGGCCCGCGATGAACACCGCCGACCAGCTCGGCCACTTCGCCGGACAGCTGGCCGAGGTGGCCATCCACGCCGAGCCGCTGCCCGCCGACGTGATCGCCACGCAGTACCAGGCCGCCAAGCGGTCCGCCGGACTGCTCCAGAAGATCACCACGCCCAACCTGAAGACCCAGGCGTCGGTCGTCTACGACACCACCGACGACCGCGTCCTCCAGGCCACCGACGGCAACGGCGGCACCTGGAAGCTCAACCCGCCGACCATCACCGGCTCGTCCCAGGTCTACCGCTCCGCCGTCATGGGCTCCGCCCCGGCCGGCTACTGGCGCATGGACGACACCCAGGGCGCGGCCCAGGCCGCGAACCAGGTGAACACCGGGTTCGGCACCTACAACGCGGTGATCCAGGGCGCGGAGGGCCCCTTCGGCGCGGATGACGCGACGGCGGCGCTCTTCGACGGCACCAGCTCCTACGTGGAGCTGCCGCACGCGTCGTGGCACCAGACGCAGGACCGCTCGGTCGAGGCCTGGTTCAAGACCACCGAGGCCGGCGTGATCATGGCCGACCAGGCCCGCGCGATCAACGACCCGCTGGGCGTCGGCGGCGCGTACAGCGACCTGCTGTACGTCGGCACCGACGGCAAGCTGCGCGGCCACTGGTGGAGCAGCACCTGCGGCAGCAACAACACCACGATGGCGTCCACGGGCGTCGTGACGGACGACAAGTGGCACCACGCCGTGCTGTCCGCCACCGGCACCACGCAGACGCTCTACCTGGACGGCGTCAAGCAGAACACCTGCACCGGCGCGGCCAACAGCCAGGCGACCGGCCGCACCTACGTCGGCGCGGGCTTCTCCAGCAACTGGACGAGCGCCCCGACCGGCATCGGCTACTTCACCGGCTCCATCGCCGAGGTCGCGGCCCACTCCAAGGGCCTGACCGAGGCCGAGGTCGCCGCCCACTGGGCGGGCTACAAGGCCTCCTCCGGCATCGCCCCGGTCAAGACGGTCAAGCTGACCGACCCGACGGACAAGACCCTCACCTACGTGTACGACGCCGAGATGGGCAACCGCCTGCTCGCCGCGATCGACACCGAGGGCGCCCGCACCACCTACGGGTACGACACCGGCGGCTTCCTGCACACCGTCACGGACGCCAACGGCAACCGCTCGATCACCGGCCACGACGTGCGCGGCAACGCGGTCTCCCAGACCACCTGCCAGAACACCGCGGCCAACAAGTGCTCGACGGAGTACTTCACGTACTACCCGGACGCGACCACGGCCTTCCCGCCGATGGACCTGCGCAACGACCTGATGCTCACCGAGCGCGACGGCCGTTCCTCGGGCCCGACGGACAACGCGTACCTGACCAGCTACAGCTACGACACCGGTGGCAACCTGCTGTCGGTGACCACGCCCCCCGTGGCCGGCCACCCGAACGGCCGGACCGCGACGACCACGTACACCACCGCCACCACCCCGGCGGCGGAGGGCGGCACGGCGGTCGCTCCGGCGGGCCTCGTCGCGCAGGTCGTCACCCCGGGCGGCCGGCAGACCACGTACACCTACTACGCCAACGGCGACCTGGCCCGGATCACCGACGCCAACGGAGCCAAGGCCGAGTACACGTACGACAACCTGGGCCGCGAGATCTCCAAGAAGGAGATCTCGGACGCGAACCCGGCCGGTCTCGTCACGACCCAGACGTACGACAAGAACGACCAGGTCCTCACCGAGACGACCCCGGCCGTCACCAACCGGGTCACCGGCGCGAAGCACCAGGCGAGGACCACCACGGCCTACGACCCCGACGGAAACGTCCTGTCGCAGTCGGTCGAGGACCTCACCGGCGGCGACACGGCCCGCGTCACCTCGATGACGTACGACGCCCACAACCAGCTGGCGAGCCGGACGGACCCGGGCGGCGACACCACGTCGTTCGAGTACGACGCCTACGGCAACAAGGTGAAGGAGACCGACCCCGCGGGGACGGTCAACACCTACACCTTCGACGGCGAGCAGCGACCGCTCACCACCAGCCTGCTGAACTACACCGGCGACCCGTACAACCCCTCGCCGGCGACCACGCTCGTCCAGGAGTCCCGGGCCTACGACCCGGCCGGACGCCTCGCGTCGATCACCGACCCGATGGGCTGGCAGACGGCGTACACCTACACCGACGACGGCCTGTCGGCCGGCGTGTTCCGCAAGGACCCCGCGACCGGCAAGTCCTTCACGGAGCAGGCGAACACCTACGACGCCGCCGGCAACCTGATCGAGCAGATCACCAACGACGGGCAGACCCGCACCACCTTCACGGTGGACGCGGCCGACCGCACCGTCTCCGAGGTCCTCGACCCGAACGGGCTCGCCCGGACGACGACGGTCGGCTACGACCCGGACGACAACGTGGTGACCGAGACGGACCGCGACCCGGCGACGGGTGACGTGTCCACCACGGACACCCGGTACGACGCCCTGGGCAACATCACCGGCGCCACCGTCCACGACGGCACCACGGCCCCGGTGGCCCGCTACAAGCTGGACGAGACCACGGGCTTCGGCCTCGCGGACTCCTCCGGCGCCAACAACACCGGCAGCCACGGCACCGGCATGCACTGGAACACCGACCGGGGCGGCAGCGCCGTCTTCGACGGCAACGCCGAATCGTGGGCGCAGACCGACGGCCCCGTGGTGAACACCGCGGGCAGCTTCACCGTCTCCGCCTGGGTCAAGCTGACGTCCACGGCCGCCAACCGGACCTTCCTCGCGCAGGACGGCAAGGAGGCCTCCGGCTTCCAGCTGTACTACTCGACCGGCTTCGGCTGGACCTTCAACCGGCACGCGACCGACACGTACGACCCCGCGATCGTGCGGGTGTCCTCGGGCACGGCCGCGGTCGCGGTCAACACGTGGACGCACCTGGTCGGCGTGTACGACCAGGCGAGCTCCAAGCTGCGCCTGTACGTGAACGGCGTCGAGACCGGCACGGCCGCGACGTTCGGCACCCCGTGGGAGGCCACCGGTCCGCTGCAGGTCGGCCGCCGCTGGTACAAGGGCGCCTACGCGGAGAACCACCTCGGCGGTCTGGACGACGTCCAGGTCTACTCCGAGGCCCTCACCCCCGCGCAGGTCACCTCGCTCAAGGGCGGCACCCTGCCGGCCGCGGGCAGCTCGGTCCGCACCACGTCCTGGAAGCTGGACCAGCGGGGTCTGCCGCTGTCCCAGACGGACACCGCGGGCAACGTCACCGACTACGGGTACGACGAGATCGGCCAGCAGACCTCCGTCACCGAACCGGCCGTCATGGCGGAGCAGAACGGCGGGACCCCGGTCTCCGTCCGCCCCGTCACGATGACCGGCTACAACACCTTCGGCGAGCCGACGGAGTCCTCGGACCCGCTCGGCAACGTGGTGACGACGGCGTACGACGCCGAGGGCCAGGAGTCCTCGACCACCACGCCGGAGTACCTCGCGCCGGGCGCCGCCACGCCGATCAGGGCCACGACCTACAACGAGTACAACAAGCTCGGACAGGTCACGGCCGAGGTCGACCCGCTCGGCAACCGCACCACGTACGCGTACACGCAGCTGGGCGACCTGGCCTCGGTCACCGAGCCCGGCGGCGGCACCACGAAGTACACGTACGACGCCAACGGCGACCAGCTGTCGGCCACCCGGCCGAACGGCGCCCGCCAGGAGTCGACCTACGACTACCTGGGCCGCGAGCTGACCAGCACGGACATCGTGCGCCAGCCCACGCAGCGGGCCTACACGGCGATCAACGAGTACAACGCGCCGGGCGGCGAGCTGTCCCGCGTGGTCTCGCCGCAGGGCGTCGCGGAGTCGTACAAGTACAACGCCGTGGGTGAGGTCGTCGAGACGACCGACAGCGCGGGCAAGGTCTCGCGCTTCACCTACGACATGGACGGGCAGCCGCTCACGGCCACCGAGCCCGACGGCACCGGCACCCGCAACACGTACGACGGTTACGGCCAGCTGGTGGCGACGGAGGACCTGGACGAGACGGGTGCCGTGCTGCGCACGGCCCGGACCGGTTACGACCGGGCCGGGAACATGGTCTCGGCGACCGATCACCGCGGGCACACCAAGACCTTCACGTACGACTCCTCGGGTCTGATCACCAAGGTCGTCGAGCCGGTCTCCGCGACCGAGTCGATCACCACGACCTACGGGTACGACGCGGCGGGCAACCAGACCCGCTTCACCGACGGACGGGGCAACCCGTTCCTGACGACGTACAACACGTGGGGTCTGCCGGAGAACCAGGTCGAGCCGTCGACGCCGGCGCATCCGGACCTCGCGGACCGGACGTTCACGGCCGTCTACGACGGTGGCGGCCGGATCAAGGAGTCGCGTTCCCCGGGCGGGGTCGCGATCTCCTTCGAGTACGACGTGAAGAGCCGGCTGGTCCGCCAGTCGGGTACGGGTGCGGAGGCCGCCACGGCCGACCACACGTACGCGTACGACGCCGACGACCGGATCACGGAGGTCGCGGGGCTCGGCACGGAGAAGAACACCTTCTCCTACGACGACCGCGGTCTGCTGCTGACGGCGAACGGTCCGTCGGGCGCCTCGTCCTTCGCGTACGACGGCGACGGCGGGATGACCTCCCGCACCGACGCCTCGGGCACGTCGAGCTTCGGCTACGACACCGCCGGCCGTCTCAAGACGCTGAACGACGGTGCCACCGGTTCGACGGCGACGTACGGCTACGACGTCAACAGCAACGTGACGTCGATCGACTACGGCACGGGCAAGGCGAAGCGCAGCTTCGGCTACGACAAGCTCCAGCGCCCGACCACCGACACGCTGACCTCGCCGACCGGCGCGACGCTCGCGTCCTTCACCTACGGGTGGGACGCGAACGACAACCTGACGTCGAAGACGACGACGGGGCTCACCGGCTCGACGGCCAACACGTACACGTACGACTGGGCCGACCGCGTCGCCTCCTGGAACAACGGGACGACGACCGAGCTGTACGGCTACGACGCGTCCGGCAACCGGACCCGGGTGGGTGGCGACACCTACACCTACGACGCCCGGAACCGGCTCACCTCGGACGGTCACAGCGCCTACACGTACACCGCGCGCGGCACGCTGAGCTCGGTGACGGACGAGGCCAGCCGCGTCACGAACATGAAGGTGGACGCCTTCAACCGGGTCATCCAGGAGGGCGACCGCACCTACACCTACGACGGTCTCGACCGCATCCTCAACGCCAAGGACGAGACGGGCAGCGCGCTCTACTCGTTCCAGTACGCCGGCGCCGGCAACGACGTGGCCTCGGACGGCGTGACGTCCTACAGCCGCGACGCGGCGGGCGGCCTGGTCGGCGTGAAGACGGCGGCCTCGGCGGTGCTGGCCCTCACGGACCTGCACACCGACGTGGTGGCGCAGTTCACCACCACGGGCGAGGCGCTCGCCGGTTCGACGACGTACAGCCCCTTCGGCAAGGTCCTCCAGACCGCCGGAATGGCCGGTGCGCTCGGCTACCAGTCCGGCTGGACCGACCCGGCGACGGCGAAGGTCAACATGGCCGCGCGCTGGTACTCGCCGGAGACCGGCCAGTTCAACAGCCGTGACACCGTCGGCCTCGACGGGATCCCGAGCTCGATCTCGGCGAACCGGTACGCGTACGCGGACGGCAACCCGATGACGGGCATGGACCCGACCGGCCACTGGCCGGACTGGGCCGACAAGATCGTCAAGAAGGTCAAGAAGAAGGTCAAGAAGACCGTCAAGTCGGCCTACAAGCACGTCAAGAAGGCCGTCAAGAAGGTCGCCAAGGTCGTCAAGAAGGCCGCCAAGAAGGTCAAGCGGGCCGTCAAGAAGGCGGTGAAGCGCGCCAAGCGGGCGGTGAGAAAGGCCGTCCGGTACGTCGCCGACAGCGTCCGGAAGGTGAAGAGATACGTCAAACGCGTCTACAAGCGCGTGAAGCGTGTCGCCCACAAGGTCGTCAAGCACGTCAAGAAGGCGGTCCGGAAGGTCGCCAAGGCCGTCAAGCACGTCGCCAAGAAGGTGGTCAAGGCAGCCAAGAAGGTGGGCCGGGCCGTCAAGAAGGCGGCGAAGGCGACAGCCAACTTCGTCAAACAGCACGCCTCGACCATCGCCTCGGTGGCCACCGGCATCGCCGTCTTCGCGGGCTGCACCGCGATCACGGCCGGTGTGGGTGCCATCGGCTGCGCCGCCCTCGCGGGCGCGGCGGCCAACGGCGTCGGCTACATGATGAGCGACGGTCCGAAGTCGGTCGGCGGATTCCTCGGCGCGGTCGCCATCGGCGCCGTGACCGGCGCGGCCGGCGGCGTCGGCGGACGCCTCGCGGCGAGCGCCGCGGGCAAGCTGCTCTCCGGCACGGCCGGCAAGATCGCGACCGGTGTCGCGGAGGAAGCCGGCTCGGAGGCCCTCACGGGCGCGGTCGAATACGGCACCTCCTGTGTGAACAGCGAAGAGGGCTGCTCGGTCGCCGGCGCCGCGAAGGCGGCGACGATCGGCGCGGTCATGGGCGGCGCGTTCGGCGCGAAGGGCAAGGGCAACGGCCGGAAGTCGAACGCGTCTCCGGACTCGGACGGCGCTTCGGACGGCGGCTCGGCCGGCGGCGGCTTCGGCGGCTGCCCGGTTCCGCGTGGCAAGGTCCCGCACAGCTTCACCGCGGCGACGCCGGTCCTGCTGGCGGACGGTACGACCAAGAAGATCTCCGAGGTCAAGGCGGGCGACAAGGTCCTCACGGCCGAGCCCGGCAAGAAGACCAAGGAGGTCCACGAGGTCAAGGAGGTGATCGTCACCAAGACCGACCGCGACTACGTCGACGTCACCATCGCGACGAAGTCCGGCCGGAAGACGATCCAGACCACCGAGCACCACCAGTTCTACGAGTCCACCCGCGACGCCTGGACGCAGGCGGGCGACCTCCGGGTCGGCCAGAAGCTCCAGAACGGCGAGGGCGCCCCGGCGGCGATCGTCGAGGTGAAGTCCTACGAGGCCGAGCGCGTCACGTACGACCTGAGTGTCGAGGGCCTGCACACGTACTTCGTGTTCGCGGGCGACACGGTCGTGACGGCCGACCAGGGTTCCGCGGTGCTGGTGCACAACCAGAACCAGTGCGGGCCCGGCGGCGGAGGTGACGACGACGGCGCTTCGCAGGCTCGTGACAAGAAGAAGCGCGTCGAGCACCTTCAGCCCGAGGACGATGTCACCGAATCCCACACGCGCTTCGAGCGCGACGAGAGCGGCCGCGTCACCCGGTACCAGACCTGGATCAAGGAGCCCAGGGCTCCCTCGGGCTGGAGGAAGGGACCTCGCTTCCGGGGCACCGGCAAGCCGCACAGCGGTGTGGAGCCGCCTCTGTACTATCCGAAGGGCGGTGGCTTCGGAGAACGGGCCACAGGGGAGAACCTGCCGAGGGGGTACTGAGGATGATTCTCCACGAGAAGGCCGACGAGATCCTTCGGGACGTCGGAGTCTCCGGCTCGGCCGACCTCTACACGGCTCTGTCGCTCGGGCGCCTCTTCTGGCCCGAACTGACGGTCGTGGACGGTGCCGTCTTCCTGGCGCTCAGGCCGGGGGACGAGCAGGAGATCGAGCGACGCGTCGCCGGCCGGCGTGAAGCGCCGGAGGGCGCCGACTCCTACGTGCGAGGCTGGACGGAGTTCGTCGAGAGCCTCAACACCGTCGAGGTGCGGTACCTCTTCGACCTGTGGCCGCAGGACGCGTCACGGCTGGAAGAGGCCGAGGACACCCTGGCCGGCCTGCTGGCCGAGGTGTGGTCGGCGAGGTTGCGGGCCGCGTTCCCCGAGCGGGAGTTCAGGGTCGTGGTCGATGACTCGCCCGAATCCGACGGCCCCTGCGTGGTGGTGCGTCAGACACTGAGATAGAGGGACCGGGAGCCCCGCCGAGTGGATCGGCGGGGCTTTCCCGTTCCCGGCTCAGCCCGTCTTCGTCCAGTCGGCGCAGCCCGCCGTCTTGAAGTAGGCGTCCTTCGCGGTGATCTTGACGACGGCGGTGCCCGTCACGTTGTCGTTCGCGAGGATCGAGTCGACCCCGTGGGTCGCGTCCTTCGCGCGCTCCCAGTAGCACTCGGCGTCCTTGTTGCCGGTGGACTTGTAGGTGCCGGGGGCGATGTCCACGCCGATCTTGAGCATGCCGGCGGAGCCCTTGAGGGTGGTGCCGGAGGGGGTGCCGGCGGCCTTGGGGTCGACGGCCTCCCAGGTGCCGCAGCTCGTGGACTTGAAGAGCTTGTCGGAGGCCTTGATCTCGACGTAGGCCGTGCCGGTCACGTTGTCGTTCGCGAGGATCGAGTCGACCTCGCCGCTCGCGTCCTTGGCCCGCTCCCAGTAGCACTCCGCGTCCTTGTTGCCCGTCGAGCGGTAGAGCCCGGGCTTCACGTCGGAGCCGACCTCGAAGTCGCCGTCGCCGTCCACGGTGGCGGCCTTCGGCTTCTCGGGGGCCTTGGACTCCGGGGCCTTGTCGCCGGAGGAGGCCGGGGCGGAGGACTTCGCCTCGGGGGTCTTGGTGTCCTCGCCGCCGCCTCCGCCCATCGCCGCGCCGATGGCGACGACGACCACGACCGCGCCGGCCGCGGTGAGGACCTTGTGGCGGGCGAACCAGTTGCGCTGCTGCGACTTCGACATGACTGTGAACACCTTTCAGGTGTCGAGGAGGATTCCTGTGGACTCCGTGCTTCGATGACGTAATCACAGCAGAGCTTGTGAACCGAGTCAACCGTGTTCACGGATTCTGGATCGACTCACACCGTGAACGGGGTTCGTCGGTATGCTCGGTGTGCTCGGTGTTCCCCACAGGACGGACGGAGGGTTCAGGTGCCCGAGGACAGCGCTACAGAGGTCACCGCCGCCGGCATCGCCCGGCTCGCGGGCGTCGGCAGGGCCGCCGTCAGCAACTGGCGCCGCCGCCACGCCGACTTCCCCAAGCCCGTGGGCGGCACCGACACCAGCCCCTCCTTCTCCCTCGAAGAGGTCGAGCGCTGGCTCCGCGACCAGGGCAAGCTCGCCGAGGTCCCGCTCCGCGAGCGCGTCTGGCAGCAGCTCGCCGGACACCCCGCCGGCACCGTCGCCGGACTCGTCCACACCGGCGGCGTCCTGCTGCTCCTGCGCGAGCGCGCCCCCGCCCTCGCCGCCCTGACCGCCCTGCCCGACGAGCGGCTCGCCGACGCCCTGCCCGGCGCCCTCGAAGAGATCCTCACCCTGCGCCTCGGCGTCCCGCGGGCCGTGCGCACCCCCACCGCCGCCGAACTGGCCCCCGCCGTGCCCCTGCTGCGCGCCGCCACCGAGCTCGCCGCCGAACTGGGCGGCCCCCGCCAGTGCTTCGAGTTCCTCCTCGGCCGCCACCTGGACGCCAACCCGCGCCAGTACACGCTCACCCCGCCGCCGCTCGCCGAGCTGATGGCCACCCTCGCCGCCGCCGCGACCGCCGACGCCGGCGACCCGCCCGCGACCGTCTTCCTCGACCCCGCCTCCGGCACCGGCAGCCTGCTCCGCGCCGCCGCCCATCCGGCCGAACTCGCCCTCCAGGACGCCGATCCCGAACTGGCCGCGCTCTCCGCGCTCCGCCTCGCCCTCCACGGCGACGCCGACATCCGCTCCGCCTCCGGGGACACCCTCCGCGCCGACGCCTTCCCCGCCCTGCGCGCCGACACCGTCCTCGCCCACCCGCCGTTCAACGAGCGCGCCTGGGGCCACGACGAACTCGCCTACGACCCCCGCTGGGAGTACGGCTTCCCGGCCCGCACCGAGTCCGAGCTCGCCTGGGTCCAGCACGCCCTGGCCCGGCTCCGCGACGGCGGCACCGCCGTCCTCCTCATGCCCCCCGCCGTCGCCTCCCGCCGCTCCGGCCGCCGCGTCCGCGCCGACCTGCTGCGCCGCGGCGCCCTGCGGGCCGTCGTCGCCCTCCCGGCCGGCGCCGCGCCCCCGTACGGCATCCCCCTGCACCTGTGGGTCCTGGTCCGCCCGGCCCCCGACCGCCGCCCCCCGGCCGAGGCCCTCTTCGTCGACACCGCGGGGCTCGTGCCCGACGCGGGCCGCGACAAGCTCCCCTGGACCGCGCTGCAGAACGCGGTCCTCGACGCCTGGTCCGGCCGCACCGCCGACGAGTCCGTCGCCCGCGCCGTCCCCGTCATCGAACTCCTCGACGACGAGGTCGACCTGGCCCCCGCCCGCTACCTCGCCGCCCCCGACGCCGGCGGCTCCGCCCCCGAACTGGCCGCCGTCCGCTACCGCCTGGACGAGACCCTGCGCCGCACCCTCGGCGCCGTGCCCCGGCCCGTGCCCACCCCGCCCGAGCCGCGCCCGCTCACCACCGTCGGCGAACTGGCCCGCACCGGCGCCCTCCGGCTCCACACCGGCGGCCAGGGCACCGCCCCCGCGGGCCGCGAGGTCCCGGTCCTCACCGAGCACGACGTCCTCACCGGCGCCGCCCCCTCCGGCACCCTCCCGGAGGCCGCCGACGGCCACGCCGAGGAAGCGGTCCTCGTCGCCGAGGGCGACGTCGTCGTGCCCGTCCTCGGCGGCGGCCCGTCCGCCCGGGTCGTCGACGCCGCCACCGCGGGCGCCGCCCTCGGCCGCAGCCTCCAGCTGCTCCGCCCCGACCCGGCCGCCCTCGACCCGTGGTTCCTCGCCGGCTTCCTGCGCGGCACCGCCAACAACCGGCAGGCCAGCAGCTTCGCCTCGACCGCCACCCGGCTCGACGTCCGCCGCCTCCAGCTGCCCCGGCTCCCGCTCGCGGACCAGCGCCGGCACGGCGTCCAGTACCGCGCCCTCGCCGACTTCGAGGAGGCCCTGCGGCTCACCGCCCGCCTGGGCGAACAGCTCGTCCAGGGCCTGTACGACGGCCTCGCCGACGGGAGCGTCCGGTCCGAGTGACGGCCCGCGCCCGGGCGATTACCCTCGAAGCCTGATCAGCTTCCTGGGGGAAACGCATGTACGGACCGTCGCCCGCTCCCGCGCCGAGACCGGGCGGTTCGTCCGCCGGGGCCATCGCCGTCCGCGTGCTCCTCACCGTCCTCGTCGTCGTCTCCCTCGGCTTCCTCGCCTGGGTCGCGATGCTCCGGATCGCGATCATGCGCCGCACGGGCCGGGACTGGGCCCTCTTCTGGGCCCAGCTCGTCCTCAACATCGCGTGCGTGGTCCCGCTCGAACAGCGCTTCGCCGACACGTGGATGAACACGGTGGGCATGATCGTGCTGCTCGTCCAGATGGTCGCGGTGGTCTGCTACTACCTCATCGTCGACACCCGCCACCACCACGCCCCCGCCCCGGCCCTGCCCGCGCCCGTCCCCGGGTACGGCTACGGCTACCCGCCCGCGCACCCGGGCGCGGCGACCACGGTCCCGAGCCCGCACGCGAGCCCCGCCCCGCACCCCTACGCGCAGCCGCAGCAGCAGCCCCCGCAGTCGCTGCCGCAGCAGGCCAACCCGTACGCGCAGACCCCGCCGCCGGCCCCGGCCGCCCCGCCGTCCCCCCGCATCGACCAGGTCCGGGCCGAACTGGACGAGCTGAGCGACCTCCTCCGCAAGGAGGAGGACAGGTGAACGGCCGTGTCGTCGGCGGGCGGTACGAGCTGGCCACCGTCCTCGGCCAGGGCGGCATGGGCCAGGTGTGGACCGCGTACGACAACCGCCTCGACCGCCGGGTGGCGGTCAAGCTCCTCAGCCCGGCCGCCCTCACCGGCCCGCGCACCGCCGCCGACGAGCTGCGCCGCCGCTTCGTCCGCGAGTGCCGGGTCACGGCCCACGTCGACCACCCCGGCCTGGTCACCGTCCACGACGCCGGCAGCGACGGCGACGACCTGTACCTCGTCATGCAGTACGTCGACGGCGCCGACCTCGCCGACCACCTCGCCGAACACGACCCGTACCCCTGGGAGTGGGCGGTCTGCGTCGCCGCCCAGGTGTGCGCGGTGCTCGCCGCCGTCCACGCCGTCCCGATCGTCCACCGCGACCTCAAGCCGCGGAACGTGATGATCCGCCCCGACGGCACCCTCACCGTCCTCGACCTCGGCGTCGCCTCCGTCCTCGACTCCGACACCACCCGCCTCACCCACACCGGCGAACCCATCGGCAGCCCCGCCTACATGGCGCCCGAGCAGGCCATGGGCGGCGCCGTCGGACCGCGCACCGACCTGTACGCGCTCGGCGTGCTGCTCCACGAACTCCTCTCCGGGAACGTGCCGTTCGCCGGCTCCACCGCCCTCGGCGTCCTCCACCGCCACCTCCACGAGCCGCCGCTCCCGCTCCGTCAGGTCCGCCCCGAGGTCCCCGAGGCCCTCGAAGCCCTCGTCCTGCGGCTCCTCGCCAAGGACCCGGCCGACCGGCCGTCCGGCGCGCACGAGGTGTACGAGGCGCTGCTGCCGCTGCTCCCCGCGCGCGGCGCCCCCTCCGGCCCCATGGACCCCACCCGCCCCTTCCTGCGCCCGCACGCGCCCTGGCCGGCCACCCCCGGGCCCCCGCGGATCCAGCCCCCGCAGATCCAGCCGCCGGCCCGGCCCCCGTCCGCGCCGCCCGCCGTCGCGGACCCCCGGATCTCCGTCCCCGCGCAGCCCTCGGCCCCCGTCCCCGTCCCCGCCCCCGCGCCCCGGGGCGCGGACGTGGCGGGCGCCGTGGAGGAGGTGAAGCGGCTCCTCGGCGAGGGCGCCCTCACCCAGGCCGTCGACGTCCTCGGCGGGATCCTCCCGGCCGCCGCCGCCGAGCACGGCGAGGGCTCCCCGGTCGTCCGCATCCTGCGCAAGCAGTACGCCTCCACCCTCCTCGACGACGGCCAGTACCGGCGCGCCCTGCCCGAGCTGCGCCGGCTCGCCGCCGACGACCCGGGCAACGCCCAGTTCGGCTACGACATCGCGCTCTGCCTGGAGCAGCTCGGCGAGACCGCCGAGGCGCTCGCCGCCTTCCGCGCGGTCCTCCCCGCCTTCGAGCAGGGCGCGGCGCAGGACCCCGGCCGGGCCTTCGACATCCGGCGCCGCACCGGGCTGCTGCTCCTCGCGACCGGGCGGCACGCGGAGGGCCAGACGGAGCTGAACCGGCTCCTCCTGGACGCGGAGCGGCTCTACGGGGCGTACCACCCGCTCGCGGCGGAGCTGCGCCGCGCCCTGGAGCACCAGCGCCAACTCGGGCGCCACGCCTGATCGTTTCGGCCGATATGCGGTGGGCGCGGGCGGAAGGGGTCGCGTACGGTCGGAAGCGTGACACTTCCTTCCGTTCCTTCCGTCCAGCTGAACCACACCGTCGTCTTCTCCTCCGACCGTTCCGCCTCCGCGGACTTCCTCGCCGGGATCCTCGGCCTCCAGGTGGGCGCCCCCTTCGGGCCGTTCCTCCCCGTCGACCTCGCCAACGGCGTGACGCTCGACTTCTACCAGGCGCCCGAGGGCCCGATCCAGGGCCAGCACTACGCCTTCCTCGTCCGGGACGAGGACTTCGACGCGATGATCGGCCGCCTGGAGGCGGCCGGGGTCACCTACTTCGCGGACCCGGCCCACCGGCAGCCGCACGAGGTGAACGGCCTCTTCGGCGGCCGGGGCGCGTACTTCGACGACCCGGACGGGCACAACATGGAGATCATGACGGTGCCGTACGTACGGCCCTGATCCCCGCGGGCGCGGCCGGGCGGACACCCCGTCAGGATCACGACTCCACAACGTGAGGGGGGCGGGAACCCTCTGGTCGCGATTGTCTGATTTGCGGGTTGTAATGTTCGCGTCTGATCACGTCCACGCCAATCAAGGACCCTTCATGACGACGCCGTCCACCCCCGCCGTGCCCGACACCGCTCCCGCGCCCGAGGCCCCCAAGGGCAAGAAGGTCCTGAAGAAGGTCGGCGGCATCGTCGTGGCGATCGTCGTCGCCGTGGCCGTGAAGCTGGCCCTGCCGCACCTCACCGGCGAGGCGCCGGTGCACGCCAAGGTCGGCGAGTGCGTGGTCGTGACCGGCGCGGAGAACGACCCGAAGGTCGACACGGCGGACTGCTCCTCCGGCAAGCCCGACCTGTACAAGGTCGAGAAGGTCTTCGAGGACACCTTCGACCTGGCGAAGTGCGGCGAGGAGCTCTCGGCGCTGGCGCAGCAGCTCGACTCGGACAAGTTCGTCCTGTGCCTGTCCGAGGTCAAGAAGTAGCAGCGGGCACCCGCCTCGGAGGAGGCGAAGCGAACGGCCGGGGGCGGAAGCCTCCGGCCGTTCGTTCTGCGCCCACCGGCGGCCGAGCGCGCACCGCGCTACTGCATTCGACGGCAGGTCCGGGCGTGTCACCGGGGGCGGGCGGCAGGCCCGGCGCAATCTGCTCATATGACGAAGCCGTACCCGTTCCTCGGGATCGCCGCCTGCGCCGTCGCCGCCACACTGGCCGCCGGCGTACGCCCCGCCGTCGCCGCCACCGTCGACATCGGCAACCCCGTCGCGGGCAACAACGGCTTCGGCGTGGTCGTCGAGACCGACGCGCTCCTCGGCTCCACCGAGTCCGAGGGGCCCGTCGCGGTCGGCGGCGACCTCTCCTACGGCGCCGGGTACAACGTCTCCCTGCACACCCCCGGCACCTTCAGGGTGGGCACCGACGCGCAGCCCACCGCGCTCCTCGTCGGCGGCCGGATCGACCACGGCGCGGCAAGCCCGGCCGGCGTCCTCAAGGTCCTCCAGAACGGCTACGTGAAGGTCGGCGACCTCGGCGGCAGCGAGGTCGTGACCCGGGACGCCAACGACGCCCCCGTGAAGACCCAGGTCGTCGCCGCCGGCCAGGGCCACGACTCCACCCCGCGGATCGAGCTCACCGTCGAGCAGCCGGCCCTCTCCGTCGGACCCCACCCCGGGCTCATGGACTTCACCGGCCTCTTCGCCACCTACCGGGACCGCGCCGACGCGCTCGCCTCCTGTGCCGCCACCGTCGAGGTCCAGGACCCGGGCCGGATCAGCCTGGACGACAAGCAGACCAACGTCCTCCGCCTGACCGGCGAGGAGCTGAACGACCTCTCCGAGCTGACCTTCCTCGACCGCCCGACCGCCAAGGGCCCGCTCGTCATCGACGTCGACACCACCGCGAGCGGCTCCGTCTTCACCTGGGACGTGCCCAACATGGCCGGGGTGAGCGGGGAGGACGCCCCCTTCATCCTGTGGAACTTCTCCGACGCGACGGCGATCACGATCGCCACCGGCGACTCGGTCGAGGGCACGGTCTACGCCCCCCGCGCCCACGTCACCGACATCGACCCCGCCAACATCGAGGGCGATGTCGTCGCCAAGGCCCTGACGGCCGGTCCGCTGGAGGCCGCGCGCGCCGCCGACGTCAACGCCGGCGAGATCCACTACTTTCCCTTCGCCGCCGAGCTGAGCTGCGAGGACGGCACCGGCCCCACCCCCACCGCGAGCCCGTCCACGACGGAGCCGACCCCGGAACCGTCGACGAGCGAACCGACGAGCGAACCGACGACCGAGCCGACGACCGAGCCGACGGACGAGCCCACCCCGGAGCCGTCCACCAGCGAACCCACCACCGAACCCACCCCGGAGCCCTCCACCACCGGACCGGCCCCGGAGCCCAGTGGCTACGGCGACGACGGCGGCGGCGACGGTGGCGACGGCGGCGAGCTGGCCGACAGCGGTGCCGGTCTGCCCGCCTACGCCGCCGCCGCGCTCGCCGCGCTCTGCGCCGCCGGAGGCGCGCTGCTGGTCCGCAGGTCCCGCCGCCGCTGACGCCGCCGCGCCACCGCCAGGCCCGCGAGCGCCAGGACCGAGAGACCGGCCGCCGCGAGCCCGGGCAGCAGCCCCGGCGGGCGGAAGGAGCAGGTCAGGGTGGTGGCGCCGGTGACCGGGACGGCGAGGAGGCCGGCGTACGGCTCCACCGTCCGGCCCCCGCAGCTCCAGCCGGGGACGGCGGGGGCGGCGACCACCGCCGTGCCGGTCACCGGGTGCGGGAAGCGGGCCGTGAGGCCCGTCGTCGTGGGGGTGACGGCGACCGCCGCCGATCCCCGCAGGGCGTCCACGGCCGTCCGCAGCCGCTTCCGGTCCAGGCAGCCGAGCTCCGCCGGGCCCCGCCCGCCGGGCACCTGAGGGCGGACGCCGGGTGCGGGCTGGACGCCCAGGGAGACCAGGGCGGCCCGGCGCTTGGGGCCGCCGCCGAGGAGCCGCACCGGGGCGCCGGTGCCGAGGCGGGCCGGGCCGGTGCGCTCGGGTGCCCAGAGGAAGACCTCCGTACCGGCCGGGCAGGCCCCGGCGGCGGACGGGGCGGTGTACACCCGGGCGCCCAGGAGGAGTTCCTGGTTCCGGAAGGGGGACGGGCCGAAGGCCGGCGCCGGGCCCGGGGGCCGCACCGTCACCAGCGGCAGCACCGTGTCCGTACGCGCCACCTCGCCGTCCCGCCAGCGGGCGCCGACGCCGAACAGGGCGTCCACGACCGGGTTGTCGAGGCTGTGGAGGTTGCGGCCGCGGGAGGTCCAGCCGCCGCCGAGGGCGGTGAGCAGCTCGGTGAGGACGGCGGGGGTGTGGCTGCTGTAGGAGGCGGCGCCCTGCCCGCCGAGGAGCAGCGGGTCGTTCCCGGCGACGCGGGGGAGGCCGGAGTCGGTGCGGTACGCGGGCCAGCCGTCGGCCGCCGCGAGGGCCGCCGCCCGGCGTTCCTGCTCCGGGCCGTACGGCGGGTAGTCGTCGAGGTGGGCGAGGCGCCGGCGGTCCGCGTACGCGGTCGTCGCGGCGGCCTGGCCGAGGAGCGCGCCGGTGACGAGCAGCGCGGTGAGGGCGGTGTGGCGGCCCCGGCGCGGCAGGGCGAGGGCGCCCGCCGTCGCGGCCAGTCCGGCGAGGGCGAGGAGCAGCGCGGGGCGGGTGGCGAGGTCGCTGGGAAGGGCGGCGGCGGTGAGGGCCAGGACCACGGCGGACCCGGCGGCGAGGGCCCGGCGGCCGGGCAGGCCGTGGGCGAGGCCGGTGTACGCGGCGATCACGAGGAGGCCGGCGAGGACGAAGGTCTGGCGGTAGGGGCTGCCGTTGGGGGTGGCGAAGAGGTGCCACACCAGGTGCGTCGGGCCCCACTGGAAGGAGAGGGCGACGGCGAGGACGAGCCCGGTCCACACCCACCGCTCCCGCCGGGGCACGTCCCGCCGGAAGGCGAGCGCCGCCGCGAGCAGCAGGACCGGGGTGGCGACGAAGGCCGCCGGCGTGGAGAAGCCGTACGTCCCCGGCAGCAGCCGGGCCAGCGCGTCCGCCGCGCCCGCCGCCTCGAAGTCCCGGACGACCCCCGGGTGCGCCTGGCGAGTGGAGAGGAGGACGGGGGCGAGGACGGGGGCGGCGAGGCCCACGCCGAGGACCGTGGAGACGGCGGCCCGGAGCGGCGGGCGGGGGCGGAGGCCGTCGGTCGTGGCGAGCCGGGCGAGGAGGAAGAGGAGGGCGCCGAGGGTCGCCATGTAGGCGGTGTAGAAGTTCGCCGTCCAGCAGACGGCCACGGTCAGGACCGACAGGAGCGGCCGGACGCCCTCGCGGGCCCACTCGGCGACCAGGCAGAGCAGCGGGAAGGCGATCAGGCCGTCCAGCCACATCGGGTTGTACGTGCCCTCCACCAGCGACCAGCCGCACAGCGCGTATCCGGCGCCGAGGAAGGCGGGCCACCACCAGGCGGGGGCGGTGGAGAGGCGGCGCAGGAGGAAGGCGGTCGCGGCCGCCGCGAGGGCCGTCTTGAGGACGGTCAGGGCGTAGACGGCGTACTCGACGTCCGCGCGCGGGGCGAGCGCCACCAGCGGCGCCAGCGGGCTCGACAGGTAGGTGCCGTAGTCGGGGAGGAAGCTCGTGCCCCAGCCGGCCCGCCAGTCGAGCAGGAGGCCGCCGTCGGAGCGGCCGCGCAGCAGGTCCCACAGGTGGGCGTGGAAGGGGACGAACTGGTTGGCCAGGTCGTTCACGGACCGGTGGCGCGGCCCGAAGGGGAAGACCCGGGCCACGGCGTCCCCGGCGCAGACGGCGGCGACGGCGAGGACGCCGGCCAGGGCGGAGGCGCCGGCGGTGGCGCGGCGCGCGGAGGCCCCGGAGCCGGCGGCCGTGGTGCCGGGGGCCGGGACATCAGCGGGCTTGGTTCGCAAGACGGTTCGCAAGGCAGTTCGCATGGCGGGTCGAATATCGCAGCGCCGGAGGGACGGGAGGCGACCGGCGCGGGGCAGTTCACGCAATGGTCTTCTCGGCGTCACCCCGGCGGGGCGGGAGGGTCACCGGCCTGCCTTTGGGTGTCGGATGTGCTGCTCTCTCTCGTCGTCCCCTGCTTCAACGAGGAGGACGTCCTCGCCCGCTTCCACGACCACGTGATCAAGGAACTCGACGCCCTGGAGGGCGACTTCGAGATCGTGTACGTGGACGACGGAAGCCGCGACCGGACCCTCCCGATCCTGCGGGACCTCGCCGCCGCCGACCCCGCCCGGGTCCGCTTCGTCTCCTTCAGCCGCAACTTCGGCAAGGAGGCCGCCATGCTGGCCGGGCTCCGGCACGCGACCGGCGACGCCGTCGTCATCATGGACGCGGACCTCCAGCACCCGCCGGAGCTGGTGCACCGCATGGTCGCGCTGCACGCGGAGGGGTACGACCAGGTCGTCGCCCGCCGCACCCGCGAGGGCGACCGGGTCACCCGCACCCTCACCGCGCGCCTCTACTACCGGGCGATCAACCGGCTCGTCGACGTCGAACTCGTCGACGGCGTCGGCGACTTCCGGCTGCTGTCCCGGCGCACCGTCGACGCCGTCCTCGGGCTCGGCGAGTACAACCGCTTCTCCAAGGGCCTGTTCTCCTGGGTCGGCTTCCGGACCACGACCTTCGCCTACGAGAACGCCGTGCGCGAGGAGGGCCGGTCCAAGTGGACCTTCGGCAAGCTCCTCAACTACGGCCTCGACGGCCTCCTCTCCTTCAACAACAAGCCGCTGCGCGCCGCCGTCTACCTGGGCCTGCTGCTCGTCTCCCTCGCCCTCGCCTACGCCGGCTGGATCGTCGCCGACGCCCTGGCCAACGGCGTCGACACGCCCGGCTACGTCACCCTCCTCGTCGCCGTCACCGCCCTCGCCGGCGTCCAGATGGTCATGGTCGGCCTGATCGGCGAGTACGTCGGCCGCATCTACTACGAGGTGAAGCGCCGGCCGCACTACCTGGTCGCGGAGACGCACGCGGGCCCGGAGACGGAGGGAGCCCGGGCCGACACCCGGGCGGCGGGTGCCTCGTTGTGGGAGTCGGTCGTCCGGAAGTGACCCCCGTGACGCGGTGACAGGGAAGTTGTCCCCGCGAAGTAGTGGCTACGGTCCCGGCGACTCCCTACCATCGATCACCGCAAGGTCGTCCAACTGACGCACGACCAGCCCGGGAGGCTCCTTTGCACCGCCGCGACCGCCGCCACGACCGCCCCGCACGCCGCCGCACCGCGCTCGCCCTCTCCGCCGCGTTCCTCGCGGCGGCCCCGCTGCTGACCGCGTGCGGCGGCGAGGCCCATCCGGGGGCCGCGGCCGTCGTCGGCGGCGAGCGGATCGACGTCTCCACCCTGCAGGCCCAGGTGAAGGCCGCCCGGGACGCGCAGGCGAAGTCCCCGCAGTCCGCCCAGCTGATCGCCGCCACCGGCGACCTCGGCCGGCAGAAGCTCAACGGCATGATCTTCGACCGGATCCTCGACAAGGTCGCCGCCGACCAGGGCGTCACCGCCAGCCGCGCCGAGCTCCAGGAGACCCGCGAGGCCTTCGTCCGAGAGAACGGCGGCGAGGAGGGCCTGGAGGCCGTCCTGCTCCAGCAGCAGGGCGTCGCCCCCGGCCAGGTCGACGACGTCGTCCGGCGCAACGTCCTCATGACGAAGATCATCGAGAAGCAGGGGATCACCGAGACCCCCGAGGGCCAGCAGAAGCTCCAGGCGCTCTTCGCCGACGCCTCCGCCGCCCTCGACATCGACGTGAACCCCCGCTACGGCGCCTGGGACGACACCAAGGTTCAGCTGGACACCGGCGCCGACACGGCCCCCTGGCTCCTGAAGGTCTCCAAGGACCCGGCGGCCGCCGGACCGGAGCAGCTTCCGGGCTGAGCCCGTCCCCGGGGTAGGTTCGGAGGGTGACTTCCGAGAACCCCGGCCGCGTCGTCCTGCTCACCGCCAGCCACCGGGTGGCGCCCGGACTGCTGTCCTGGCCCGCCTGGCAGGCGCTGCGGGACGCCGACCGGGTGCTCTGCCCCGACGAGCGCCACCCCCAGCTGCCGTACCTGCGGGAGGCGGGCGTCGCCGTCGAGCACGTCCGCCCCGCCGCCGAGGAGCTGGTCGCCGCCTGCGCCGGCGGCCGCACCGTCCTCGTGCTGCCCTCCGGCGAGGGCGACCGGGCGCTCACCGACGGGCTCGCCCGGCTCGCCGGCTCCGGCCGTGTCGCCATGCCGGACCTGGAGCTGCTGCCCGGCTCGTACGACCTTCCCGGCGCCCGGCTGCTCGACCTCGTGCAGATCATGGACGTCATCCGGCGCCGGTGCCCCTGGTCCTCGCTCCAGACCCACCAGGGGCTCGCCAAGTACGCCATCGAGGAGGCCTACGAGCTCGTCGAGGCGATCGAGACCGGCGACCGGCACGAGCTGCGCGAGGAGCTGGGGGACGTCCTCCTCCAGGTCGTCTTCCACGCGCGGATCGCCGAGGAGGACGCCGAGGAGCCGTTCTCCGTCGACGACGTGGCCGCCGGGCTCGTCGAGAAGCTGATCCAGCGCCACCCGCACATCTTCGGCGACGAGACCGCCGAGACCCCCGAGGACGTCCGCGCCCACTGGCTGCGCACCAAGGCCGCCGAGAAGCGCCGGGAGTCGGTGACGGACGGCGTCCCCGTCGGCCAGCCCGGCCTCGCCCTCGCGGCCAAGCTCGCGAGCCGCGTCCGCACCGCGGGCCTCGACGCGCCGGCTCCGGCCGGCGAGGGCATCGGCTACGAGCTGCTGGCGCTCGCGGTCCGCGCGGAGGCCGAGGGCGTGGACCCGGAGGCGGCGCTGCGCGCGGCGGCCCGGGCGTACCGGGACGCGATCCGGGCGGCGGAGGGCGTCTGAGTCGGTCCTCGTCAGTCCTCGCGCGGGGCCCGGGCGGCCGGGTCGTGCCAGTGGACCGCGGGGCGCTCCAGGAGCCATTCGGCGCGGGAGCCGGGGCGGGTGACGAAGCGGCCCACCGGCGGGAGGAGGTCGTGGCGGGTGCGGGCCGGGTCGGCGCCCAGCTCCGCCAGGACCTCGGCGACCTCGGTGACGAAGCCGGGCGGGCCGGCCAGGTGGACGTCGTGGTCGGGCCAGCGGCCGCAGGACCGCAGCGCGGTGAGGAGGCGTTCGGTCGCCTGGTCGCGCGGGTGGCGGGGGGCCGAGGTGATGTAGGTGACGCTCAGGCCGGGCAGCCGGGCGGATAGCCGCTCCAGCTCCTCCCGCCCGTACAGGTACTCGCGGGAGCGGGCCACCGCGAAGATCCGGCCCTCGGCCTCCGGGTCGGCGTCGGCCGCCTCCTCCAGGAGCGCCTTGACCGGCGCCCAGCCCGTACCGGCGCATATGTAGGTGCGCAGGCCGCGCGGCGCCTCCCGGTGGGTCGCCGCCCCGCCGGCCGCGCTCAGCCGCAGCGTCTCGCCCGGACGGACCTCGTCCACCAGGGCCGTGGACATGGCCCCGCCGGGGATCCGGCTCACGTGCAGGTCGAGGGTGCCGTCCGCGCGGGGGGCGTTGCCGAGCGAGTACGTGCGCCACACCCGCGGGACCCGGAGCGAGCTGACGCCGGCGTACTGGCCGGGGAGGAAGGGGTACGGCCGCCGGGGCCGGAGGGTCAGGACGGCGAGGTCCTCGCCGTGGAGCCGGTGGCCGACGACGTCCGCGTCCCACCAGGCGGGCTCACCGGTGCGGGCGGCTTCGTCCGCGCCCCGCAGCATCAGCTCCGCGACGTGGCCGTACGCCTCCGACCACGCCTTCTCCGCCTCGATCGTCCACGTCGAGCCCGCGGCGTGCGCGAAGGCGGCGAGCAGGCTCTCGCCGACGGCCGCGTACAGGGCGGGGGTGGCGAGGTACTTCCGGTGGTCGCGGCCGAGCCGCTCCAGATAGGCGTCCAGGCCCGGATCGTCGAGCCCGGTCACCACGTGCGTGAGGGCGGCGAACAGCCGGTCGCGCTGCGGGACCATGTCCTCGGGGAAGAGCGCGCGCACGCCGGGGTTGCGCCAGAAGAGATGCGAGTAGAAGTACGTGACAGCGTGTTCGGCCCGTCTCTCGACGACCGCGAACGTGCTTCTGAGCAAGGCGAGGTCCACGCGGGAAATGTAGGGCACGGCCCGTCACGGCGTGATCACCGGCCGGTGATCACGTCAGGTCGGCCGGAGGGGCGCGCCGGACCGGACGGTACGGTCGGGGAGTGAGTGAAGGACCCGCCCCGACGCCCGGTACGCCCCGCGAGCCCCGTACGACCGGAAACCCCGGAACACCCGAAACGCCCGGAGGGGCGGGAGCGGCCGCCGCGCCCGGCGCCTCCGAGGGTGCCCGCGCGGCCGGAGCCCCGGGCGGCTGCCCCGTGTCGGGCGCGGCGGGAAGCGCCGGCGACGGGCCCGTACCGGAGGGCGCGGGGAGCGTCGGCGACGGCCCCGCGGCGGCCGCGGGAAGCGTCGGCGACGGGCCCGTACCCGCCTTGTTCAGCTGGGAGTTCGCCGCCGATCCGTACCCGGCGTACGCCTGGCTGCGGGAGCACGCGCCCGTGCGGCGGACCACCCTGCCGAGCGGGGTCGAGGCCTGGCTGGTGACGCGGTACGCGGACGCCCGGCAGGCGCTCGCCGACCAGCGCCTGTCGAAGAACCCGGTGCACCACGCCGAGCCGGGCAAGACCGGCATTCCGGGCGAGCGCAGCGCCGGGCTCATGACCCATCTCCTCAACATCGACCCGCCGGACCACACCCGGCTGCGCCGGCTGGTGTCGAAGGCGTTCACCCCGCGCCGGGTCGCCGCCTTCGCGCCGCGCGTGCAGGAGCTCACCGACCGGCTCATCGACGACTTCGCGGCGCGGGGGAGCGCGGACCTCATCCACGAGTTCGCCTTCCCGCTGCCCATCTACGCCATCTGCGACATGCTCGGCGTGCCCGCCGAGGACCAGGACGACTTCCGGGACTGGGCCGGGATGATGATCCGGCACGGCGGCGGCCCGCGCGGCGGCGTCGCGCGGTCGGTGAAGAAGATCCGGGGGTACCTCGCCGAGCTGATCCACCGGAAGCGGGAAGGCCTGCGGCAGGACGGCGAGGACGACCTCATCTCCGGGCTCATCCGGGCCTCCGACCACGGCGACCACCTCACCGAGGCCGAGGCCGTCGCCATGTGCTTCGTCCTCCTCTTCGCCGGCTTCGAGACGACCATCAACCTCATCGGCAACGGCACCTACGCCCTGCTGCGGAACCCGGAGCAGCGCGCCCTCCTCCAGGCCTCGCTCGCCGCCGGAGAGACCGGTCTCCTGGAGACCGGCGTCGAGGAGCTGCTGCGCTACGACGGGCCGGTCGAGCTGGCGACCTGGCGGTACGCGACCACCGCCCTGACGATCGGCGGGCAGCCGATCCCGGCCGGCGAT
The DNA here is from genome assembly GCF_040633895.1 of Streptomyces sp. NPDC007863. Taxonomy (NCBI): domain Bacteria; kingdom Bacillati; phylum Actinomycetota; class Actinomycetes; order Kitasatosporales; family Streptomycetaceae; genus Streptomyces; species Streptomyces sp. NPDC007863. The sequence goes on from NZ_JBEYEI010000015.1 coordinate 173,844, forward strand.
CCGGTCCTCGTCGTGCTCGCCGCCGCCGACCGCGACCCGGACCGCTTCGGCGACCCGGACACCCTCGACCTCGCCCGCAGGGACAACCAGCACCTCGGGTACGGCCACGGCATCCACTACTGCCTGGGCGCACCGCTCGCGCGCCTGGAGGGGCAGACCGCGCTCGCCACCCTCCTGACCCGCCTGCCGGACCTGCGACTTGGGGTCGATCCCGACGAACTGCGGTGGCGCGGCGGACTCATCATGAGGGGATTGCGCACGCTTCCGGTGGAGTTCACCCCTTCCGCACCCCCGCACGGCGGGTGACGGCGTGTCAGAAATGTGATCTTCGCGTGATCGCGAAGCCATCGACTTGTGACGGACGTTCGAATGCGGCTACGTTCGCGCCAACGTTCGGCCCCACCCCGGCCGTCCCAGGCGTACCCGCCGTCACCGCCGTCACGCGAAAGGCCCCGACATGCTTTCCGGAAACGGACGACACCGTCGACCCCGTCAGGCTCCCGCGCTCGTCGTCACCGCCGGAGTGACCGGATCCGCCCTGGCGCTGCCGCTGCTCGCCACCGGTTCCGCCTCCGCCGCCGACGCGTCCACCTGGGACCGGGTCGCCGCCTGCGAGTCCGGCGGCCAGTGGAGCGCCAACTTCGGCAACGGCGCCTACGGCGGCCTCCAGATGACGCAGGAGGCGTGGGAGCGGCACGGTGGCCTCGCGTACGCGCCCAGCCCCGACCTCGCCAGCCGCGCCCAGCAGATCGCCGTCGCCGACGCGGCGCTCTCCTCCGGCAGCACCGCCTGGGACACCTGCGCCCCCATCGCCGGCCTGAAGAACGACGGCAGGCCCACGGGCGTGCAGCCGGGCCCCGCCGTCCAGCAGGAGGACGAGGGCGGCGTGGCGCCGGAGTCCAACCGGACCGGCGGCGCGACCGTCTCCACCCCGCCCGCCGAGGCGGAGAAGGCGGCGGAGGCGACGGAGAAGGCCCCGGAGGCCGGGAAGAGCACCACCACCCCGGCGACGCCGGCCACCCCCGCCACGCCGACGACCCCCGCCACCCCCGCCACGCCCGCGACCCCGCCCGCCACCGGCGCGGTCACGGCGCCGCCCGCGAGCGCCACCCCGGAGACGCCCGACGGCACCGCGCCGACGGCCCCGGACGCCTCCACGGGCGCGCCGGGCACCCCGGGCACGCCGGAGACGCCCGGCACCCCGGGTACGACCCCGGGCGCCCCGGAGACCCCCCTGGCGCCCACCACGCCGGTGACCCCGGGCGCGGAGGGCGCGGCTGACGCGCCGTCGGCGACGCAGGGCACGGGCAAGCACCGGGGCGAGGCCGCCCCGGAGGAAGGCGACGTAACGGACACCGAGCAGGAATCCGGACGTCATGCCGCAGCTGCGGACAAGCTCACCTCAACCCCCGTCAACTCGGACGCAAGCGACGCATACACCGTGCGGCCGGGTGACAGCCTGTCGGAGATTGCTCAGGAGAACGATCTCGTCGGCGGCTGGGACGCCCTCTATGACGCCAACCGCCAGACGGTCGGGGCCGATCCGGACCTCATCCTCCCTGGTCAGAGCCTTGAGCTGAAGGCCGCCTCCGCGGAGAAGTGAGGCCGTTTCAGGGGCGTATGTCCGATTTTGGGAAAGTGAGACATGGGTCTCTTCGTCCCAACTGGCGTGTCACGTCCGCAAAGTTTGCTTCCGTCAGGCCTCACCTGCACAAACGAGGTCTGATGGAGTGCAAGTAGGGGCGTTTTGTCCGACGTAAGCCTCTTTGAACTTCGAGCACCTGTGTGTCTACGGTCGTCACCGCTCGCCACCGCGGGCCCCGTCGACCGAAACGCCGAGTCCTGCCGTCGGCCGCCGGGAATGTCGTCGCGAAAGCGCCGTAGGCAGGAGTGGGGGACCCAAGGTTCGTGCCGGTCCCGGCCGTCGAGTCAGACGGACGGAACGACCGGCTAGGGGTGAAGCCGCACGCAAGGACGTGCGGCCGGGCGAACTCTTCAAGCCCGAACCCGACAGCTCACCTCACAGGCGTCGGTGAAGAGGAAACTCCATGCTGTTCTCCGGCACGGGCAAGCGTCGTCGTCCCTCCAAGGCCACCCGCGTCGTCGCCCTCGTCGGCGTCACCGGCGCGGCCGTCGCCGCCCCGCTGATGGCCGCCGGCACCGCTTCGGCCGCCACCGCCTCCGAGTGGGACCGCGTCGCCCAGTGCGAGTCCGGCGGCAACTGGTCGATCAACACGGGCAACGGCTACTACGGCGGCCTCCAGTTCTCGGCCTCCACCTGGGCCGCGTACGGCGGCACCGCCTACGCCCCCAGCGCCAACCAGGCCAGCAAGTCGCAGCAGATCGCCGTCGCCGAGAAGGTCCTCGCGGGCCAGGGCAAGGGCGCCTGGCCGAGCTGTGGCGTGGGCCTCTCCTCCGCCTCCTACGACGGTGGCGCCGCCGAGGCCGCCGCCCCGCAGCAGAGCGCCCCGAAGCAGAGCACCCAGCAGAGCGCCCCGAAGCGCACCACCGAGCAGCCCGCCAACCGCAGCGAGCAGCGCCAGGCCCCGAAGGCCCAGGCCGCCCCGCAGGCCGCCGCCAAGAAGACCGTCACCACCCCGACCGGCAAGAAGGTCAAGAAGGGCGACGGCGAGTACAAGGTCGTGGCCGGCGACACCCTCAGCAAGATCGCCCAGGCGCAGGGCGTCGAGGGCGGCTGGGCGAAGCTCTTCGAGCTCAACGAGGACGTCGTCGAGAACGCCGACCTGATCTACCCGGGCCAGCAGCTCCACCTGAAGTGAGCCCCGGGGCACCGGTGAGTCCGGCGGCTCACCGGCGCCCGGCGACCCTCCCGCGGTGACCACCCCGGTCCCGAGCCCTCTTCCCCCGTGGCTCGGGACCGGGGTTCTGCCGTTACCGTCCAGTAGATTCCGGGTCTTTCGTCCCCGACTGGATGCTCTTGGGTCCTTTTTCGTCCCAGGGGACGGGCGGTCGGCTGGCCGGAGCGCCGGAGCCGGTTAGGCTCTTGTCGCAAGGCGAACGAGACCTTGCGACCCATGCGTCACACCTAGCGTCACATCCCAGAAGGAGATGCTCGTGCCGTCCATCGACGTCGTCGTAGCCCGGGAAATCCTGGACTCCCGAGGCAACCCCACGGTCGAGGTCGAGGTCGGCCTCGACGACGGCAGCACCGGCCGTGCTGCCGTGCCGTCCGGTGCCTCCACCGGTGCGTTCGAGGCCCTGGAGCTCCGCGACGGTGACCAGAACCGCTACCTCGGCAAGGGTGTCGAGAAGGCCGTCCTCGCCGTCATCGAGCAGATCGGCCCGGAGCTCGTCGGCTACGACGCCACCGAGCAGCGCCTGATCGACCAGGCCATGTTCGACCTGGACGCCACCTCGGACAAGTCGTCGCTCGGCGCCAACGCCATCCTCGGCGTCTCCCTCGCCGTCGCGCACGCCGCCTCCGAGGCCAGCGACCTCCCGCTCTTCCGCTACCTCGGCGGACCGAACGCGCACCTGCTGCCCGTTCCGATGATGAACATCCTCAACGGTGGGTCGCACGCCGACTCCAACGTCGACATCCAGGAGTTCATGATCGCCCCGATCGGCGCGGAGTCCTTCTCCGAGGCCCTGCGCTGGGGCACCGAGGTCTACCACACCCTCAAGTCCGTCCTGAAGACCAAGGGCCTCTCCACCGGCCTCGGCGACGAGGGCGGCTTCGCCCCGAACCTCGGCTCCAACCGTGAGGCGCTCGACCTCATCCTGGAGGCCATCAAGCAGGCCGGCTACGTGCCCGGCAAGGACGTCGCCCTCGCCCTGGACGTCGCCGCCTCCGAGTTCTACAAGGACGGCAAGTACCTCTTCGAGGGCAAGGAGCGCTCCGCCGCCGAGATGACGGAGTACTACGAGGAGCTCGTCTCCGCGTACCCGCTCGTCTCCATCGAGGACCCGCTGTTCGAGGACGACTGGGCCGGCTGGAACGTCATCACCGAGAAGCTCGGCGACAAGGTCCAGCTCGTCGGTGACGACCTCTTCGTCACCAACCCCGAGCGCCTCGCCCGCGGCATCGAGGAGAAGTCCGCCAACGCCCTCCTGGTGAAGGTCAACCAGATCGGCTCGCTGACCGAGACCCTCGACGCCGTCGAGCTCGCCCAGCGCAACGGCTTCAAGTGCATGATGTCCCACCGCTCCGGCGAGACCGAGGACGTCACCATCGCCGACCTCGCCGTCGCCACCAACTGCGGCCAGATCAAGACCGGCGCCCCGGCCCGCTCCGAGCGCGTCGCCAAGTACAACCAGCTGCTGCGCATCGAGGAGATCCTCGACGACGCCGCCGTCTACGCCGGCCGCAGCGCCTTCCCGCGCTTCAAGGGCTGACCTGCCCGGCACCTGTGGTTACGTACGTCCCCGCACACGGTCCCGTACCGTGTGCGGGGACGTACGCGTGATCAGGGGAGGCGAGACGGCATGGCCGTGAAGAACGGGGACCGGTTCTCCACCGCGACCCGGATCAGGCTGCTCGGCGAGCAGACCGCGGCCCGTGTCTACCGCTCCCAGACCCGCCGCCAGGCCCGGCGCTCCCGGCTCACCGGCCGCGCCGCCTTCCTCGCCCTCGTGGTCTGCTCCCTCGTCGTCGCCCTCGCCTACCCGATAAGGAGCTACGTCTCCCAGCAGGGCGAGATCGAAGAACAGGAACGCAGGGCCGCCGAGGCGGCACAGCGGGTCGAGGAGCTGCGGGACGAGAAGGCCCGCCTCCAGGACCCGGCCTACGTCCGCCGCCTCGCCCGCGAGCACCTCCACTACGTGCTCCCCGGCGAGACCGGCTTCACCGTGAACGACCCCGGGGCGGCCGACCGCCCCCGCGCCGACCAGGGCACGGCCGACCGGCCCTGGTACGACAACCTCTGGGACGGCGTCGACGACGCCGACCGCAACTGAACCGACCCAGGATCCGAGACATGGACACGCCCCCTCCGCAGACCGAACGCACCGAGCCCACCGAGGCGGACGTCGCCGCCTTCGAAGCCCAGCTCGGCCGCCCGCCGCGCGGACTGCGCGCCATCGCCCACCGCTGCCCCTGCGGCAACCCGGACGTCGTCGAGACCGCGCCCCGGCTGCCCGACGGCACCCCCTTCCCGACCACGTACTACCTCACCTGCCCCCGGGCGGCCTCGGCCATCGGCACCCTGGAGGCCAACGGGGTCATGAAGGAGATGCAGGCCCGGCTCGCCACCGACCCCGAGCTCGCCGCCGCCTACCGCGCCGCGCACGAGGACTACATCGCCCGCCGCGACGCCATCGAGGTCCTGGAGGGCTTCCCCAGCGCCGGCGGCATGCCCGACCGCGTGAAGTGCCTGCACGTGCTCGTCGGCCACTCCCTCGTGGCGGGCCCCGGCGTGAACCCCTTCGGCGACGAGGCCCTCGCGATGCTCCCCGAGTGGTGGGCCAAGGGGCCGTGCGTGAATCCGTGCGCGGACGACCGCTCGGACGACAAGGAGTCCGTCAAGTGACCCGGGTCGCCGGAATCGACTGCGGCACCAACTCCATCCGCCTCCTCGTCGCCGATGTTCACCCGGACACCGGCGCGCTCGTCGAGCTGGACCGGCGGATGACGATCGTCCGGCTCGGCCAGGGCGTCGACAAGACCGGCCGGCTCGCCCCCGAGGCCCTGGAGCGGACCTTCGCCGCCTGCCGCGCGTACGCGACGGTCATCAAGGAGCTGGGCGCCGAGCGGATCCGCTTCGTCGCCACCTCCGCCTCCCGCGACGCCGAGAACCGGCAGGACTTCGTCGACGGGGTCGTGGCGATCCTGGGCGTCGAGCCCGAGGTCATCTCCGGCGACCAGGAGGCGGCCTTCTCCTTCACCGGCGCCACCGGCTCGCTGCCCGGCGACGACCGCCGCCTGGTCGTGGACATCGGCGGCGGCTCCACCGAGTTCGTCGTCGGCACGCGGGAGGTCGAGGCCGCCCGCTCCGTCGACATCGGCTGCGTCCGGCTCACCGAGCGGCACGTCCGCCACGACCCGGTGACCGCCGAGGAGGCCGAGGCGATCCGCGCCGACGTCCGCGCCGCCCTCGACCTCGCCGCCGGGACCGTGCCGATCGCCTCGGCCGCCACCCTCGTCGGCCTGGCCGGCTCGGTCACCACCGTCGCCGCCCTGGCGCTCGGGCTGCCGGAGTACGACTCCGGGAAGATCCACCACTCCCGGATCTCCGCCGCCCGGGTCGCCGAGGTCACCGGCATGCTGCTCGCCTCCACCCACGCCGAGCGGGCCGCGCTCCCCGTCATCCACCCCGGCCGGGTGGACGTCATCGTGGCCGGCGCGCTCGTCCTCCAGGAGATCGTCGAGCGGGTCGGAGCCGCCGAGGTCGTGGTCAGCGAGCACGACATCCTCGATGGGATTGCCCTATCCGTGGCATAGCGGGCAGCTATCGAGGCTCCGGCGACAGCCTGTCGGAGAAGCTTCGTGAAGTTCTTCACAAGGAAAAGGGCCCTGATGGCACCTAGGGGAGGTCTTCGGACCCTCCGAGGGGGCCCTCAGGGCCCTTTCGCAGGTGCGGAGGCCACTTCGCTCGAAGTTTCCATCGTGTGAACGCACCCGCTGGTTCAGCGTTAACGGGCGCTCTCCAGGCCAGTTCAGTAGGGGTGAACAACGTTCACCAGTGCATTCCGGTTCCTTTGCACGACCATGACCTGGATCACGTGGGCGGCGGAGTGTAGCAGAGTGCCCTCGGAAGCTTGTGAAGGGGCGCACGAGGTGACCCCCCCGAGTGGGTGGATACTCGATGGCATGAGCACCACGGAGCGTCCCAGGATCCTCATCGTAGGCGGCGGGTACGTTGGCCTGTACGCCGCGCGGCGCATCCTCAAGAAGATGCGTTACGCCGAGGCGACCGTCACGGTCGTCGACCCCCGGTCGTACATGACCTATCAGCCCTTCCTCCCCGAAGCCGCCGCCGGCAGCATCTCGCCGCGCCACGTCGTCGTCCCGCTGCGACGCGTCGTGCGCGGAGCCGAGGTGCTCACCGGCCGGGTCACCACCATCGACCAGGACCGCAAGGTCGCCACGATCGCGCCGCTCGTCGGCGAGGCGTACGAGCTGCCGTTCGACTACCTGGTCATCTCGATGGGTGCCGTCTCCCGCACCTTCCCGATCCCCGGCCTCGCCGAGCAGGGCATCGGCATGAAGGGCATCGAGGAGGCCATCGGTCTGCGCAACCACGTCCTCGAGCAGCTGGACAAGGCCGACTCGACCACCGACGAGGAGGTCCGCCGCAAGGCCCTGACCTTCGTCTTCGTCGGTGGCGGCTTCGCCGGCGCCGAGACGATCGGCGAGGTCGAGGACATGGCCCGCGACGCCGCGAAGTACTACCAGAACGTGTCGCGCGAGGACATGCGCTTCGTCCTGGTCGACGCCGCGGACAAGATCCTCCCCGAGGTGGGCCCCAAGCTCGGCCAGTACGGCAAGGAGCACCTGGAGAGCCGCGGCATCGAGATCTACCTGGAGACCTCCATGGACTCCTGCGTGGACGGCCACGTCGTGCTCAAGAACGGCCTCGAAGTCGACTCCAACACCATCGTGTGGACCGCCGGCGTCAAGCCCAACCCGGCGCTCGCCCGCTTCGGTCTGCCGCTCGGCCCCCGCGGCCACGTGGACTGCAACGAGAAGCTCCAGGTCAACGGCATGGACTACGTCTGGGCCGCGGGCGACAACGCCCAGGTCCCGGACATGGCCGCGATCAAGGCCGGCGTCCCGGCCGAGCGCGCCTGGTGCCCGCCGAACGCCCAGCACGCCCTGCGCCAGGCCAAGATCCTCGGTGACAACGTCGTGTCCGGCATGCGCGGCTTCCCGCAGAAGGAGTACAGCCACGCCAACAAGGGCGCCGTGGCCGGACTCGGTCTGCACAAGGGCGTCGCCATGATCGTCATGGGCAAGTTCAAGATCAAGCTCAAGGGCCGTCTCGCCTGGTACATGCACCGTGGCTACCACGGCATGGCGATGCCGACCTTCAACCGCAAGATCCGCGTCTTCGCCGACTGGACCCTCGGCATGTTCCTCAAGCGCGAGGTCGTCTCGCTCGGCGCCATGGAGACGCCGCGCGAGGAGTTCTACGAGGCCGCCAAGCCCGCCCCGGCCCCGGCCGCGGCCGCCCCGGCCCCGGAGAAGGCCAAGGCGTAGCAGCACCCCCGGCAGTACCGAAGGGCCGTCCGTCATCCGTGGTGCGGGCGGCCCTTCGGCGTGTTTTGCACACTCCTTGCGTCGCGGCGGGATGGCAAACCCCTACCGACGGTGTTCCCTTGGTGACGAACCAATCTGGGGCAAGGACCACGGAGGTGTTTCACCATGGCCGACGCCGCGACGCGGCTCGCTACCCTCGCCGAGGATCTGCTGGGAAGTCCCCTCCCCGTGCGCCTGCGCGCCTGGGACGGCAGCGAGGCCGGGCCGGCGGGAGACGGACCCGTGCTCGTGATCCGGGACCGCAAGGCGCTGCGCCGCATGATCTGGAAGCCCGGCGAACTGGGCCTGGCCCGCGCCTGGGTGGCCGGGGAGCTCGACGTCGAGGGCGACCTGTACGAGGCGCTCGACCGGCTCTCCGGACTGATCTGGGAGCGCGGCGAGGAGACCCGCGGCCTGCTCTCCGTCGCACGCGATCCGCGGATGCGGGCCGCCGCCGGGGCGCTGCTGCGGCTCGCCGGGCCGCTGCCGCCGCCGAAGCCGCCGGCCGAGGAGGCGAAGGGCCGCGGCGGCGGCCGGCACAGCAGGCGCAGCGACCGGCAGGCGATCAGCCACCACTACGACGTCGGCAACGACTTCTACGCCCTGGTGCTCGGCCCGTCGATGGTCTACTCGTGTGCCTACTGGACGGACGGCGGGACCCTGGAGGAGGCCCAGCGGGCCAAGCTCGACCTCGTCGCCCGCAAGCTGGCCCTGAAGGAGGGCGACCGGCTCCTCGACGTCGGCTGCGGCTGGGGCTCCATGGCGATCCACGCGGCCCGCGAGTACGGCGCCCGGGTCGTCGGCATCACCCTCTCCCGCGAGCAGGCCGCCTTCGCCCGCAAGCGGATCGCCGAGGAGGGCCTCACCGACCGGATCGAGATCCGGGTCCAGGACTACCGGGACGTGCCCGACGGGCCCTTCGACGCGATCTCCTCCATCGGCATGGCCGAGCACGTCGGAGCGGAGCGGTACCGGGAGTACACCGACCTCCTGTACGGCCTCCTGAAGCCCGGCGGGCGGCTCCTGAACCACCAGATCTCGCGCCGCCCGGAGCCCGACGAGGAGGCGTACGAGGTGGACGCCTTCATCGACGCGTACGTCTTCCCCGACGGTGAACTCGCCCCGATGGGCCGCACCCTGACGACCCTGGAGGACGCCGGCTTCGAGGTCCGGGACGTGGAGGCGCTGCGCGAGCACTACGCGCTGACGCTGCGCCGCTGGGTGGCGAACCTGGAGGGGGAGTGGGACCGCGCGGTCCGGCTGACCTCCCCGGGCCGGGCGAGGATCTGGCGGCTGTACATGGCGGCCTCGGCGGTCTCCTTCGAGCGCAACCGGATCGGCGTGAACCAGTTCCTGGCGGTGAGGACGCCGGCGCCGGGGACGAGCGGGCTGCCGCTGCGGACGCGGGAGTGGACGGAGTAGAGGACGCCGGAAGGGCCGGTCCCCGTGCGGGGGACCGGCCCTTCTCGTACCTCGGTGCCTACTCGGCCTTGATGGCGCTGAGCATGTTCAGGCGGGCGGCGCTGCGGGCCGGCCAGAGGGAGGCGAGGACGCCGACCAGGGCGGCCAGGAGCAGGAAGATCCCGACCCGGTCCCAGGGCATGACCAGGCCGTAGCCCGGCATGCTCGCCTCGAAGGTCTTGCCGAGGGCCCAGGCGAGGAAGGTGCCGAGGCCGATGCCGACGATCGCGCCGAAGACCGAGATGACCACGGCCTCCAGGCGGACCATGCGCTTGACCCGGCGGCGGTCGAGACCGATCGCCCGGATCATGCCGATCTCCTGCTGCCGCTCGAAGACGGACATCGCGAGGGTGTTGACGACACCGAGGACGGCGATGATCAGGGCCATCGCGAGCAGGCCGTACATGATATTCAGCATCAGGTTGATCTGGCCGCCGAAGGTGTCGCGGATGTCCTTCTTGTCGAGGACGGAGATGGCGGGGTTGTCGCCCATGGCCTTGATCAGCGCCTGCTCGTTGGCGTCGCTGGGGCCGCCGTCGGTCGAGACGTAGATCTCGCGGATGTACTTCTGCGGGTCGTGCGCGTCGAGGATCTTCGCGTCCATGACGACGGGGGAGAGGAACTCGTTGCCCTCGTAGAGGGCGGTGACGGTCAGCGCGCCCTTCTTCTTGTCCAGGTACTCGACCGGGACGGAGGAGCCGACCTTCAGGCCCCGCTTGGCGGCGGTGTCCTGGGCGACGGCGATCTGGCCCTGGGCGAGGCCGGCCAGCGAGCCCTCCACGACCTTGAGGTTGAGGAGCTTGTCGATCTGGCCGGGGGTGACGCCGGAGGCGGAGGTGAACGTGCCCTTGATCTCCAGGGCGCCGGCCTGCTGCGGGGAGACCGCGGTGACGCCGGCGGTCTTCTCCAGGGCGGTGAGGGCCTCCTGGGACAGGCCGTCGCCGCTGGCCATCATGACCATGTAGTCGGCCTTGACCCCGTCGACGGTCATCTTGTCGATGGCCTGGCCGGCGCTGACGCCGATCACGGTGAGGCCGGTGACCAGGGTGAGGCCGATGGCGAGGGCGGAGGCGGTGGCGCCGGTGCGGCGCGGGTTGCGGACCGCGTTGAGGCCGGCGAGCTTGCCGGAGATCCCGAAGGCCTTCACGAAGAAGGGGCGGATCAGGGCGATCACGGGCCGGGACAGGAAGGGGATCAGGATGATGATGCCGATGAGGGTGGCGAAGGCGCCGCCCGCGATGGTCATCCGGCCCTCGTCGCCGCCCGTGTTCGCGCCGAGCACGATCAGGACCGCGCCGATCGCGGTGATCGCGGCGCCGATCGAGTTCCGCACGACGAGCGACTTGGCGTTCGGGGTGGCGTGGACGCTGTTCATGGCGGCGACCGGCGGGATCTTCGCGGCGCGGCGGCCGGGCAGCCAGGCGGCCAGCATGGTGATGACGACACCGACGCCGAAGGCGGCGAGGACCGGGGTGGCGCCGAGGACCAGGTCGCCGTCCGGGACCTTCATGTCGAAGGCGGCCATGCCGGAGCGCAGGCCCACGGCGAGCCCGACGCCGAGGAGGTAGCCGACGGCGGAGGCGACCAGGCCGACGATGCCGGCCTCGGCCAGGACGGAGCGGGTGATCTGCTTGCGCGAGGCACCCACCGCGCGCATCAGGGCCAGTTCCTTGGTGCGCTGGGCGACCAGCATCGTGAAGGTGTTGGAGATCAGGAAGACGCCGACGAAGAGCGCGATGCCGGCGAAGCCGAGCAGGATCTGGTTGAGCATGCCGAGACCGGACTCGATCTCGCGGGCCTGCTCGTCGGCGAGGGCCTGGCCGGTCTGCGCGGTGGCGGCCTTCGGGACGACCTTCAGGACCTCGTCGCGGAGCTTCTCGTCGTCGGTGCCGGGGGCGGCCGAGACGTTCAGGTCGGAGTAGTAGCCGGGCTTCAGGTAGAGCTTCTGGGCGACCGGGGCGTCGAAGACGACGAGGCTGCCGCCGGCGTTGACGGCGCCGTCCTCCGTGGTGAAGACACCGGAGAGGGTGTACTCCTTCACCGGCCCGTTGGTGGCGACGCGGACCGGCTCGCCGACCTGGTAGCCGCCCTTGTCGGCGGTCTCCTTGTCGAGGGCGATCTGGCCCGGCCCGGCGGGGCCGTTCCCGGACGTGAAGGCGAGGGCCGGGTCCTTGCCGTCGGGGCCGGGGGCGAAGTTGGTGCCCTTGTTGGACCAGCCGGAGCCGATCAGCTTGCCCTTGGCGTCCGGCACGCCGGCGAAGCCGTCGACGCGGGGCTGGACGCCGGTGACGCCGTCGAGCTTCGCGACCTTGTCGACGGTCGCCTGGGAGAGGCCCGGGTTCTTGGCGGCCTCCTCCGGGTCCGGCCGCATGGCGACGGCGACGGCCACGTCGTCGTAGCTCTTCGCGGACTGGCCCCGGAAGGCCTGGGAGAGGGTGTCGGTGAAGACGAGGGTGCCGGAGACGAAGGCGACGCCGAGCATCACGGCGAGCACGGTCATCAGCAGCCGCGCCTTGTGCGCGAGGACGTTGCGCAGGGCGGTACGGAACATGGGTGAGGTCCTGGAGGAAGGCGGGACGGAAGTCAGGTGCGGGGCCGGCGCGTCCGCGTCAGCTCGTACGGCCCTTGGCGTCGAAGGCCTTCATGCGGTCGAGCACGCCGTCGGCGGAGGGGCGCAGCATCTCGTCGACGATCCGGCCGTCCGCCAGGAAGATCACGCGGTCGGCGTAGGAGGCGGCGACGGGGTCGTGGGTGACCATGACGACGGTCTGGCCGAGCTCGCGCACCGAGTTCCGGAGGAAGCCGAGGACCTCGGCGCCGGAGCGGGAGTCCAGGTTTCCGGTGGGCTCGTCACCGAAGATGATCTCCGGCTGGGAGGCGAGGGCGCGGGCGACGGCGACGCGCTGCTGCTGGCCGCCGGAGAGCTCGGTCGGGCGGTGCTTGAGGCGGCCGGAGAGGCCGAGCATGTCGATGACCTTCTGGACCCACGCCTGGTCCGCCTTGCGGCCGGCGATGTCCATGGGGAGCGTGATGTTCTCCATGGCGGTGAGGGTCGGCAGGAGGTTGAACGCCTGGAAGATGAAGCCGATCTTGTCCCGGCGGAGCTGGGTGAGCTGCTTGTCCTTGAGGGTGGACAGCTCGGTCTCGCCGATCCGGACCGAACCGGAGGAGAAGGAGTCGAGGCCGGCGACGCAGTGCATGAGCGTCGACTTGCCGGAGCCGGAGGGGCCCATGATCGCGGTGAACTCGCCCTGGCGGAAGTCCACGCTGACCCGGTCGAGCGCGATCACCTGGGTCTCGCCCTGGCCGTAGACCTTCGTGAGTTCCGTGGCGCGGGCGGCCACGGCGGTGGCGCGGGGCACGGTGGGAGTGGTGGTCACGTGGGGACTCCTGTCACGACGGTCGATCGGATGAGCGGAAACCCGGTGTTCCGGGAACCACTCCATCGTTTCGAACGTTCGTGTCGCGGTCGTCCGCCCACGTGCCCGTTCCCAGGGCCCTCTCGGGTCGGACCGGGCCCCTCCCGCCTCCTCCTCTGGTATGACGGCGACCCCGACGAGGGGGCCGCGGCGGAGGTGACACACCTGCGGCGAGATCTGGTCATTCCGGGGGTGGCCGCTTTGCGCCCGCGACCTCGGTCACAGTTCGCGAAAACCCTGCTCACCTGCGCTGACGCACCCTCAGACGTCAATAAAATAAGACAACATCGCGCCCTCGTTACCGCTGAACGGGGGAAGGGCCCCGATAGGCTCCTGTGCTAACGCGGAGCATTCGCGACAACGCCCGGATGGTGGAATAGCAGACACGGCGAGCTTAAACCTCGCTGGCCTTCGGGCCGTACCGGTTCAAGTCCGGTTCCGGGCACCACCCGGGCCCCAGGAGACCCTGCGGCCCGGCGCACGGCCCCTCTCCCCGCCCTTCTCCCTCCCTCCCAAAAGATCCTCCCCGAGCACTAGAGAGTTTCTTTTGCCTACGCATTACTCTTGACGCAAGGCCGCGCAGTGCGGCCGTCCATGGAGGAGTGAGATGAGGAGCAGCAACCCGGTCTTCTCGCGACGGGGGTTCAGCCGCGACAACGGCTACGCGGGCTTCAACGCGCAGCAGCCGCAGGCCGGGGGCCCCGCCGTCGGAACGAACCCGTACGCGACCGGCAACCCGTACGCCGAGGGCGCGGCCAACCCGTACGCCACCAACCCCTACGCGCCGCAGGACGTCCAGACGGGCGCCCCGCAGCAGGCGCGCGGCAATGTGATGACGATCGACGACGTCGTGAGCCGTACGGCCATGACGCTCGGCACGGTCGTGCTCACCGCCGTCCTGTCCTGGCTGCTGCTGCCGGTCGACCCCGCGAACCTCGGCAAGTCCTACGGCATCGCCATCGGCGCCGCCCTGGTCGCGCTCGTCCTGTCGCTCGTGCAGTCCTTCAAGCGCAAGCCGTCGCCGGCGCTGATCCTGAGCTACGCGGCCTTCGAGGGCGTCTTCCTCGGCGTGATCTCGGCCGCCGTCTCGACGTACATCGCCGACGGCGTGGTCATCCAGGCCGTGCTCGGCACGATGGCGGTCTTCGCCGGTGTGCTCATCGCGTACAAGATGGGCTGGATCCGGGTCAACCGCCGCTTCACCGGCTTCGTGATGGCCGCGGCCATGGGCTTCATGCTGCTCATGGTGGTCAACCTGCTGTTCGCGGTCTTCGCGGGCGGCGACGGCCTCGGCTTCCGCAGCGGTGGCCTCGGCATCCTCTTCGGTGTCATCGGCATCATCCTGGGCGCCTGCTTCCTCGCCCTCGACTTCAAGCAGGTCGAGGACGGCATCACCTACGGTGCCCCGCGCGAGGAGGCCTGGCTGGCCGCCTTCGGTCTCACCATGACCCTGGTGTGGATCTACCTGGAGATGCTGCGTCTGCTGTCGATCCTCCAGGGCGACGACTGACGCACCCCGTGACTCGGGGGAAGGGCCCGTCCGGCACCCGCCGGGCGGGCCCTTCCGCGTGCCCGGAGGGCGGTAGGGTCGGCCGGGTGCTGGATACGAGTGAACTGACCGCCGCCGTGGAACGCTTCGCCGACCGGCTGCGGGCGGCCCCCCAGAGCCGCCTCCAGCGGGGCGCGGCGGCGGAGGGGCTGGCCCTGGCGCGGGAGCTCGCGGTACGGGCGCAGGCGGTGGAGACGCCGGGCCCGGAGCCGCGGATCATTCCCGACGCGGGGGTCTTCGTGGTCGCCGACCAGCTGGCCGTGGCCGGCACGGACCTCGCCGAGGCACTGCGAACGGCCCCGTCCCCCTCCCGTGAGCGGGAGCTGGGCGAGGCCGTGAGTCTGGTACGGGAGGCGCTGGAGCGGTCGGGGCTGTAGGGGGGCCGGGTGGCGCCCCCTGGGGCCTCACGCCGCGAGGAGCGCGGGGAATCAGAGGGACGCGATGACGCGGTCGGCGAGGATGTAGACGTTCTCGTCGTCGGTGTCGCCGTAGGAGAAGGTCAGGGCGAAGGCGCCGGAGACGCCGGAGCCGCCGAGGAGGACCGGGGTGCGCCCGGCGCGGAGGGCTTCGGCGAGGCGCTCGGCGGTCTCGCGGTGGCCGGGGGTCATGCAGAGCGTGGTGCCGTCGGCGAAGACGTACACGTCCAGCGTGCCGAGCGGGCCGGGGCGGACGTCCGTGAGGGCCGTGGCCGTGTCGGCCAGCTCCTCCAGGCGCGCCACCGTGCGCTCGTGGTCCGTGACGACCGGGGTCTGCACCGGCACGAAGTCCGGGTGCGAGGGGTGCCGGCGGCGGGCGGCGGCCAGCTCCGCGGAGTCCTCGGGGTACTCGGGGAAGTCGTCCACCGGGTCGACGATGCCGTCGAGCGCCGCCGCCTCGGCCTCCATGGCCTCCAGGGCCATCGCCTCCAGGCCCACGAAGTCGGTCTGGCGCGGCACGAAGAGCCCGGTGGACTCCTCGCCGCCCAGGCCGCCGAGGAGGGCGGAGGGCGCGTCGGCCGCGTCCCGGGCCTCCTGCGCCGCCCAGAAGGCCCGCGCCTCGGCGAGCTCGCGCTCGCGCTCCTCGGCCAGCGCCTCGGTGACCGCGGCCCGTATCTCGGCGGCGGGCGAGGTGCGTGCCGCGGGGACCGTCACGCCGCGGTCGGCGGCGAGCTCGGTGCGCAGGGCGGTGACCTCCTTGCGGAGACCCCGCACGTGGTGCAGGGCAGCAGCGCCCACGGCCGTGGCAGCGGCCGTGGTCAGCAGCAGGGCAAGAGACATGGCGCTCACTGACGTACTCCCGGTTCGAGTCGATCCCCCGACTTCCTACATCAGCTTGTCGCGCCCCGGGACCCCCTGTCAGTGCATTACGTCACGAAACGGACAGGTATTTTGGCCGGGTGTTTAGTCCCGTAGCAGCTCTGACCTGGGAAAACGAACTCCCCCGGGATGTATGTCACATCCTGGGGGAGATTCGGTCACGGCTTGGACGCGGGGTGGTTGACGCGTTCGGCGAGTGGAGAGCGCGGCCCCCGCGGCCGTACTAGCTGAGGCGCTCGATGACCATCGCCATGCCCTGGCCGCCGCCGACGCACATGGTCTCCAGGCCGAACTGCTTGTCGTGGAACTGGAGGCTGTTGATCAGGGTGCCGGTGATGCGGGCGCCCGTCATGCCGAAGGGGTGGCCGACGGCGATGGCGCCGCCGTTGACGTTCACCTTGTCCAGGTCCAGGCCGAGGTCCTGGTAGGAGGGGATGACCTGGGCGGCGAAGGCCTCGTTGATCTCGGCGAGGTCGATGTCGCCGACGGTGAGGCCGGCGCGCTTGATGGCCTGCTTCGACGCCTCGACCGGGCCGAGGCCCATGATCTCGGGGGAGAGGCCGGAGACGCCGGTGGAGACGATCCGGGCCAGCGGGGTCAGGCCCAGCTCGCGGGCCTTGGTGTCCGACATGATGACGAGCGCTGCGGCGCCGTCGTTCAGCGGGCAGCAGTTGCCGGCGGTGACCAGGCCGTCGGGGCGGAAGACCGGCTTGAGGCCCTGCACGCCCTCCAGGGTGACGCCGGCGCGCGGGCCGTCGTCCGTGGAGACGACCGTGCCGTCCGGGGTCGTCACGGGGGTGATCTCGCGCTCCCAGAAGCCGTTCTTGATGGCCTGCTCGGCGAGGTTCTGCGAGCGGACGCCGAACTCGTCCATCTCCTGGCGGCTGATGCCCTTCCAGCGGGCGAGGTTCTCCGCGGTCTGGCCCATGGCGATGTACGCGTCGGGGACGAGGCCGTCCTCGCGCGGGTCGTGCCAGGCGGAGCCCTCGGAGGCGGCGACGGCCGCGGTGCGGGCCTCGGCCTCGGCGAAGAGCGGGTTGTGGGTGTCGGGCCACGAGTCCGAGTTGCCGCGCACGAAGCTGGACACCATCTCGACGCCCGCCGAGATGAAGACGTCGCCCTCGCCCGCCTTGATCGCGTGCAGCGCCATCCGGGAGGTCTGCAGCGAGGAGGAGCAGTAGCGGGTGACCGTGCAGCCCGGCAGGTGGTCCATGCCCATCTGGACGGCGACGATCCGGCCCAGGTTGTTGCCCTGCTCGCCGCCCGGGAGGCCGCAGCCCAGCATCAGGTCGTCGATGTCGCGCGGGTCCAGCTCGGGGACCTTGGCGAGCGCGGCCTGGATGATCGTGGCCGTGAGGTCGTCGGGGCGCAGGTCCTTCAGGGAGCCCTTGAAGGCCCGGCCGATGGGGGAACGGGCGGTCGAGACGATCACGGCTTCGGGCATCACGGCTCCAGAGGGCTGGTGGGCGGTCGGACTCAAAGGGAAGTTACCTGCACGTACCGCACGGGGTCATCGGGATCGACGTGTGATGAGGGCCTCTTTTCTAAGCGCTTGCTCAGGCGTGGGGGGAGTCGTGCGGCAGCGGCTCGACGGCCGGTTCCCGGCGTGCCTCCCGTACGTCCCCGGGGGCCGCGCCCTCCGCCTCCGCGCCCTGCGCCTCCGCGGCCTCCGCGGCCTCCGTGAGCCGCCGCCGCCGGCGGTGCTTCAGGAGGGCCCACGGGGCCCGGGCGCCGGTCACCTCGGTGCCCGCCTGCTTGGCCGCCTCGGCCGCCGCCTTCGCCACCGGCAGGATGTCCTCGCGGCGGCCCGGCTCCAGCCGGTCGGGCTCCGGCCACACGCCGAGCGCGGCGCACAGGGTCGGCAGCACGGCCATCGCCGCCGTCGCGTACCCCTCCGCCGACGGGTGGAAGAGGTCCACCCCGAACATCTCCCGGGGGTTCGCCGCGAACTCGGGGCCCAGCAGGTCGCCCAGCGACACCGTCCGCCCGCCCTGCTCCACCACCACGATCGTCTGCGCCGCCGCCAGCTGCCGCGAGGCCCGCCGGGCCAGCCAGCGCAGCGGCTGGTACACCGGCTCGATCGTGCCCAGGTCCGGGCAGGTGCCGACCACCACCTCCGCCCCGGCCGTCCGCAGCCGCCGCACCGCCGCCGCCAGGAGCCGTACCGACTCCGTCGCCGGCGTCCGGTGCGTCACGTCGTTCGCCCCGATCATGATCACGCAGACGTCCGGCGGGCCCAGCGGCTGCGCGAGCAGCAGCGACACCTGCCGCTCCAGATCGTCCGAGCGGGCCCCCGACAGCGCCACGTTCTTCAGCACCACCGGACGCTCCGCGACCGCCGCGAGCCCCGAGGCGAGCAGCGCGCCCGGCGTCTGACCCGCCCGGCGCACGCCCTGCCCGGCGGCCGTGGAATCACCCAGAAGGGCCAGCCGGAGCGGGTCCTCCGTGCCGAAGGCCCTGCCGTAGAGACCGTCCACCGCCGGCGGCAGGGGAGCGGTCCCCGTGCCCACCGTCCGCTTCGCGAGCTGCGCCTCCGCCAGCAGGATCCCGACCGCGGCCACGCCGATCAGGCCGATGCTCCCGCCGCCGTACGCCGCTCCCGCCGCGATCCGGCGCGCCACCCTCGCCCTGGACATCGCGGGCGTCACCTCCTCCGAGCCGTACCGGTCCCACAGCTCCTCCGGGTCCGTTCAGGGTCTACCTGCCCCGAAAGGCGTCCCGACTACGCATACGCTGGCCACACCATTACGGAGACCCCGGAGAACACGGTGCAATTCCACGACTCGATGATCAGCCTCGTCGGCAACACCCCGCTGGTGAAGCTCAACAACGTGACGGCAGGCATCCAGGCCACCGTCCTCGCCAAGGTCGAGTACTTCAACCCGGGCGGGTCGGTCAAGGACCGCATCGCGCTGCGGATGATCGAGGCGGCCGAGCAGAGCGGCGAGCTGAAGCCCGGCGGCACCATCGTCGAGCCCACGTCGGGCAACACCGGTGTCGGCCTGGCGATCGTGGCCCAGCAGAAGGGCTACAAGTGCATCTTCGTCTGCCCGGACAAGGTGTCCCTCGACAAGATCAACGTGCTGCGGGCCTACGGCGCCGAGGTCGTCGTCTGCCCCACGGCCGTCGACCCGGAGCACCCGGACTCGTACTACAACGTCTCCGACCGCCTGGTCCGTGAGACGCCCGGCGCCTGGAAGCCCGACCAGTACTCGAACCCGAACAACCCGCGCTCCCACTACGAGACCACCGGTCCCGAGCTGTGGGAGCAGACGGAGGGGAAGATCACCCACTTCGTCGCGGGCGTCGGCACCGGCGGCACCATCTCCGGCACCGGCAACTACCTGAAGGAGGCCAGCGGCGGCAAGGTCAAGGTGATCGGCGCCGACCCCGAGGGCTCCGTCTACTCGGGCGGCTCCGGCCGTCCGTACCTGGTCGAGGGCGTCGGCGAGGACTTCTGGCCCACCGCCTACGACCGGAACGTCACCGACCGGATCGTCGCCGTGTCCGACAAGGACTCCTTCCAGATGACCCGCCGCCTCGCCAAGGAGGAGGGCCTCCTGGTCGGCGGCTCCTGCGGCATGGCCGTGGTCGCCGCCCTGGAGGTCGCCAAGGAGCTCGGCCCCGACGACGTCGTCGTCGTGCTGCTGCCGGACTCCGGCCGCGGCTACATGTCGAAGATCTTCAACGACGAGTGGATGGCCGACTACGGCTTCCTGGAGGACACCTCCACCGCCACCGTCGCCGACGTCCTGCGCCACAAGTCGGGCGGGCTGCCGTCCCTCGTCCACATGCACCCGGACGAGACCGTCGGCCAGGCCGTCGAGGTGCTGCGCGAGTACGGCGTCTCCCAGATGCCGATCGTGAAGCCGGGCGCCGGCCACCCCGACGTCATGGCCGCCGAGGTGATCGGCTCGGTCGTGGAGCGCGAGCTCCTGGACCACCTCTTCACCCGGAAGGCGCAGCTGGAGGACCCGCTGGAGGACCACATGTCGGCGCCGCTGCCGCAGGTCGGCTCCGGCGAGCCGGTCGCCGACCTGATGTCGGTCCTCGGCGAGGCCGACGCCGCCGTCGTCCTGGTCGAGGGCAAGCCGACCGGTGTCGTCAGCCGTCAGGACCTGCTGGCCTTCCTGGCCGGCGGCGGCAAGTAGCCGCCCGGAGGGGGCCGCGCGGGTGTTCGCTCGGGCGTTCGCGCAAACGGTACGAGTGCGACACGTCCACGCAGCACCCGCTTAACACGCCTCCGGCAGAGTGTTCTGTGTCGGCGTCACGGAAACCTCCGGAGCGGCTCCCGGACCTCTGACGACGCCGCGGACGCGGAGACCGGCCCTGACCCGGGCCCGTGTCCCCCGCGGGGACCGCCGTCGTCCCGCCCCCCAGCGATGGGGGTGCGGCGGTCCCCGCGTCAGCTTTCCCGGCGGCGCTCAGAGCCGGGTGATCGGGCGCATCGCCAGGCCCTCGGTGCCGGCCCAGCCGTTGAGCCGCGCCGCGTCGTCGACGGAGACCGTGCCGAGGCCCTCGGGCAGGTCGAAGACGAGCGTGCCGCTCAGCTCGGTGCCCTCGCCGGCGACCAGGGTGGCGGTGAACCGGTCGGACTGGTCGTACTCCGCCTCGCCGCCCTCGTCGTTGCCGAAGACGTACAGGCCCGCGTAGGCCTTGCCGCCGCCCTCGACGACCACGGGCTCGTCGTCCGGCTCGCCGAGCGTCTCGACGATCGGGGCGGAGTTGCCGGCCGTGAGCCGGACGATCGGCGCCTCGTTGAGCACGCACGGCGTCTTGCTCCGGTTGGTGACGGTCAGCAGGAAGTGCCGGGGGGTCTCCCCGGGCTCGTCCTGGAGCTCCACGTGCGTGCCGAGGCCGGCGGCCTCGCAGTCGGCGTACTCCGTGCCGTTGCCGCCGCCGGTCTCGCCGCTGTCGCCGTTCCCCGTGGCCGTCGCCGTGGCCGAGGGTTCGGCGGAGCCGGTACCGGAGTCGTTCGTCGGCGCGGTGGTGCTCGGTGCGGTGGTTCCCGGTGCGGTGGTGGTCGGCGAGGCGGCGGCCGGGGCGTCGTCGCCCTGGCAGGCGGTGGTGGTCAGCAGGGCCGCGGCCACGGCCGCGCCGAGGACGGCGCCGCGCAGCCCCCGGCGTCCCGAACGGGCTCTGGACGTCGTGGAGTTCATGTCTTTTCTCTTTTCCCCCGGTGGCCGGCCACGGGCCGGCCCGTCTGTGAACGACGTCGCTATTCTTTCCGCGCGGGGGCGCGCTTCCACGGGCCTCCCGCCTTTGTTACAGCCCCCGGACGTCCCGGACGCCATCGCGTGACCCTCTGCATATCCTTATGCAGGTATGGCCAGGGATGAATGGACGGGATGGAGGGGGACGGAATGAGCGACAGCCCGGCCGGGCGGCTCCAGGCGCTCTTCGAGGGGCACCGGCTCACGCCCACGCAGCGGCGGATCGCCCACTGCATGGTGCGGCGGGCCGCCGACGCGCCCTTCCTCTCCAGCGTCGAGCTCGCCGAGCTCGCCGGCGTCAGCCAGCCCTCCGTCACCCGCTTCGCGGTCGCCCTCGGCTTCGACGGCTACCCGGCGCTCCGCCGCCATCTGCGGGAGGTCGCGCCGCCCGGGCCCGCCGCCGCCCCCGCCGGGACGGCGGAGGACGGCGGGCACAACGAGTACCAGCAGGCCGTCCTCGCCGAGATCGAGAACCTCCGGCACCTCGCCGGACTGCTCGCCGACCCGGCGCCCGTGGAGCGCGCCGGCCGGCTGCTGGCCGGCTCCCGCCCGCTGCTCGTCCTGGGCCTGCGCGCCGCCTCCTCGCAGGCCCGCGGCTTCGCGTACTTCGCCGCCAAGGTGCACCCGGACGTCCGGCTGCTCGACGAGGGCGGCTCGATGCTCACCGACCGGATCGACGCGGCGGTACGGGCCGGGGCCGGCGCGCTGCTCTGCTTCGCGCTGCCCCGGCACCCCCGCGAGGTCGTCGAGGCGCTGGAGTACGCGCGGGCGGCCGGGCTCACGGTGGTGACCGTGGCCGAGTCGGCCTTCGCACCCGTCGCCGCCCACTCCGACCTGCTCATCCCGGCCGCCGTCGGCACCGGGCTCGCCTTCGACACCGCCTGTGCGCCGATGCTCCTCGGCCGGGTCCTCCTGGAGGCCATGGCGGACGAGCTGCCGGACGCGCAGGCGCGCCTGGAGGAGTTCGACGCGAAGGCCGCGGAGCGCGGACTCTTCGTCGAGTAGCGGGGGCCGGCGCCGGTCAGACCTCCAGGTCCGCCTCGACCTTCTTCAGCTGGTGGCGGGCCATCGCCAGGTTGGCGCGGTCCTTCGACAGGGCCAGGTAGAGGAAGAGGCCCTGGGAGGTGCGGCTCTTGAGGAGCCGGATGAGGTGGTACTGGGTGCCGAGGGTGATCAGGATGTCCTCGATCTCCTCGTTGAGGCCCAGCATCTCCATCGCCCGGACCTTGGCCCGGACCACGTCGGTGTTGCCGGCGGCGGCGACGGTGAGGTCGAGCTCCTTGCCGCCGCCGATGGTGCCGAGTGCCATGCCGCTGGTGTAGTCGACGAGGGCCGCGCCGATCGCGCCGTCGATCGACGCGGCTTCCTTGAGGGCGGTTTCGACGTTGGTCATGGTGCGACTTCCTTCTGTCTCCCGTACGGATCATGTCTTCCGTGCGGATCGGATGGGGTGCGGTGGGGTCAGTGCGCGTCCCTGCGGTCCAGCGCGCCGTCGACGAGTTCGCCGATGCGGACGCTGGAGCGGCGGGCCTCCAGGTGGAGCCGGCCCACGTTGATGCGGGGTTCGGCGAGCAGGGTGAGGACGGCGGCGCCGCCGGCCGCGTACGTGGCGACGTAACCGTCCTCGCCCCGGACGAGCAGTTCGCGGAAGCCGCCCTGGCCGGTGGACTCGGTGAGCCGCCGGCCGACGCCGAGCGCGGCGGCGGTCAGCGCGGCCACGCTCTCCGCGGCGCCGTCCACGGTGTCGTGGGCGAGCACGAGGCCGTCGATGCTGGCGGCGAGCGCTCCGGTGAGCTGGGGCAGCCGGGCGCGCAGGCGTCTGAGCTCGCCGAGCACCTCGGCTTCGGCTGTCATCAACTGTCTCCTCTCGGCGCGCAGGCGCAGAGCACGCCTCATCACAGGTGTGCCTCCAGGGCGTCACGGAGCCGGCGCAGCAGGGCGATGTCGGGGTCGGACACCGGGGGGACCGGCGGGAAGGCCGGGGCGGGCGGTGCGGGGGTGGCGTCGGGGACCGCGTCGAGCGGGGTCTCGACCAGTCCGGCGGCGGCGAGCCTGCGGACGTCGAGGAGGGTGTGGAAGGCGGGGCGGCCGAGCAGCCGGGCCAGCTCGGCGGGGGTGCGGACGCCGTCGGCGGCGGCGAGCAGGGCGCGCCGGCGGGCGCCGACGCCCTGGCCGGGGGCGGCCGGGCGGGGCACGACGGGGGCGGTGTCGACGGAGGCGTAGGGCCAGACGGCGTCGAGGAGCTCGCGGCGGCGCAGCGTCTCGCGCTCGACGGCCTCGGCGGAGACGGGGCGGACGGTGCCGAACCAGTGGCCGACGCCGTACCGGAAGCGGGTGGGGCCGCTGGTGGGGGAGAGGGCGAAGAAGGCGGCGTCGAAGACGGCGCCGAGGTGGCAGATCTCCAGCTCGCCGTCGGCGAGGCGGCCGCTGTCGACGAGGAAGCGGCCGACCGCGCGGTGCGCGCCGGCCCGGTCGACGGCCTCGTCCCAGCCCTCGCGGGGCAGCCGCCCGGCGGTGGTGAGCAGCACGTCCATGCCGGGGGAGGCGGGGCTCTCGGCGTGGACGACGCGGCCGTCGACGAGGTAGAGGGTGCCGTGGTCGCGCAGCAGGGCGCCGGTGGCGCGCTCGGCCGCGAGCCGGACGAGCATGGGGGAGACGCTCATCCGAGGACCAGCCGCTCGGCGAGGTCGCCGAGGCGGATCCGGGCGAGGGCGAGGTTGCCGGTCGCGCGGTCGAGCCAGAGGTGGAGGAAGACGCTGGAGTCGAAGGAGGTCCGGACGAAGCGGAGGACGTGGTAGCCGGCCCGGGTGGTGACGATGAGGTCCTCGACGGGCGGTTCGCCGTCGTCGCCGGCGTCCCCGTCGGCGTCCGCGGCGGCGGTGAAGGAGTCGAACTCGGCGGCGGCGCGGGCGAGTTCCGCGGTCTCGGCGGCCGTCGTCTCGTGGTCCCCGACCGGCGACTCGCCCGCGGTGCCGAGTGCGAGGCCGCTGTTCCAGTCGACCAGCCAGGCGCCGCGCGCGCCCGGCAGGGTCATGGCCTCGGTCAGGCACTCGTCGATTCCGGGCACGCGGGTTCCCCTCCCGATACGGCGTGCGAGCAACGGCAGTGACGGCGACGTTACTGAACGGCGCGTCCCCGGGAGGGGGTTCTGGCATTTTCCATCGGAACATGCCTAGGGACGACCGGAATCGGACGGAGAAGTGTCCGGCGGCGGGGGTCAGTAGCGGGACTCGACCGCCCGCGCGATGTCGTCCAGGTCCTTGGCGAGCGCCTTGGCGACCGCCTTCGCGCCGAAGCGGGCGAGGAGGCGGGCGAGGACGTTCTGCCGGCGGTCGTGCGCGGGGCGGGCGGAGAAGGCCATCCGCAGCACGCTGGCGTCCGGCCCGTCGGCGCGCAGCGAGAGCTCGGAGACGTAGTGCATGCCGTGCGAGTCGGCCACCGTCACGTACCGGTCGGGCGGCTCGCACGCGGTCACGGTCATCTCCTCCGTGGCCTCCTTGCCGAGCATCTTCCGGGTCTCCCGCCAGCGGGTGCCCACGCCGAAGGCGCCCTCGGTGAGCACCTCGACGCGCTGGACGCCGGACAGGACCCGGGGCAGGTCGGGCAGGTCGGTGATCGACTCCCAGACGCGGCCGGGCGAGGCCGCGACCCGGCGCTCCACGACAACGTTTGTGGTGGTGGTCATGGCTCCCATCGAAGGGGTTTCCCGGGGGCTCCGCTACCGGACGAGCGCGTCCGCGTGCCCGCCGCCGGCCTCGGCGACGAGCTCTTCCGGGGTCTGCGCCGGGCGGACGAGGGCGAAGGCGACCGTGCCGTCCCCGGCGCCGTCCCCGGTGACCGTGAAGCCGTGGACGGCGGGGCGGGGGAGGCTGTTGTAGGCGTAGTGGTGGGCGAAGGCGTACGCGCCGGTGTCCGGGACGGCGACCACGTCGCCCGGGTGGAGCAGCGGCAGCGCGCGGCCGGCGGCGAGGAGGTCGCCGGCGAAGCAGGCGGGGCCCGCCACGTCCTGGACGGTGGTCCCGCCGGTGCGGGGACGGCCCTCGGGGTCGTACGCGAGGATCCGCAGCGGCCAGGCCTCGGGGGCGTACACCGTGCGGGTGGCGAGCTGCACGCCGGCGTGGGTGACGGCGATCGGGCGGCCGCCGGAGGTCTTGGTGTACTCGACGCGGGTGAGGACCGTGCCGTGCTTGGCGAGCAGCGAGCGCCCGAACTCGGTGACGAGGCGGTAGCGCCCGTCGAGGAGGCCGGGGACGGTGCCGGCGAGCAGCCGGGCGTAGTCGGCGTAGGTGGGGGTCTCCTCGTCGGAGGCGAAGTTCACCGGCAGTCCGCCGCCGATGTCGAGGGTGTCGATCTGCGGGCGGCCCGCCTTGGTGTTGATCTCCTCGGCCAGCTCGTACGCGGCCCGGACGCCTTCCGCCATCAGGGTGAGCGGGACCCCCTGGGACCCGGTGTGGGTGTGCAGCCGGGTGAGCCAGGGCCGGTCGAGGTACGCCTGGACGACGGCCTCGCGGGCGCCATCGTCGCGCAGCGCGACGCCGAACTTGGAGGTGGCGGTGGCGGTGGACAGGGCGCCGATGGCCCCGGCGCCGACCTGGGGGTTGACCCGCAGCCCGAGCGGCGAGGCGGTGGGGGTGGAGGCGACGAGGGCGTCGATCCTGGCCAGTTCCTGGAGGTTGTCGGCGTTGACGGCGATTCCGAGGGCGAGCGCCTCGCGGAGTTCTGCGGGCGTCTTCGCGGGCGAGTCGAGGACGGTGCGGGACGGGGGCACCCCGGCGGCCCGCGCGAGCGCCAGCTCTCCCGGGCTCGCCACCTCCGCCCCGATCCCCGCCTCGGCGAGCAGCCGCAGCACGGGCACGAGCGGCGCCGCCTTCACGGCGAAGGCGTGCAGCACCCCGGCCTGGGTGACGGCGGCGAAGGCGCTGGTCAGCGCGGCGGCGGAGGCGCGGATGCCGGCGGTGTCGAGGAGGGCGACGACGGGTGATCCGGGCGTGAGCAGTCCCTGGGCGACGGCGGCCCGGACGGCGAGATCGCGACGAGGGGAGGCCATGCCCCCCATCCTGGCGCGCCCGACGCCGGGCGTCACGGGGGCGTGCGCGGGGGGCGTGGGAGCGGGCGGGGGCGCGGGTGCGGACGCGGGCGCGGATGCGGCCGGGGCGGGCTCGTGCGCCGCGCCCTGTTGACTACTTCTATTCATCAAGTCAGGATGTGAATATCTGAACGACATTCGAGGAGGCATCGCCATGTCAGGACCCCGCCCCGTTCGGGCCCCGCGCGGTACGGAACTCAGCGCCCTGGGATGGCAGCAGGAAGCCGCCCTGCGGATGCTGCAGAACAACCTGGACCCCGAGGTCGCCGAGCACCCCGACAAGCTCGTCGTCTACGGCGGCACCGGCAAGGCCGCGCGCGACTGGCGCTCCTTCGACGCCATGGTCCGCACGCTGAGGACCCTCAAGCAGGACGAGACCATGCTGGTCCAGTCCGGCCGCCCCGTCGGCGTCATGCAGACCCACGAGTGGGCGCCGCGCGTCCTCATCGCCAACTCCAACCTGGTCGGCGACTGGGCCAACTGGGAGGAGTTCCGGCGCCTGGAGGCCCTCGGCCTCACCATGTACGGCCAGATGACGGCCGGCTCCTGGATCTACATCGGCACCCAGGGCATCCTCCAGGGCACGTACGAGACCTTCGCCGCCGTCGCCGCCAAGAAGTTCGGCGGCACGCTGGCCGGGACCATCACCCTCACCGCCGGCCTCGGCGGCATGGGCGGCGCCCAGCCGCTCGCCGTGACGATGAACGACGGCGTCGCGATCTGCGTCGACGTCGACCCGCGCGCCATCGAGCGCCGCATCGAGCACCGCTACCTGGACGTGAAGGCCGACAGCCTCGCCCACGCCCTCCAGCTCGCCGTCGAGGCCCGCGACGCCCGCCGTCCGCTCTCCATCGGCCTCCTCGGCAACGCCGCCGAGCTGCTGCCGCAGATGCTCGCCGAGGGCGCGCCCATCGACATCGTGACGGACCAGACCTCCGCCCACGACCCGCTGTCGTACCTGCCGGTCGGCGTCGCCTTCGAGGACATGGCCGACGCCGCCGCCAAGGACCCGGCCGGCTTCACCGCCCGCTCCCGCGAGTCCATGGCCAAGCACGTCGAGGCCATGGTCGGCTTCATGGACGCCGGCGCCGAGGTCTTCGACTACGGCAACTCGATCCGCGGCGAGGCCCAGCTGGCCGGCTACGACCGCGCGTTCGCGTTCCCCGGCTTCGTCCCGGCGTACATCCGCCCCCTCTTCTGCGAGGGCAAGGGCCCCTTCCGCTGGGCCGCCCTCTCCGGCGAGGCGTCCGACATCCACAAGACGGACAAGGCGATCCTCGACCTCTTCCCGGAGAACGAGTCCCTGCACCGCTGGATCAAGATGGCCGGCGAGCGCGTCCACTTCCAGGGCCTCCCCGCCCGCATCTGCTGGCTCGGCCAGGGCGAGCGCGACAAGGCCGGCGCCATGTTCAACGACATGGTCGCCGACGGCACCCTCGCCGCCCCCCTCGCCATCGGCCGCGACCACCTCGACTGCGGCTCCGTCGCCTCCCCGTACCGCGAGACCGAGGCCATGCTCGACGGCTCCGACGCCATCGCCGACTGGCCGCTGCTCAACGCCATGGTCAACGTCGCCTCCGGCGCCTCCTGGGTCTCCCTCCACCACGGCGGCGGCGTCGGCATGGGCCGCTCCATCCACGCCGGCCAGGTCTCCGTCGCCGACGGCACCAAGCTCGCCGGCGAGAAGATCCGCCGCGTGCTCACCAACGACCCCGGCATGGGCGTCATCCGCCACGTCGACGCCGGCTACGACATCGCCGAGCGGGTCGCCGACGAGAAGGGCGTGCGCATCCCGATGCGCGAGGGCTCCGGCGACGAGGCCTCCGCGTGAGCGACAGCTTCCACGCCATGTGGCGGTCGCTGCGGCCCCTCGGCCGCAGCGCCGCCTCCGGTGGCTACCGCCGCTACGCCTGGACCGGGGCCGACGCCGACTGCCGGCTCTGGTTCCGGATGCAGGCCGAGGCCCGCCGCCTCGACGTCGAGACCGACCGCAACGGCAACCAGTGGGCCTGGCTCGGCGACCCCACCGCGGGCGACGCCGTCGTCACCGGCTCCCACCTGGACTCCGTCCCCGACGGCGGCGCCTTCGACGGCCCCCTCGGCGTCGTCTCCGCCTTCGCCGCCCTCGACGAACTCCGCTCCCGCGGCGTCTCGTTCCGCCGCCCCCTCGCCATCGTCAACTTCGGTGACGAGGAGGGCGCCCGCTTCGGCCTCGCCTGCGTCGGCTCCCGCCTCACCTCCGGTCAGCTGACCAAGGAGAAGGCGTACGAACTCCGCGACGCCGACGGCATCACCCTGCCGCAGGCCATGGAGGCCGCCGGCCACGACCCCGAGACGATCGGCGAGGACCGCGAACGCCTCGACCGCATCGGCGCGTTCGTCGAACTCCACGTCGAGCAGGGCCGCGCCCTCGACCTGTCCGGCGACGCCGTCGGCGTCGCCTCCACCATCTGGCCGCACGGCCGCTGGCGGTACGACTTCCACGGCGAGGCCAACCACGCCGGCACCACCCGGCTCGTGGACCGGCGCGACCCCATGCTCACCTACGCCGAGACCGTCCTCGCCGCCCGCCGCGAGGCCGAACTCGCGGGCGCCGTCGCCACCTTCGGCAAGATCTCCGTCGAGCCCAACGGCGTCAACGCGATCCCGTCCCTCGTCCGCGGCTGGCTCGACGCCCGCGCCGCGGACCAGGAGGCGCTCGACGCGGTGATCGCCGGGATCGAGACGGCGGCCCGGGACAAGGCGGCCGCGCACGGCATCGACCTGGCCGTCGTCCGCGAGTCCTTCACCCCGGTCGTCGAGTTCCGGCACGCCCTGCGCGACGAGCTGGTGCGCCTCCTCGGCGGGAAGACCCCCGTCCTCGGCACGGGCGCGGGACACGACGCCGGAATCCTCTCCGCCGCGGTCCCGACCGCCATGCTGTTCGTACGGAACCCCACGGGCGTCTCGCACTCCCCGGCCGAGTTCGCGGCCGAGGACGACTGCGTCGTGGGCGTCCGCGCACTCGCCGACGCACTGGAGGGCCTCGCGTGCACATGACGACGTACTGGCTGGAACACGCCTGGCTCGGCACCTACGCCGAGCCGGGCGTCGCCCTGACGGTGTCCACCGGCGACTCCGTCGCGGGGACCGACGGCCGCATCACCGCCGTGCGCACCGGCGTGGACACCCCGCCGCCCGGCGCGACCGTCCTGCGCGGCTTCACCGTCCCCGGTCTGGCCAACGCCCACAGCCACGCCTTCCACCGGGCCCTGCGCGGCACCGTGCAGGTCGGCTCAGGCACCTTCTGGACCTGGCGCGAGGTCATGTACACCGTCGCCCAGCGCCTCACCCCCGACTCGTACTTCGCCCTCGCCCGGGCCGTGTACGCCGAGATGGCGCTGGCCGGCATCACGGCGGTGGGGGAGTTCCACTACCTCCACCACGCCCCCGGCGGCACCCCCTACGCCGACCCCAACGCCATGGGCGAGGCCCTGATCGCGGCCGCCGCGGAGGCGGGCATCCGCATCACCCTCCTCGACACCGCCTACCTCTCCTCCGGCTTCGGCGCCGCCCCCGAGCGCCACCAGCTCCGCTTCACCGACGGCACGGCCGAGCGGTGGGCCGAGCGGGCGAGCGCCCTGAAGGACCGGGACGGCGTACGGATCGGGGCGGCGATCCACTCCGTCCGCGCCGTCCCCGCCGGGCAGCTCTCCACCGTCGCCCGCTGGGCCGAGGAGCGTCGGGCCCCGCTCCACGTCCACCTCTCCGAGCAGACCGCCGAGAACGAGGCCTGCCATGCCGCCCACGGCGTCACCCCGACCCGGCTCCTCGCCGACCACGGCGTCCTCGGCCCCCGGACGACCGGCGTCCACAACACCCACATGACGGACGCCGACATCGCCCTCGTCGGCTCCACCGCCACCGGCACGTGCATGTGCCCCACGACGGAACGCGACCTCGCCGACGGCATCGGCCCCGCCGTCGCCCTCCAGAAGGCCGGCTCCCCGCTCTCCCTCGGCAGCGACAGCCACGCCGTCGTCGACCTCCTCGAAGAGGCCCGCGCGATGGAGCTGAACGAGCGCCTCCGGACGAACGTCCGGGGCCACTGGACGGCCGCCGCCCTCCTCCGCGCGGCGACCGCCGACGGCCACGCGGCCCTCGGCTGGACCGACGCCGGCACCCTGGAAGCGGGCGCCCTCGCCGACTTCACGACGATCGCCCTCGACACCGTCCGCACGGCCGGCCCCGTCCCCCGCCTCGCCCCCGAGACGGCCGTCTTCGCGGCGACGGCGGCCGACGTCCGCCACGTGGTCGTCGGCGGCCGGAGGATCGTCCAGGACGGCGCGCACGTCTCCGTACCGGACCCGGCCCGGGCCCTGGCGGACTCGATCGCCGCGCTGAGGGACTGACACCCGCCCGCACCCACCCGCCCGCCCCACCGGAGAGCACCTTGACGACCACGGTCATCACGAACATCCGCAGCCTGGTCACCAACGACCCGGACCTCGGCGAAGGCCCCCTCGGCCTCGTCGGGGACGCCGCCCTCGTGCTGGACGGCGACCGGGTCGCCTGGGCGGGCCCGGCGGTGCGGGCCCCCGCCGCGGACCGGCGGGTCGACGCGGCGGGGCGCGCCGTCCTCCCCGGCTTCGTCGACTCCCACTCCCACCTCGTCTTCGCGGGCGACCGCACCGCCGAGTTCAACGCCCGCATGTCCGGACAGCCGTACAAGGCGGGCGGCATCCGCACCACGGTCGCGGCCACCCGCGCCGCCACCGACGCCGAACTGTCCGCGAACGTCGCCCGCTACCTCCGCGAGGCCCTGCGCCAGGGCACCACCACCTTCGAGACGAAGTCCGGCTACGGCCTCACCGTCGAGGACGAGGCCCGGGCGCTGCGCATCGCGGCGGAGCACACCGACGAGGTCACCTACCTCGGCGCGCACATCGTGTCCCCCGACTACGCCGACGACCCGGCGGCCTACGTCGACCTGGTCACCGGCCCGATGCTGGACGCCTGCGCGCCGTACGCCCGCTGGGTCGACGTCTTCTGCGAGAAGGGCGCCTTCGACGGCGACCAGGCCCGCGCGATCCTCACCGCCGGCCAGGCGAAGGGCCTCCAGGCCCGCGTGCACGCCAACCAGCTCTCGTACGGCCCCGGCGTGCAGCTCGCGGTGGAGCTGGACGCGGCGAGCGCCGACCACTGCACCCACCTCACGGACGCCGACGTCGACGCGCTGGCCTCCGGGAACACGGTCGCCACACTGCTCCCGGGCGCGGAGTTCTCGACGCGCGCCGCGTGGCCGGACGCCCGCCGCCTGCTCGACGCGGGCGTGACGATCGCCCTCTCCACGGACTGCAACCCGGGCTCCTCCTTCACCTCCTCGATGCCGTTCTGCGTCGCGCTCGCGGTCCGGGACATGCGGATGACCCCCGACGAGGCGATCTGGTCCGCGACGGCCGGCGGCGCCGCCGCCCTGCGCCGCACGGACGCGGGCCGTCTGGCGCCCGGCGCCCGCGCCGACCTCACCGTCCTCGACGCCCCCTCCCACGTCCACCTCGCCTACCGGCCCGGCGTCCCGCTGGTCGCGGAGGTCTGGCGGGCCGGCGTGCGCGTCGTCTGACGCACGGACAACTCAGGTGGCGCGCCAGGCGCGTTGAGTAGCGGTACTCATGTGGGCGGTTCGGGCCCGCCCGCATGATTCCGGCATGACCACGTCGAAGCGCCTCCTCCGCACCCTCGCCCTGACCGCCACCGCCCTCGGCGCCCTGACCCTCACCGCCTGCGGCACGCAGGGCGCCGCGGGCAAGCCCGCCGCCACGGCGGCCCCCGCGGCGGCCCCCGCGGCCGTTACCGCGAGCCCGTCCCCGCGGATGCTCTCCGGGAAGGAGCTGGAGAGACACCCGGACCCGACCGTGCGGGCCCAGGCGATCGCCCTCGGCATCGCGAACACCTGCGCCCCGGGCTCCATGATCGAGCTGCCCCCGCTGCCGGCGGTGAGCAACCTCGCGGAGACGGTGCCGGGGATGCCGGCCGACGCCCCGCCCCCGGTCCCCGCCGAGCCCCCGGTCCCCGCCGAGCTGCCCTCCGACCTGCCGCCGGCGCCCGGCCCCGAGGCCACCGTCTCCTACGACGAGGTGCCCCTGGACAAGGTCGACCGGTGCGCCGCCGACGCGCACGCCGACCGCGTCCGCGCCGCCTTCGCCGCCGGCGCCCCGGCCGACGAGGCCGCGCTGCGGAAGGCGCTGGCCGGCGCCGACTACCTGCCGGAGAGCGTCCACCGGATGCCCGGCGACGGCGCCCTCCGGGTCCGGATCGACCTCCGTGACCTCTCGCCGAACGACAACCTGGCCCTGGAGGTCACCGCCACCGCCACCGGCGTGCGCGTCGACGCCTTCGGCGCCCCGATCGCGGGCGACCCGGCGATCACCGGGATCCGCCGTGCGCGGGCGTCCTGACCGTCACCCGGTCAGCGACCGCACCAGCTCCTCCGCCGCGCCGAGCGCGCCGACCTCCGCCGCCGTCAGGTTCGGGTCGGCGGCCCGGCGCGACCGCGCCTCCGCCAGCAGCAGCGGCCCGGGCGAGGCCGCGAGCAGAGCGGCGAGGCCCGCCCGGGCGCCGGGGGCGTACGGGGCGGGCGAGACCGCGACCTCGGCGAGGATCAGCGCCGACATCGCGCGGTCGAGCCCCGGCTCCGCGCCCTCCTCCGCCGTGCGCCAGTCGATGACCACCGGACCCCGGTCCTCGGCCAGCACCACGTTCCCCGGGTGCAGGTCCAGGTGGACCACCCGGCCCGGCAGCGCGTGCAGCCGGTCCAGCAGGCCGGCGAGCAGCGCCCCGGCCGCCTCGGGTTCGTACGCCCCCGCCAGCAGCCCGTCCATCAGCGAAGGGCCGCGCAGCCGCTCCATGACCAGGTCGGGCCCGGCCGCCCCGCGGACCGCCGGGACGGGGTAGCCCGCCTCCGCGAGCCGGACCATCAGCGCCGCCTCGCGGGCGGTGTCCCCGCCGTCGCGGTAGCGGCGCAGCACCCAGCCCCCGTCGTCCGTCGCGTACACGTCGGCCGTGCGGCCCCGCCCCAGCGGTATCCCGGTCACCCTCGTCCCCCTCCGTGATCGAAACGCCGAGTATGCCTGCCGGGGAACGGTTCGGACCGGTACCGTCCTGTCCTGGCAGTGCTCAGGGGGATGACCGGGGGGTCGGCTAGGTGAGTGCTTGGCGTGTGGGGACCGTGCGGCCGGAGGAGCTGGGCGCGCGGGAGATCGAGGCGTGGCGTGAACTGAGGGCCAAGTCCGGGGCGCCCGCGAACCCCTTCATGGAGCCGGAGTTCACCCTCGCCGTCGGGGCCGTCCGGCCCCGGTCGCGGGTCGCCGTGTGGTGGGAGGACGGCGAGCCCGTCGGATTCTTCCCGTACGAGAAGGGGCCGTTGGGGCGCGGGCGGGCCATCGGCTTCGGCGTCTCCGACAGCCAGGGCGGCGTCTTCCGGCCCGGACTGCGGCCCGGCACCGAGGCGTTGCTGCGGGCCTGCGGGCTCGTCTTCTGGGAGTACGACAACCTGGAGACCGGGCAGCCCGTCTTCGAGGGCGCCGCCGACGAGTCCTTCGCCTCCCCCGTCATCGACGTCGGCGAGGGGTACGCGGCGTACGAGGCGCTGCTGCGCGTCCAGTCGCCGAAGTTCCTGAAGACCACCCTCGCCAAGGAGCGCAGGCTCGCCCGGCAGGCCGACGGCGAGGTCCGCTTCGTCTTCGACGAGCGAGACCCGGCCGCCCTGCGGACCCTCATGGAGTGGAAGTCCGCGCAGTACCGCCGCACCGGCCGGGGCGACCGCTTCGCACAGGAGTGGATCAGCGCCCTCGTCCGCCGCCTCCACGCGCGGCGCGCGCCCGGCTGCTCCGGCGTCCTGTCCGTGCTCTACGTCGGCGACCGCCCGGTCGCCGCGCACTTCGGGCTCCGCTCCGCGACCGTCCTGTCGTGCTGGTTCCCCGCGTACGACCCCGAGTTCGCCAAGTACTCCCCGGGCCTCGTCCTCCACCTGAGGATGGCGGAGGGCGCGGCGGCCGCCGGGATCGGGATGCTCGACCTCGGGCGGGGAGCCGCCGAGTACAAGGACTCCCTGAAGACCGGCGAGCTCACCGTGTACGAGGGCGCCGTCACCCGCCCCGACCCGCGCACCGCCCTCCACTGGCTGCGCCGCGAGCCGGTCCGCGCGGCCCACGCCTACGTCCGCTCCCGCCCCGAACTGGCCGCCCGCGCCCGCGAGGCCCTGAACACCCTCGCCCGCCTCAAGGGCGACCGCTAGCCGCGCGGCGGCACCGACGGCCCGCACCCGGCCTCGAACCCGTACGTCCCTGGGGGATCCCCGTTGAACCAGCAACCCGCCATATCGGTCGCCGAGTTGGACCTCGGTGCGGCAGGACCGCGACTCCGCCCCGCCCCCGGCGCCGCCGAGGTCGCCCCCGGCGACGTCTACGCCCTCGTCCGCGTCGACGGCCGCCCCGCCGCCACCGTCCTCGGCCGCTACGAGGAGGGCGAGGACCCCGCCGAGGTCCTCGCCGCACTCGCCGCGAAGCGGCTGGCCGACGCCGCCACGCCCCGCACGGACGCGGAGCGGCGCGCGGCGGAAGGCGCGCCGGAGGCCGCCGCCGCCCCGCCCCGCGCCTCCGTCGTCGTCGCCACCCGCGAACGCCCCGGCTCCCTCGCCCGCGCCCTCGACTCCCTCCTGGCGCAGGACCACCCCGACCACGAGCTGATCGTCGTCGACAACGCCCCCCGCACCTCCGCCACCCACGACCTGGTCCGGCGGACGTACGCCGGCCGGGTCCGCTACGTCCGCGAGGACCGGCCCGGTCTGGCCGCCGCCCACAACGCCGGGGTCGCCGCGGCCGGCGGCGAGGTGCTCGCCTTCACCGACGACGACGTGATCGCCGATCCGCACTGGCTGACCGCGCTCGCCGCGCCCTTCGCCGCCGACCCCGGGCTCGGCTGCGTCACCGGCCTGATCCTGCCCGCCCGGCTCGCCACCCCCGCGCAGATCCTCCTCGAATCGCACGGCGGCTTCGCCAAGGGCTTCGCGCCCCGCCTCTACGACCCGGCCCGCCCGCCCGCCGACGAACCGCTCTTCCCCTTCACCGCCGGCAGCTTCGGTTCCGGCGCCAACATGGCCTTCCGGGCCTCCGCGCTGCGCCGCGCGGGCGGCTTCGACCCGGCGACCGGCACCGGGACGGCCGCGCGGGGCGGCGACGACCTGTACGCCTTCGTCGCCGTCCTCGCCGCCGGGCACCGGCTCCGGTACGCGCCCGGCGCGCTCGTCTGGCACCACCACCGCGAGACCTGGCAGGACCTGGAGAACCAGGCGTACGGCTACGGCGCCGGCCTCACCGCGTACCTCACCGCCACGATGGTCCGCCGCCCCGCCCTGCTGCCCGCCCTCCTGGCCCGGCTCCCGCGCGGCCTCGCGCACGCCCGGACGATGACCGCCGAACGCGGCGGCTCCCAGGGCGGCGGGGTCCCCGGCGAGCACGGCACCCGGCACCACCCGTGGCCCGCGTCCCTCTCCCGCCTGGAGCGGCGCGGCATGCTCTACGGCCCGCTGGGCTACCTCAGGGCGCGCCTCTCCCGGGGGGCCGGCCGATGACCCGCGTCCCCGTCCTCCTCTACCACCCGGTGATGGACGATCCGCCGTCCTGGATCGCCGAATTCACCGTCACGCCACGGCAGTTCGCCTCCCATCTCGACGCGATCGCCGCCGCCGGCCGGACCCCGCTCACCGTCGGCGGGCTCGTCGGACACCTCGCCGCCGGCACCCCGCTGCCGCCCCGGCCCGTCGTCCTCACCTTCGACGACGGCTTCGCCGACCTCGCCGGTCCCACCGCCGAGGCGCTCGCCGCCCGCGCGCTGCCGGCCACCGCGTACCTCACCACCGGCGCCCTCGCCCCCGGCCGGCCGTGCCTCCTGCCGCCCGCGCCGATGATGACGCTGGCGCAGGCGCCGCGCCTGGAGGAGTACGGGATGGAGGTCGGCGGCCACACCGTCAGCCACCCCCAGCTCGACACCCTCCGGCCGGCCGCGCTCCGCCGCGAACTGCGCGACTCCAAGGCCGAACTGGAGGACGTCCTCGGCCACGAGGTCCGCCACCTCGCCTACCCGCACGGCTACAACAGCCCCGCCGTCCGCCGCGCCGCCGAGGCCGCCGGATACGCCTCCGCCGTCGCCGTCCGGCACGCCCTCAGCTCCGCGTCCGACGAACTCTTCCGGATCGCCCGGCTCATCGTCCGCCGCGACCACACCGCCGCCGACGTGGAGGCCTGGATGGACGGCCGCGGCGCCCGCGTCGCCCCGTACCCCGACTCCCTCCCCACCCTCGGCTGGCGCCTCTACCGCCGGACCCGCGCCCTGGTGAAGGGACCCGAGTTCGCGGGCTGAGGCGACCCGGCAGGACCGACCGAGACCGACCACCCCGTACAGGGAGAAGAGTTCGTGCAGAAGCAGGAGCAGGGACAGGCGCAAGGGCAGGCGCGGGAACAGGCACAGGACCGGCCGGGGACGGTGACCGACGGAGCCGTACCCGCGCAGCCGGACGGCCCGCACGAGGCGAAGCCGCCCACCGCGCCGCCCACCGCACCGGCCGCCGCGCCGGACGCCGCACCCGCCGCCCGGCGGCCGCGCGCGCCGCTCGTCCTCGCCCTCGCCCCGCTCCTCCTCGCCGCCGCGCTCTGGCTCTGGGCACTGCCGCGCGTCGACTTCCGGCACATCGACGAGTTCGGCCTGCTCGACCGCTTCCCCGTCACCTTCTACGCCGCCCTCGCCGTCCTCACCCTCGGTTTCGTCCTCAGCCTCCGCCGGGCCGGCACCGCCCCCGCCTGGCCCGCCGTCTACAGCGTCGCGATGCTCGTCGCCCTGAAGGCGCCGCCCGCGGTCCTCTACGAGACCGTCCGCTACGCCTGGGCGTCCAAGCACGACGCGATCATCACCCGGCTGCTCGCCGAGGGCACCGTCCACCCCGGCACCGAACTCTCCGGCGGCATGTCCGCCTACGACCAGTGGCCCGGCTTCTTCGCGCTTGACGCGGCGCTCGTCCGCGCCTTCGGCGTCGAGGGTGCCGCCTCCTTCATCAACTGGGCGCCGGTCGCGCTCGGGCTGCTCACCCTGCCCGTCCTCGTCCTCGTCTACCGGACCTTCACCGACGACTGGCGGCTGGTGTGGGCGGCGGTGTGGATCTTCCAGCTGGCCAACTGGGTCGGCCAGGACTACCTCTCCCCGCAGGGCTTCTCGTACCTGCTGTACCTCACCGTCCTCGCCGTCGTCGTCCGACGCTTCGTGCGGCCCGGGTCCGCCGGCCGGCTGCGGGACCGGGCCGTCCTCGACCCGGCGGCCGCCGCCGTCCCGCCGGCCACGACCGTCCGGCAGCGGGCCGTCACGGTCCTCCTCCTCGTCCCCGTCGTCGCCGCCGTCAACGCCGCCCACCAGCTCACCCCGCTGATGCTGTGCGTGACCCTCGCGGCGCTCTGCCTCACCCGCCGCCAC
Source organism: Streptomyces sp. NPDC007863 (assembly GCF_040633895.1). Lineage (NCBI taxonomy): Bacteria > Bacillati > Actinomycetota > Actinomycetes > Kitasatosporales > Streptomycetaceae > Streptomyces > Streptomyces sp. NPDC007863. The sequence goes on from NZ_JBEYEI010000015.1 coordinate 211,563, forward strand.
CGCAACCTCGGGCTGCTCGCCACGGCCGCCGTCCTCATGCTCGCCTGGTACCTGACCATGGGCCGGGAGCTGTTCCTCGACACCCTCTCCACCCTCGGCGAGAAGCTGGGGAACCTGCTCGCCAACTCCCGGCCCGGCTTCGCCGGCGAACCCACCGGACCCGGCCCCGAGCTGGTCGGCAGCGCCAACGTCCTGATGGTCCTCGCCCTCGGCGGGCTCGCCGTCACCGCCGTCCTGCTCCGCCGCAGGCTCGCCCGCAGCGCCCTGCCGCTGATTCTCGCCGCCGCCGCGCCCGTCCCGCTGGTCCTGGTCAACGACTACGGCGGCGAGATGATCTTCCGCGTCTACCTCTTCGGCCTGCCCGGCGCGGCGTTCTTCGCCGCCGCCGCGCTGGTCCCCGCCGCCGGCGCGGCGAGCCGGGGCGCGACCGCCGCCCGCCGGGCCGCGACCGTCGCGCTGCCGCTCGCCCTCCTCGCCATGCTCGCCGGCTTCCTGCCCTCGTACTACGGCAAGGAAGGCATGCACTACGCCCAGCCCGGAGAGACCGCGCTGACCCGACGGGCCCTCGACCACGCCCCCGAGGGGGCGCTGATCCTCGCCGCCACGGGCGCCTTCTCCGACGCCTACTACCGCTACGACCGGTACGAGCGCTGGTTCTTCACCGAGCAGGAGGTCGACGAGAACCTCCGGATGCTCAAGGACCCGGCCGGCTACCTCGCCGGCGGCATCCCGGCCGGCCGGCCCGCCTACGTGATCCTCACCCCCACCCAGGCCGAGGCCGTCATCGGCGAGGGCTACCTCCCGCCCGGCGGCTTCGACGCCCTCGTCGCCGCCCTGAAGGCGTCCCCGCTCTTCGGGGTGGTGGAGGAGAGCCGGTACGGGATCGTGCTCCGCTACGAGCCCACCACCGGCTGAACCCTTCCGCCCCTCCACCGACCCGACCGAAGGAGCAGGTACGCCATGGCCCTCCCACGCCTCACCCCCGTCCGGCGCAGAGCCGCCCTCGCCGTCTCCGGCTGGGTCGCGCTCGCCGCCACCGCGCTGCCCGACGGCTCCCCGCTGCGCTGGATCCCCGTCCTCGCCTTCGTCGGCTTCGCGCCCGGCTTCGTGCTGCTGACGCGGCAGCCGGCCGGGCCGCGCCCCGACGCCCGCCTGGAGGTCTTCGCCCTGGCGGCGCCGGTCAGCCTCGCCCTGGCCACCCTCACCGCCACCGGGCTCTTCCTCGCGGACGCCTTCAGCGTCGCCGCCTTCCTGGGCGTCCTGGCCGCCTTCGTCACCGTCGCCGCCCTGCTGCCGGGCTTCCGGTTCCGCAAACGGGGCGGCGGTGAGGACGGGTGAACGGGCGGCGGGACAGGGGAGGTTCCGCCGGCCGGCTCGCGGTGGCGCTCGCCGCCGTCGGCGCGCTGACCGCCGGCGTCGGCGTGTGGGCGACCCTCGCGGAGGAGCGGGACGGCGACCGCTGCCGGCCGGACGCCCGCCTGGTGGCGCCCTGCGGCGCCTGGTGGGGCGCGTACGTCCCGTACGACGAGGACGGCTCGCTGACCCGGCCGGTGTACGCCTTCGAGAAGAAGATCGGGCGCCGCCTCGACCTCGTGTACAACTACCACGACATGTCGGGCAGCGCGGCCGACGGACAGCTGCTCACGCCCGACGAGGTCGAACTCGGCCGCGACCGGCTGCTGATGCTCGCCTGGGAGTCCACCGTGTGGACCGAGAAGCACCACGCGAACTGGACCGAGAAGCAGCTCGGCTGGAAGAACATCGCCTCCGGCCGCTACGACGAGTCCGTCATCGACCCGCAGGCCCGCCGCATCAAGGCCTACGGCAAGACGGTCTTCTTCTCCTTCGACCAGGAGGCCGACTTCCGGATCCCGGAGGGCGCCGGCACCCCGGAGGAGTACGTCGCCGCCTACCGCCACCTCCACGACCGCTTCCGCGAGCTCGGCGTCACCAACGTGGTGTGGGTGTGGACGGTCTCCGGCTGGCTCGGGAACGCCGCCACGATGAAGGCCCTCTACCCGGGCGACGCCTACGTCGACTGGATCGGCATGGACCAGTACAACTACTACCTCTGCCACAAGTCGCCCGACTGGCTGGACTTCGGGAGGAGCCAGCGCCCCTCCTACGACTGGCTCCGCGCGAACGTCTCCGCCGGCAAGCCCGTCATGCTCGCCGAGTTCGCCACCGCCCCCGACCCGGAGCGGCCCGGGCGTCAGCGGGACTGGTACGCCCGGATTCCCGAGGTCGCGCCGACGCTGCCGGAGGCGAAGGCGTACGTGCACTGGAACCGTGCCGTGCCCGGACCCGGGTGCGACCTGACGGTGAACTCCGGGCCGGGGCTCGACGGATACCGGGAGGCGGGACTCGCCCCGTACTTCCGTCAGCCGCTGCCGGAGGGCTGACTCAGGCGCGCAGGCCGCGGATCGCGTACGCCGCCATGGTGACGCCCGACAGGCCGAGCAGGAGGGGGAGCGGGGCGGCGGCGAAGGACTGCTGCCCCGCCCAGCCGGCCCAGACCAGCACCCACACCACGCCGACCGTGATCCGGCCGCCCGCCCCGCACACCCGCAGCAGCACCGCCACCAGGGCCAGGCACGCCGCCTGCGCCGCGATCGGGGCGAGCCACGCCGCCGGGCCCGTGCCGAGGAGCCCGGCGCCGGGGCCGACGGCGGGCGGCGGCAGCAGGCCCAGGAGCGGCGGGGCGGTGTGCAGGGCCAGGAAGGTGGCGAGGAGCACGGCCGCCGCGTAGCCGCCGCGGAAGGCGCGCGGGGCGACCGCCGCGCCCAGGAGGGCGACGAGCAGCAGCCCGGCGGCCAGGGTCGGCGCGGGCAGCGCGGCGAGCAGCTCGGAGCCGGCGAGCGGGGCCGTGCCGAGCGGCGCGGCGCCGGTGAGCGGCAGCCAGAAGACGACGGCGGCCGCCGCGAGCAGGGACCACAGGACGGCCGCCGCGCGGTCCCGCACGGGCGGCGGGGCGTGGCGTACGGGCGCGGGCTCGGGGGCGCGCGGCCGGGGCACGTACACGGGGATGCCGAAGGCCGGCGTGACCGTGTCCTGCGCGGCCGTGGCGCGCAGATAGGCGCTCTGCCGCGCCCACTGGGTGCCGTAGCCGTCGTCCTCGGCGGGGGTGGGGGCGAGCGCCGGGGGCTCCGCGGCCGGCGGTTCCGGGGGCGTCACGGGCGTCGTGCCCTTCAGGACCGTCCGCAGGCCCGGTGCGCACACCAGGGCCATGACGGTCATCCCGCCGAGCACCGCCGCACCCGCCCCGGCGATGCCGAGCGGGCCGAGGAGGACGGCCGCGGAGCCGAGGACCAGGACGCACATGGCGCCCTGGACGGCGGCGAGCATCCCGGTGCGGCCCTGGACGCGGAGCACCCCGATGTACAGCTCCACCGCGACCCGGGGCAGCGCCCCGGCGGCGAGCAGCCGCAGCACCAGGGAGCCGTTGTCGGTGTAGCCCTGGCCGAAGGGGGTGAGGATCAGCGGCGCGAAGAGCACGAGGACGAGGACGACGGGGACGAGCAGCAGCACCATCCGGCGCAGCGCTCCCCGGACGCCCTCGGCGAGCGACTCGGGGCTGTGGGAGGCGTGCGCGGTGAGCGAGGAGGCCATGTTGATGGCCATGAACTCCATGGTGCCGCCGACGGTGTACGCCGTGTAGAAGAAGGCGTTGTGCGCGGCGTCGAAGCGGACGGCGACCATGACCGGCAGCAGGCTGATCATGAGGAGGCTGAAGACCGCCCCGAAGGCGTCGCCGGCGACGAAGCGTCCGATCTCGCGGTACGTGGGCGGCTCGCGGTCCCGGTCGGCGCGGGCCTGCGCCGGGATGAGCCGGCGGAAGACCAGCCAGGCCAGCGGGACCGTGGAGAGCGCGATCGCGGCCGCCCAGGAGACGAAGACGCCGAGGACGGGCAGGGCGGCGGCGAGGACGACGAGCAGGACGAGCTTGCCGACCGAGAAGACGGCGTTGCCGACCGGCACCCAGAAGGCCTTCCGCAGGCCGGTGAGGACGCCGTCCTGGAGGGTGAGCAGCGCCCAGCCGACGGTCGACAGGGTGAAGAAGATCCCGGCGGAGAGGGTGCCGAGCGGGGCGTACGAGGGTCCCCACAGGTCCAGGGTGAGCAGGAAGATCCCGGAGGCGGCGGCCACCACCACCGTGCTGAGGAGGTAGAGGCGGGCGACGAGCGGCCCGGTGGCGCGGCCGGCCCGGGGGACGTAGCGGACGACGGCGCCGGAGAGGGTGGTCGCGGTGATGGAGGCGAGCATCCGCTGGGCGGCGATGGCGGCGGAGCCCTGGCCGACGGCCTCCTCCGTGTAGTAGCGGGCGGCGACCAGCCAGAAGCCGAGGCCGAGGGCGGCGGAGACGCCGGTGGAGAGCATGAGGGCGTAGGCGTTGCGGAAGAGCGAGTCGTCGCCGTCGGCGGCCGGGGCCTCCGTGCCCTTCGCCTCGCGCGCGCCCGGGGCGTCCGGGTCCGCGCCCCGGGCCCGTACGGTCCCGGTCACCGGGCGCCGCCGAGGGAGGGTTCGGGCGTGACCGGCCGGGCGCCGGAGGCGCGCAGGACGGCGAGGACCTCGTCGGCGCGGCGCGGGTCCACGGGCAGGGCGTGCCGGGCGAACCAGGCGGCGGCCGCGGGCGCGGGGGAGGGGTCGGTGAACCGCTCCCCGGCGTAGGCGTCGAGCGGCGGGTCGTAGAGGTAGCCGACGGTGATGCGGCGGCGGGCGAGCGCGGCGACGGCGGCGTCCCGGTCCTCGACGAGCAGCGGCACCCGGAAGAGCGCGGGCACCTCGCCGTCCGCCGGGAGGCCCTGCCCGGAGTACTCGCCGGCGAGGAGGCGGGCGGTGCCGGCGCGGTGGGCGTCGAGGACGGTGTCGAGGGCGGCGAGCCTGCGGCGGGTGCGGGCGAGGCGGCCGGCGCCGGGGCGGAGCCGGTAGTCGTGCATGTCGACCCGCACCCAGGAGTGGAAGGGGTCGAGCGCGGGGGCCGCGCCGAGCGCGCGGGCCAGCTCCTCGGGGCGCAACGGCATCCGGATGCCCGGCCGTTCGTGGACGCCGAGGGCGCGCAGGGCGGCGTGCGCGGGCCGGGCCAGGCGCAGGCCGCGGGCGGTGGCCTCGGCGTACGGGCGGGCCAGGTAGGCGAGTTCCTTGGCGAGCCGGGCCGGGCGGAGCAGCGCGTCCCGCTCGGCGGCGAGTCCGTCGCGCAGCCGCGGGTCGGCGAGGGTGAGGAAGCCGCCGGTCTTGGCCCCGGTGTGCTTGGAGAGGCTGAAGACGGAGGCGTCGCCCCAGGCGCCGACGGGCCGGCCGCCGACGGTGGAGCCGATGGCGTGGGCGGCGTCCTCCAGGAGCGGGATGCCGAGCCGGTCGCAGCGGGCGCGCAGCTCGGGTGCCGGGTCGGGGTTGCCGTACAGGTTGGTGGTGAGGACGGCGGAGAGTCCGGACCAGACGGCGTCGGGCACGGCCGCCGGGTCGAGGGAGCCGTCGCGCGGGTCGAGCGGTGCCTGGACGGGCCGCAGGCCGGCGGCGAGCACCACGAAGAAGATGACGTCGTCGTTGACCGGTGACATGAGCACCCGGCCGCCGGGCGCGCACCAGCGGCGCAGCGCGAGGTAGAGCCCGAGGCGGCACGACGGCACGTAGAGGCACTCCCGGCCCCCGAGCCGCGCGCGCATGCCCTCTTCCAGGTCCGCGTACGCAGAAACCATGACAGATTCCCCCCAGATCCCCGGGCTCAATGTGGCCCATTCCGGACGGTCCCGTCAACAACGGCCCGCCCCGCGGCCGTTGTGGCCGTCCCCCTGAAACGCGCGGAAGGGCCCGTCCGGGTCGAAGACCGTGAACGGGCCCTTTCCGTCGCCATCTTGGCGGCTCGTGGGGGCCGGTGGGGGCGATTCCTCCGGAGCGGCGGTCATTCCTCCAGGGTGAGTCCGCGGCGCAGCCGGGCCAGGGTGCGGGAGAGCAGCCGGGAGACGTGCATCTGGGAGATGCCGAGTTCGGCGCCGATCTCCGACTGGGTGAGGCCGGTGACGAAGCGGAGGGAGAGGATGAGCCGTTCGCGTTCGGGGAGCGAGGCGATCATCGGCTTGAGGGAGGCGACGTACTCGATGCCGGTCAGGCCGTCGTCCTCGTAGCCGAGCCGGTCGGCGAGGGTGGTCTCGTTCTGCCCGTGGTCGTCGTCCTCGGTCTGGGCGTCGAGGGAGGCGGCCGTGTAGGCGTTGCTGGCGGCCATGCCCTCGACGACCTCGTCCTCGGTCAGCCGGAGTTCGGCGGCGAGTTCGGCCACGGTGGGTGCCCGGTCGAGGCGCTGGGAGAGGGCGTCGCCGGCCCGGGCCAGGTCGAGCCGGAGTTCCTGGAGCCGCCGGGGGACGTGCACGGACCAGGAGGTGTCGCGGAAGAACCGCTTGATCTCGCCGATGATGGTCGGCATCGCGAAGGTGGGGAACTCGACGCCGCGGGCGAGCTCGAAGCGGTCGATGGCCTTGATGAGGCCGATGGTGCCGACCTGGACGATGTCCTCCATGGGTTCGCTGCGGGTCCCGAAGCGGGCGGCGGCGAAGCGGACCAGGGCCAGGTTGAGTTCGACGAGGGTGTTGCGGACGTACGCGTACTCGTGGGTGCCCTCTTCGAGTTCGGCGAGCCGGGCGAAGAGGTCCTTCGAGAGCGCGCGGGCGTCGGCGGGGGCGACGCGGTCGAGGGGGCCGTCGAGCGCCGGGGGGAGCGCGGGTGTGGGGGCGGCGGGACGGGGAAGGGCTGGTGTCGACGGCGCGGTGGGGGTGCGCGGGGCGTCGAGCCGGGGTGACATGGGTCTCCTCCAGGGTGGGTGTCCGGGTGCGGTGTGCGGCGCCTCCAATGCCGGCTGGATCGGGTGTTCCGTACTAGCCCTACCTGCTCGGCGGCGATCGTTGCAAGTGGCAATAATCCGTTTTGGGCTGTTTCGTGGTGGGCTCGTGTGCACCGGAAGGGGCCCCGCTAGTAGGGTTCGGCGGAGTCGATCGAGGAGGCGTCACACCATGGACCGCCAGCACATCGGCAGCGCGCGGCCCGAGCGGCTGCGGGTCGAGACCAGGGTCGTGGTCGGCGGCGCGGACGGTGACGCGGAACTCATCACCCCGGTGGGTGAGCTCGATCACCACACCGCGGAACTGCTGCGCGCCCCGCTCGACGCCGCCCTCGACGCCGGCCGCGTCCGGCTCGTCGTCGACTGCGCCGGCCTCGGCTTCTGCGACTCGACCGGCCTCAACGTGCTCCTCGGGGCCCGGCTGCGCGCGGAGGCCGCCGGCGGCGCGGTCCATCTGGTGGCCATGCGGCCCGCCGTGGCCCGGGTCTTCCGGATCACCGGCGCCGAGGCCGTCTTCACCGTGCACGAGACCCTCGCCACCGCCCTGCCCGGCTCCGGCTGACGCCCCGTCGCACCTCCGCGCCACCCTTCTCGTCCCCGCCCCTGCTCTCTCGTCGACCGGTGAGGTGAAGTGCTGATGGACCAGGCTTCCGACGTCCGTGACGTCCGTACGCTCGCGCTCGGCGAGACCAGCGGCACCGTCCCGCTCGCCCGCGACTTCACCCGGACCGCGCTGACCGAGTGGGGCTGGCTGCCGGCCGCGGGCGCCGACCGCCGCGCGGCCGCCGAGGACGTCCTGCTCGTCGTCTCCGAACTCGTCACCAACGCCTGTCTGCACGCCGAGGGGCCCGAGCGGCTCCGGGTCGTCCGCCTCGCCACGACCGTCCGCCTCGAAGTCACCGACCGCGGCGCCGGCCAGCCCGCGCCCCGCACCCCGCACCGGGCCGGACGCCCCGGCGGGCACGGCATGTTCATCGTGCAGCGGCTCTGCCTCGACTGGGGCATCCAGCGGATGCCGGGCGCCCCCGGCAAGACGGTCTGGGCCGAACTGGCCGCCCCCGCCTGACGGTTCCCCGCCCCCCGGCGCCGACCACCGCAGGACTTTCACCGTCGCTCTTCTTCCCTCCGTAGGGCCCCGGGCGTACCTTGACGGCCAATCTGATGGCGCGTCAGGAAATTGCGTGAGGGGTCACGGGTGTCCAAGCAACCGAACCGGAGGAGGACGGCCGCCGTGCTCACGGCCGCCGTCGCGGTCTGGGCCCCGGCCGGCCTCGCCGCCGCGCCCGCCGCCCACGCCGAGGTCGTCGACGTGAAGTACGCCTGCGAGACCGAGATCGGCGACCGCTCCGCCGTCTCGCCCGTGGACGTCACGGCCGAGCGGAAGGGCGACGCCTACACGATCACCATGACCTTCGACAAAGGCGTCTCCGACAGCCCCGTCGAACTCCCCAAGGGCGTCATGACCCCCCGCGCCGCCCTCGTCCTCGGCGGCGACGACGAGGGCACCCTCCAGGTGAAGGGCACGCCCAACCCCGCCGCCGTCCCCGCCTTCACCCCCGTCAGGATCGGCACCCTCACCGGCACCTACACGCCGAAGCGCAACGGCACCGTCACCTTCACCGCCGGGGTGCTCACCGTCCACGCCCTCGGCATGGACGCCGCCGTCTGCGAACCCGCGAACGAGCCCGGCCCCTCCCTCACCCTCACGGTCACCGGCCTGCCGGAGACCGGAGCGGGCACCGGGGACGTGTCCGGCGAGGAGCCCGACGAGGAGGAGGCCCTGCCCGGCGGCGAACTCCCGAAGACCGGCGGCCTCTCCACCACCACCGCCCTCGCCACCCTCGGCGGCACCGTCCTCCTCGGCGGCACCGGCGCCCTCCTCTGGCTCACCCGCCGCCCCCGCCCGGCCCGCCCATGACCAGGACCCGGTACGCGCTCCTCGCCGCCGGCGCCGTCCTCGGCACGCTCGCCGCCGCGCCGCAGGAGACCGCCGCGCCGCACGGAACCGCCGAACGCCCCGCCGCCTCCGCCGAGTGGACCGCCGCGCCCGCCGCCGGGCGGCCGTACGCCTACCTCGAAGGGCCCGCCGGGAGCGTCCTGGAGGACACCCTCTCCGTCACCAACCCCGGACCCAGCCCGCTCACCGTCACCCTCACCGGCGAAGGGCCCGCCGCCGTCGCCTTCGCCGCCCGCACCGTCACCGTGCCCGCCCGCACCCGCGCCGACGTGCCCTTCGCCGTCACCGTCGCCGCCGCCACCGCGCCCGGCGAACACCGCGGCACGGTACGGGCCGGGGCCGGCGGCCGGAGCGTCGGCGTCGACCTGCGGCTCAAGGTCAGCGGCCCCGAACTCGCCGCCCTCACCGTCGAGGACGCCCGCGTCGACCGCGCCACCGGCACCCTCCACTACACCCTCGTCAACCGCGGCAGCACCGTCCTCGACCGACCCCGCCTCGCCGTCCGCGCCGACGGCCTCCTCGGCACCGTCCTCGACCTCCCCGACCGCGCCCTGCCGCTCACCCTCCGCCCCGGCGAGCGCGCCGCCCGCGCCGAACCCTGGCCCGACCCGCCGGCTCTCGACTCCGTCACCGTCCGGCTCACCGCCACCGCCCCCGGAGCCACCCCCGCCACCGCCGCCACCGCCGCCGTCTTCGCCTCCGCGCCCGCCCTCGCCGCCGCCGGCCTGCTGCCGCTCGCGGCGGCGGGCGGAGCCGCGTACACGCTCCGGCGCCGGGCCCGTACGAAGGGAGCCCCCGCATGAGACCGGCCGCCGCCCGCCCCCGTACGGCCCTGGCCGCGCTGCTCACGGCGCTCGCCCTCGCCCTGCTCCCCGCCGCCCCCGCGCACCCCGCGCCCGCCGCGGGCGACCCCACCGTCGCCGTCTCGCAGGCCCAGGCCCCGAAGGGCGGCGAGCTCACCGTCAGCGGCGCCGGCTGGAAGGCCGGCGCGCTCCTCATGGTCCTGCTCTGCGGCCAGGGCACCCCGGAGAAGGGCGTCGTCGGCGGCACCAACAGCTGCGCCAACACCGACGGCCGGGCCGCCACCGTCGACGCGCGCGGCGCCTTCAGCGTCAAGCTGCCGGTGGCCGCCCCGCCCAGGCCCTGCCCCTGCGTCGTCCACGTCTCCGGCGTCACCGGCACCCAGGACGTCGTCGACGCCGGCTTCACCGTCGCCGGCCACCCCACCGCCCCGCTCCCCGACGCCACCGGCGACGGACGGCTCGCCGTCCTCACCGCCGCCCGCCTGGAGGGTTCGGGCGGAGTCCTCACCTGGTTCGGCGCGCCGCCGTCCCGCACCCTCGTCCTCACCGTCGGCAACCTCGGCGGCGCGCCCGTCCGCGACCCGGTGTTCCTCGTCGGCACCGCCCGCGGCGTCCTCGCCCCGGGCGACGAGGAGCGGCAGTGGCGCGGCACCATCAAGCCCGGGCAGAAGGCCAGGATCGAGCTGGACGTCGAGCTCTCCGCCGGCGCCCACGGCGACTACCGGGTGTCCGTCTCGTACGGCGGGAAACTCCTCGCCGAGCAGCCGTGGACGGTGGGCCGACCCTGGGGCGTGGTCCTCTTCTGGGCCCTGCTCGCCCTGGTCGTGCCCGCCGCCCTCTTCCGGGCCGGCATGGTCCTCGTCGACCGGGCCGGCGGCCGGAACCGCGACCCCGTCCCCGTCGCCGTACCGGCGGACGCGGACGGCCCCGGGACGACCGCGGCCCTCCCGTGGTTCCTCCCCGACTCCGCACCGACCGAGAACAGTCCGACGACGAAGGGACATTCGTGAGCACGCAACGGAGGACGATCGCGGCCGGGGTCGCGCTGATGCTCGGCGGCGCGGGGATCCTGCTTTCCGCCGGTTCCGCCCAGGCCGCCCAGATCTCGTTCAGGACGGAGTGCATCCCGCCGTCGATCTCCGGCCTCCCGCCGGTCCAGGGCACCACCACGGTGCTCGTCACCGCACCCGCCACCGCCAAGGTCGGCGACACCGTCGAGGTCGTCTGGAAGACCGTCAAGCCGGCCTCCAAGAACCCCGACATGCTCGACCTGGACGCCGACACCGTGAAGCCCACGGGCACCATGAAGGTCGCCGGGGCGCAGAGCGGCACGGTCGCCATGGAGGGCCCCCGGAAGAACCCGCCGATCCCCAAGAACAGCGACATGGTGCTGCCCGAGATGAAGGGCACCCTGAAGCTGACCAAGGCGGGCGACGTCACGCTGACGCCGGACGCGTACACGATCAACGTGTCGAAGCCGATGTCCACGAACACTAAGTGCACGCCCAAGGAGCAGGTCCCGGTCGGCGCCACGATCAAGGTGACGGACGGCGGAGGCGGCTCGGGCGGCGGTTCAGGGTCCGGTTCAGGGTCCGGGTCGGGTTCGGGCAGCGGCTCCGGCTCCGGCTCCGGTTCCGGCAGCGGCGGGGGCTCGGACAGCGGAGGCTCCGGAGGCTCCGGCGGCCGGACCGACTTCCCGGGCAAGGAGGTCGCGGTGGCCTTCGCCTGTACGTCCCCCGGCCCCGCCGCCATCAACTCCAAGGTCACCATCAACGCCAAGAAGAACGGCGGCGCGTACGACCTCACGGTCAAGACGGCCAAGGGCGTCATGAACAGCCCCGCGCCGCTGCCCGCGAACGCCCTCACGCCCAGCATGGACATCAAGATCGGCGGGGACGACAGCGGCACCGTCAAGGTCACCGGCGCGCCCAACCCCACCGCGCTCAAGATGAACGACCCGGTGAGCCTCACCGACATGAAGGGCACCTACCGCCCCGGTGCCACCGGCAAGGCGACGCTCTCCCCGGGCGCGCTCACCATCAGCGTCGTCCTCGCCCCCGGCGCCGACCCCATCAAGATCCCCTGCACGGTGAAGGGCACGGCCGCGGCCTCCCTCACCCTGGACACCGCCGAGCAGTCCGGCGGCGCGTCCGGCGGCGGTGACGACGGCGGCACGGACGACGGCGGCGCCGGCAACGGCGGCAGCCCCTCCGGGAACGGCGGCGACGGCGGCTCCGGCGACGGCCTCGCCCAGACCGGTGCCGAGTCCGACGGCGCCCTGCGCGCCCTCGGCCTGGTCGCCGGCACGGTGATCCTCCTCGGCGGCGCGGTCTTCACCTTCACCCCGTGGCGCCGTCTGGCCCGCGGGAACCGCTGAGCGGCGCGGTCGAGCACGGCGAAGGGCACCGGGAAAGGGGACGGCCCCGGCACACCGTGAAGGGTGTGCCGGGGCCGTCCCCCGTGTGCGGTCGTGCGTCAGTGCACGTCGCCCATGAGGCTCTGGACCTTCTTGCGGTACATGAAGATCGCGAAGCCCGCGAGGACCGCGAGGGACGCCTCCATGGCGATCACCCCCGTGCCGTTCAGGTCCACACCGGCCAGCGAGAGCAGACCCGTGGTGCAGTCACCGGCGGTGACGGCGAGGAACCAGACGCCCATCATCTGGGAGGCGTACTTCTGCGGCGCCATCTTCGTCGTGACCGAGAGGCCGACGGGGGAGAGGCACAGCTCACCGATGGTCTGGATCATGTAGATCGAGACGAGCCACATCGGGGAGACCTTGGTGCCGTCGCCCGCCATGTTCATCGGGACGACGAAGACGAAGAAGGAGGCACCGACCAGGACCAGGCCCATCGCGAACTTCACGATGGTGTTCGGCTCCTGGTTCTTGCGGGCCAGCCACAGCCACAGCCAGGCGAAGACCGGGGCCAGCGCCATGACGAAGAGCGGGTTCAGCGACTGGTACCAGGTGGCCGGGAAGCCGAAGCCGAGGACGGTGTCCGCGGTCTTGCCGTCGGCGAAGAGCGACAGGGTCGAGCCGCCCTGGTCGTAGATCATCCAGAAGACGGCGGCGGCCACGAAGAACCAGATGTAGCCGGTCATCTTCGACTGCTCGGTCTTCGACAGGTCCTTGTCGCGCTTGATGCGGACGAGGACGGCGACCGGGATGATCAGGCCGGCCAGGGTGATCGGGACGATCGCCCAGTTCAGGGTGTACATGCCCAGGGCGATGACGACGCCGTAGAAGACGGCGGCCAGGACCAGGACCAGGCAGACCTTGACCAGGATGTTCTTGCGCTCGGCGGCCGAGAGCGGGTTCGGGACGACGTTGCTCTTCGGGCTCAGGTTCTTCGTGCCGATCAGGAACTGGAGCAGACCCAGACCCATGCCGGCCGCGGCGAGCGCGAAGCCGAGGTGCCAGTTGACCTTCTCGCCGACGGTGCCGACGACGAACGGGGCGACGAAGGCACCGAGGTTGATGCCGATGTAGAAGAGGGTGAAGCCACCGTCACGGCGCGGGTCGTCCGGGCCCTCGTACAGGTGGCCGACCATCGTCGAGATGTTGGCCTTCAGCAGACCGGAGCCGGCCGCGACCAGCGCGAGGCCGACGAAGAACATCGCCTGGCCGGGGATGGCCAGCGAGAGGTGACCGGCCATGATCACGAAACCGGCTATCGCGACGGTCTTGCGCGCGCCCCAGACGCGGTCGCCGAACCAGCCGCCCGGCATGGCCATCAGGTAGACCATCGACACGTACACGGAGTAGATCGCCGTGGCCGTGGCGGCCGTCATGGCCAGTCCGCCACCCTGGCTGCCGGTGGCCGCGTCGGCGCCGCCGGAGACCAGGTACAGGACGAGAAGCGCCCGCATGCCGTAGTAGGAGAAACGCTCCCACATCTCGGTCATGAAGAGGGTGGCGAGGCCGCGGGGGTGTCCGAAGAACTCCTTCGGACCCGCGGGAACGGTCGTTGCCGCCATGTCGATCCTTGCTCTGTCGGGACGCGACGCCTCGTGAGCGTGATGCGCCCGGTGGGGGGTGGCCGGCACCGGCCGGGGCGTTCGCACCCCGCCCGGGATCCACGCCCCGCCGCGCGTCTTCGCGCCGCGGGACCCGGCCCACAGGTCTTTCACCGTCCGAGGGTGGCAGGGCCAACCTGCCGCAGAAAAGAGGACCTTGGCTGACGAAGCAGGCCAAAGGTCCCCGATTACCGCTACAGACGTCTCGCCACCATACGACACGACAGTGCCGGATATGGAAGGACTTGAGAGATGGATCACAGGTGACCATGGAACCAACAGGCGTCAATCCAAGGTGATGTACAGGTTACGCACCCTCGTTCGGAGGCGGCGGCCGCCGCCGTGCGATCCCGCCCCGGCCCGGTACCCGTGCGGACTACCATCACCCCATGACCCGTGTACTGCTCGCCGAGGACGACGCATCCATCTCGGAACCGCTGGCCCGCGCCCTGCGGAGAGAGGGGTACGAGGTCGAGGTCCGCGAGGACGGGCCGTCCGCGCTCGACGCCGGACTGCAGGGCGGCGTCGACCTGGTCGTGCTCGACCTGGGCCTGCCCGGCATGGACGGCCTGGAGGTCGCCCGCCGGCTGCGCGCCGACGGGCACACGGTCCCGATCCTGGTCCTCACCGCCCGCGCGGACGAGGTCGACACCGTCGTCGGGCTCGACGCGGGCGCCGACGACTACGTCACCAAGCCCTTCCGCCTCGCCGAGCTCCTCGCCCGCGTCCGGGCCCTCCTGCGGCGCGGCGCCACCGAGCCGGCCCCCCCGCCCGCCACCCACGGCGTCCGCATCGACGTCGAGTCGCACCGCGCGTGGATGGGCGACGAGGAGCTCCAGCTCACGGCCAAGGAGTTCGACCTCCTGCGCGTCCTGGTCCGCGACGCGGGCCGGGTCGTCACCCGCGACCAGCTGATGCGCGAGGTCTGGGACACCACGTGGTGGTCCTCCACCAAGACCCTCGACATGCACATCTCCTGGCTCCGCAAGAAGCTCGGCGACGACGCGGCGAACCCCCGCTACATCGCCACGGTCCGAGGCGTCGGCTTCCGCTTCGAGAAGAGCTGACCCACGCCCGGACGGCGCCCTCCGCCGCGCCCAGGCCCCCGCGCCTGAACCCCCACCCGGTGCACGGCGCACCGACAAGGCCCGCCCCGGACGGCCCGCCGTAGTCCCCGCAACCCGCCCGGGAGGGCACGTGCGCCGCCGCCTCATCACCAGCACCCTCGCCGTCGTCCTCGTGGTGATCGCCGTCTTCGGCGTCTCCCTCGTCCTCGTCGAGACGAGGACCATCACCGCCAGCGCCCAGGAGAGCGTCGACGCCGAAGCCCTCCGCATCGTCTCGATCGTCGACAGCCGGCTCATCGGCGGCGAGCCGGTGAGCCCCGTCATCCTCGCGGAGCAGAGCGGCGCGAAGCGGTACGCCCTGGTCACCATCCCGGGCCGCCCGCCCATCGAGATCGGCACCCGCCCCACCGGCAGCGTCATCCGGGGCTACGCGGAGGGCGAGCGCGGCGAGACCGTGATCGTCGAGGAGTCCCGCTCGGCCGTCACCTCCGAGGTGGGCAGCACCGCCCTGATCATCGTGGCGGTCGCCGGGCTCGCCGTCGTCGCCGCCGTCCTCCTCGCCGTACGCCAGGCGAACCGGCTCGCCTCCCCGCTCACCGACCTCGCCGAGACCGCCGAGCGGCTCGGCTCGGGCGACCCCAGGCCCCGGCACAAGCGGTACGGGGTCCCCGAGCTGGACCGGGTCGCGGACGTCCTGGACGCCTCCGCCGAGCGGATCGCCCGGATGCTCACCGCCGAGCGCCGGCTCGCCGCCGACGCCTCCCACCAGCTCCGCACCCCCCTCACCGCGCTGTCCATGCGCCTGGAGGAGGTCGCCCTCGCCGACGACCTGGACACGGTCAAGGAGGAGGCGACGATCGCGCTGACGCAGGTCGAGCGGCTCACCGACGTCGTCGAGCGGCTGCTGACGAACTCCCGCGACCCGCGCTCCGGCTCCGCCGTCGCCTTCGACCTCGACGAGGTCGTCAAGCAGCAGATCGAGGAGTGGCGCCCCGCCTACCGCAGCGCGGGCCGGGCCATCGTCCGCTCCGGCAAGCAGGGCATGCGCGCGATCGGCACCCCGGGCGCGGTCGCCCAGGTCCTCGCCGCGCTCATCGAGAACTCGCTCATGCACGGCGGCGGCACCGTCGCCCTGCGCACCCGCGTCACCGGCAACCAGTCGGTGATCGAGGTCACCGACGAGGGGCCCGGCGTCCCCGCCGACCTCGGCGCGCGGATCTTCGAGCGCGCGGTCAGCGGCCGCAGCTCCACCGGCATCGGCCTGGCGGTCGCCCGGGACCTGGCGGAGGCCGACGGCGGGCGCCTGGAACTGCTCAAGGAGCATCCGCCGGTCTTCGCGCTCTTCCTGGGCAAGGAGGCCCGCAGCGTCACCGACGAGCCGCGGGAACGCCCCGTGCGGTGAGCTTCCCTACACGTGGTCGGGCTGCCGGCGCCGGGGCTGCCGGGGCGTGGGGACCGGCTCCGACTGCTCCAGGAACGACTCGGCCGTCTGCACGGCCTCCTTCGCCGGCAGCGCCCGGAACACCCAGGTGCGGTAGGACCAGAAACGGAACAGCGTCCCGAGGCCGATTCCGAAGAACTTGAAGAAGTTGCTGGCCAGCGGGCCGTTCCAGCCGAGGCCGTACGTCGCCGCGTACAGCACGCCGTTCTCGATCACGAGGCCGACGAGGCTGAACAGCAGGAAGAGGGACATCTCCTTGGTGCGGCCCGACTTGTCGCGGTCGCGGTACGTGAAGTAGCGGAACCCCACGTAGTTGAAGGCGATGGCCACGACCGTGGCGATCACGCTGGCCCGCACCACCGGAAGCTCCGTGGTGTGCCGGACCAGGTTGAAGACGGCCAGGTTGACCAGGACGCCGAGGCCGCCGACGACCCCGAACTTGGCGACCTCTCGGCCGAGCAGGGCGAGTCGCATGCGCAGCGCGCCGGGTTCGCTCATGGGGGTCGGTCCGTCCGTCGGGTGACGTCCTGGTGACGTCAACCCATCCATGCTAACCAGCCACCCCTGTCACCCGCCCGGGTAGCCGTGAAAGCTGTGGAAAACCCGGTCGTACCCGGTCACGCCTTGTGTCAATCCACAGCCGGAGGAGCGTTCACGGATGGTGCGGATACCCTAAGAGGGTGACGTTCCCGGTAGTAGGCATGGTCGGCGGCGGGCAGCTCGCCCGCATGACGCACGAGGCGGGTATTCCCCTCGGCATCCAGTTCAAGCTCCTCAGTGACACCCCGCAGGACTCGGCGGCCCTGGTGGCCGGCGAGGTCGTCATCGGCGACTACCGGGACCTGGACACGCTCCGCGCCTTCGCGCGCGGCTGCGACGTGATCACCTTCGATCACGAGCACGTCCCCACCGAGCACCTGCGCGCCCTGGAGGCCGACGGCATCCCCGTCCGCCCCGGGCCCGACGCCCTGGTGCACGCCCAGGACAAGGGGGTGATGCGGGCGAAGCTCGACGAGATCGGCGCGCCCAGCCCCCGCCACCGCATCGTGGCCGACGCGGCCGACGCGGTCGCCTTCGCCGAGGAGGGCGACGGCTTCCCGATCATCCTCAAGACCGTGCGCGGCGGGTACGACGGCAAGGGCGTCTGGTTCGTCCGCACCGCCGAGGACGCCCGCGACCCCTTCCTCGCCGGCGTGCCCGTGCTCGCCGAGGAGAAGGTCGACTTCGTCCGCGAGCTCGCGGCGAACATCGTCCGCTCCCCGCACGGCCAGGCCGTCGCCTACCCGGTGGTCGAGTCCCGCCAGGTCGACGGCGTCTGCGACACCGTGATCGCCCCCGCCCCCGACCTCGAACCCGAGCTCGCGGGGCGGGCCCAGGAGCTGGCGCTGCGGATCGGCAAGGAGCTCGGCGTCGTCGGCCACCTCGCCGTGGAGCTCTTCCAGACCACCGACGGCCGCATCCTCGTCAACGAGCTGGCGATGCGCCCGCACAACTCCGGTCACTGGACCCAGGACGGGGCGATCACCAGCCAGTTCGCCAACCACGTCCGCGCCGTCCTCGACCTGCCGCTCGGCGACCCCCGCCCGCGCGCCCCGTGGACCGTGATGTGCAACGTCCTCGGCGGCGACTACCCGGACATGTACCAGGGCTATCTGCACTGCATGGCCCGGGACCCGCAGCTCAAGATCCACATGTACGGCAAGGACGTGAAGCCCGGGCGTAAGGTCGGTCACGTCAACACCTACGGCGACGACCTGGACGAGGTGCTGGAGCGCGCCCGCCACGCCGCCGACTACCTGCGAGGGACGATCGTTGAGTAACCAGGCGAGCAACCCGCTCATCGGCATCGCCATGGGGTCCGACTCCGACTGGACCGTCATGGAGGCCGCCGCCCAGGCGCTGGACGAGTTCGAGATCCCGTACGAGGTGAACGTCCTCTCCGCGCACCGGATGCCGCGCGAGATGATCGCGTACGGCGAGGAGGCCGCCGGCCGCGGCCTCAGGGCGATCGTCGCGGGCGCCGGCGGCGCCGCCCACCTGCCGGGCATGCTCGCCTCCGTCACCCCGCTCCCGGTCATCGGCGTCCCCGTGCCGCTGAAGTACCTCGACGGCATGGACTCGCTGCTCTCGATCGTCCAGATGCCCGCCGGCATCCCGGTCGCCACGGTCTCCGTCGCCGGCGCCCGCAACGCGGGCCTGCTCGCCGCCCGGATCATCGCCGCCGCCGACCCGGAGCTCCAGGCCCGGATGGAGGCGTTCCTCCAGGACCTCAACGCCCAGGCCACCGAGAAGGGCAAGCGCCTGCGCGCCAAGGTCGAGGGCACGGACTCCTTCGGGTTCGCCCGGTGAGCGCGGCCGAGCGGCTCGCCGAGGCCCGGGCCCTCCTCGCGGAGGCACCCGTCGTCGACGGGCACAACGACCTCCCGTGGGCGCTGCGCGAGCAGTGCGGCTACGACCTCGACAAGCTCGACATCGCGGGCGACCGCTCGGCCTCCCTCCACACCGACCTCGCCCGGCTCCGCGCCGGCGGGGTCGGTGCCCAGTTCTGGTCCGTCTACGTCCCCGGCCGGCTCGCCGGCGACCACGCGGTCAGCGCCACCCTGGAGCAGATCGACGCCGTCGACCGGCTCGTCGAGCGGTACGCGGCCGACCTCGCGCCCGCCCGGACCGCCGCCGACATCGCCAAGGCCCGCGCCGAGGGCCGGATCGCCTCCCTCAAGGGCGCCGAGGGCGGCCACTCGATCGACAACTCCCTCGCGACCCTGCGCGCCCTGTACACCCTCGGCGTGCGGTACATGACCCTCACGCACAACGAGAACAACGACTGGGCCGACTCCGCCACCGACGAGCCCCGGCACGGCGGCCTCACCGCCTTCGGCCGCGCCGTCGTCCGCGAGATGAACCGCTGCGGCATGCTCGTCGACCTCTCGCACGTCGCCGCGACCACCATGCGCGACGCCCTCGACGAGAGCACCGCGCCGGTGATCTTCTCCCACTCCTCGTCCCGCGCGGTCTGCGACCACCCGAGGAACATCCCCGACGACGTCCTGGAGCGGCTGCCCGCCAACGGCGGCGTGGCGATGGCGACCTTCGTCCCGAAGTTCATCCTCCCCGCGGCCGTCGAGTGGACCCTGCGCGCCGACGAGAACCTCCGCGCCCACGGCCTCCACCACCTCGACACCACCCCGAGGGCGAAGGAGATCCACGCCGCCTTCGAGGCCGGTCACCCCCGCCCGGTCGCCACCGCCGCCACCGTCGCCGACCACCTCGACCACATGCGCGAGGCCGCCGGCATCGACCACGTCGGCATCGGCGGAGACTACGACGGCACCGCCTTCACCCCGGCGGGCCTCGACGACGTCGCCGGCTACCCCAACCTGATCGCCGAACTCCTCGACCGCGGCTGGTCCCACGCCGACCTCACCAAGCTGACCTGGTCGAACGCGCTCCGCGTGCTCGGCGACGCGGAGGCCGTCTCCCGGGACCTGACCGCCCGAACGGCCGCCTCGCACGCCACGCTCGCCCAGCTCGACGGCGCCTGACGGAGCCCGCCCCGGGCCTCACCCGTACGGCGCAGTCCGACGGGCTCCGGACGGGCCCCGGTGGCACGGTGGACCGTACTGCCCCGCCTCCTTCGGCGGGGTAGTACTGCATCACCGAGTTCGGAAGTGTGAGTAGTGCCATGGCAGATCTAGACGATCATCCCCCCTTCTCTGCCGCCTCCGGCGCCGTCGGCGCGCTGGAACCCCCGGAGCCACCACCCACGCCGCTCGACGAGACCGCCCGCGCCCGGGCCATCCTCGCCGCGCAGCCCGTCATCGAGGGACACGCCGAACTCCCCCCGCTCCTCGACCCCGAGGACCTGCCGCCCGCCCGGGCGCAGGAGGCCGGGGCCCAGTTCTGGTCGCTGCGCGTGGACGCCGACGACGTCATCGGCACCCTGCGCCGCCTCGACGCCATCCGCGCGCTCGTCGCCGCCTGCCCCGAGGACCTGCGCCTGGCGCACACCACCTCGGAGATGGTCCACGCCCGCAACTGCGGCCGGGTCGCCGCCCTCCTCGGGCCGGTGAGCTGGACCGCCCTCGGCGGCTCCGCCGCCACCCTGCGGGCGTACCACGCCCTCGGCGTCCGGGCCGTGAACCTCACCCGCTTCGACCGCTTCGCCCGCGAGGCGGTCCGCGAGATGAACCGCATCGGCCTCGCCGTGGACCTCTCCGGCGCCGACCAGGACACCGTCCGCAAGGTCCTCGCCGTCACCCGCGCGCCCGCCCTGCTCACCCGGGCCGAGCCGGACGCCCTCCCGGACGACGTGCTGCGGCTCCTCGGCGAGAACGGCGCCGTCGTCATGGTCGCCGTCGTCGAGGACCCCGCCGCCACGGCCGGCCTCCTCGACCGGGTGCGCGAGCTGGCGGGGCCCGCGTCCACGGGCCTCTCCCACCTGGCGACCCGGACCGCAGGCTACGTGCCGCTCTTCGCGGAGCTGCTGCGCCGCGACTGGCCGGCCCGCGACCTGGTCGGCCTGGCCCACGGCAACGCGACCCGCGCCCTGCGCGAGACCGAGTTCCTGTCCCGTACGAACCGGATCAGGCCCGTCGCCGCCTGACCCGCACCCGTACGCCCATGAGGAAGGGGCGCACCGGATCCGTCCGGTGCGCCCCTTCCGCCATGCCGTCAGGCGCGCGGGCGGCCCATCGCGCGGTACGTCCAGCCGGCCGCCCGCCACCGCTCGCCGTCCAGGGCGTTGCGCCCGTCGAGGAGGACCGGGGAGGTGACGGCGGCGGCCAGCTCCGCCGGGTCGAGCTCGCGGAACTCGCGCCACTCGGTCAGGTGCAGCACCACGTCCGCGCCCCGGACGGCCTCCAGGGCGGTGTCCGCGTAGCCGAGGGTGGGGAAGACCCGGCGGGCGTTCTCCATGCCCTTGGGGTCGTAGACGGTGACCTGGCCGCCCTGGAGGTGGATCTGGCCGGCCACGTTGAGCGCGGGGGAGTCGCGGACGTCGTCCGAGTCCGGCTTGAAGGTGGCGCCGAGGACGGCGACCCGGCGGCCCAGGAAGGAGTCCCCGCCGAGCGCCTCGCGGGTCATCTCGACCATCTGGCCGCGCCGCCGCATGTTGATGGAGTCGATCTCGCGGAGGAAGGTCAGCGCCTGGTCGACGCCGAGCTCGCCCGCCCGGGCCATGAAGGCGCGGATGTCCTTGGGCAGGCAGCCGCCGCCGAAGCCGACGCCGGCCCGCAGGAACTTGTTGCCGATCCGCTCGTCGTGGCCGATGGCCTCGGCCAGCTTGACGACGTCGCCGCCGGCCGCCTCGCAGATCTCGGCCATCGCGTTGATGAAGGAGATCTTGGTGGCGAGGAAGGAGTTCGCGGCCGTCTTGACCAGCTCGGCGGTCGGGAAGTCGGTGACGACGAACGGCGAGCCCTCGGCGACGGGGATCGCGTACACCTCGCGGAGCAGCTTCTCGGCCCGCCCGCCGTCCTCGCCGTGGACGCCGACGACGATCCGGTCGGGGTGCAGGGTGTCCTGGACGGCGAAGCCCTCGCGCAGGAACTCCGGGTTCCAGGCGAGTCGGACGCCCTCCGGCAGTACGCCGGCGAGCCGCTCGGCCGAGCCGACGGGGACGGTCGACTTGCCGACGACCAGCGAGCCGGCGCGGGCGACGGCGGAGAGGGAGGCGAAGGCGGCGTCGACGTAGCTCATGTCGCAGCCGTACTCGCCGTGCTTCTGCGGGGTGTTCACACAGACGAAGTGGACGTCGCCGAAGGCGCCGACCTCCTCCCAGGAGGTGGTGAAGCGCAGCCGGCCGGTGGAGCCCTCGAACCCGGCGACGTGCTTGCGGAGCAGCTCCTCCAGACCGGGCTCGAACATCGGGACGCGGCCGGAGGCCAGCAGCTCGATCTTCTCCGGTACGACGTCGAGCCCGAGGACCTCGAAGCCCATCTCGGCCATGGCGGCGGCGTGGGTGGCGCCGAGGTAGCCGGTGCCGATCACGGTGATCTTCAGGGCCATGCGGGACTCCAGGGGCGTCGGGCGAAAGTGCCTGCCCGAGCATAGTCGTGCCCTGGCAGAGCCCCCCGTTGACGGCCTACCCTTTGGGTTACTTAACGGTAGTTAGCAAGCCAGGGAGCTCAAGAGCATGGGCAAGGACTTCGACCTGTACCGGACGTCCGAGGAGCACGAGATGCTCCGGGAGTCGGTGCGTGCGCTGGCGGAGGCGAAGATCGCTCCGT
>NZ_JBEYEI010000016.1:0-227112 GCF_040633895.1 Streptomyces sp. NPDC007863
TTCAGCCGAAGGCCGCTTCCGTGTACGGCGGATACCGAACCGAGTGATCAAGTACGACGCACCGTTCGACGGCACACGTTAAAGATCAAGCTAGGCCCGTACGTCCCCGGTGCTCGGCGCCCTCTCGTGGTCGGTGGCGTCGGTGCGGGCGCGGTCGCGGGAGCGGCGGGCCGGTCCGCTCCAGCCGCAGGAGCAGCGGGCCAGCGCGAAGGAACCGCGCTCCATGGTCGTCGTGTGATGCGGGCCGGTCGCCGACTGCTCGTGCACGACCCCACCGTACTGCGCGTGACGGCTCGCCCGTGCCGTCGTTATCCGCATCGGGAATCCAGGCTTTTTTGGGGGGGCGGCGGGCGATGGTGGTGCAGCGGTACCGGCTTCCGCGAGGCGTCGGCGGCGGGGCGCTCGCCGTCACCGCGTCCCTGGTCGCCGCGGCGGTCACCGGCTGCGCCGCCCCCGACGAGCCGGCGCCGGCGCCGGACCCGGCCGGCACCGTCCGGGGCGCCGCCGACGCCCTGGTCAGGGCCGGCACCTCCAAGGCGTCGACCGCGATGGAGATGGCCTCCGGCGGCACCCGGGTCACCATCCGCGGCGAGGGCGGCTACGACTTCCGCCGCCGCACCGGCCACCTCCGGGTGGTGCTCCCCACGGACGCGTCCGGCGCCAGCGCGCACCGGCCGATCACCGAGCTCCTCACCCCCGGCGCCCTCTACATGAAGAACCGCGGCGCGGGCGTCCCCGCCGACAAGTGGGTACGGGTCGACACCACCACCCTCGACGACGGCAACCTCGTCACCGGCGGGGCCACCGATCCCGGCGCGGCGGCCGAGCTGCTGCGCGGCGCGCGGGAGGTCACGTACGTGGGGGAGACCGAGCTGGCCGGGGTGAAGGTCCGGCACTACCGGGGCGTCACCGACATCGCGGCGGCCGCGAAGGTCGCCGCGCCGCAGCTGCGGGGCGCGCTCACCGCGGCGGCGAAAGGGTTCTCCACACACGCCGTGCCCTTCGAGGCGTATCTCGACGGGGACGGCCGCCTGCGGAAGGTCCGCCACCGGTTCACCTTCAGCAACCAGGGGCGGACGGTCTCCGTCTCCTCGACGACCCTCCTGTACGGCTTCGGGACGCGGGTCCTCGTGACGCTGCCGCACGGACGGGACATCTACGCGGGCAAGGTCGAGGTCTGACGGGTCCGGACCATCCCGCAAATGGTCCGTCCGTGTCATGCGCGGGCCGTGGCCCGATCCGTACGCTGGGACACCGACTCCGTCCGGAAGAGGGTGAAGGCGCGTGGCTCCGCTCGGTACCGCAACCGCAACCGCGATCGCCGACCCCGACGGCATCGCCCTCGCCGAGATAGAGCTCTGCGGCGACCTGATCATCGCGGCCTCGGCCGCGGACGGGGAACGGCTCAGCGCCGACCTGATCGACGAGGTGCTGCGGGTCGAACCGGCCGGGCGCTGACCCGCCGGCTCAGGTGCGCAGCATCCGGCCGATCGCCTTGGTGGCCTCCTCGACCTTCGCGTCGAGGTCCCCGCCGTTGTTCGCCGCGTCCGCCACGCAGTGCCGCAGGTGTTCCTCCAGGAGCTGGAGGGCGAAGGACTGCAGCGCCTTCGTGGAGGCCGAGACCTGGGTGAGTATGTCGATGCAGTAGACGTCCTCGTCGACCATCCGCTGCAGACCGCGGATCTGGCCCTCGATCCGCCGCAGCCGCTTGAGGTGTTCGTCCTTCTGCTTGTGGTAGCCGTGCACCCCGTGGGCGTGGTCGGCCGGCTCGACGGATTCGACGGTGTCGGGGGTGACCTGGTCCGCCTCGGTGGTCGTCATCGCGTCCTCCCGTTGTCCAGATAAGGGGGTGTATACCCCTCATGGGTATATGGTACCGATCCCCGCCGTTGAGGGGGCGGGGGTCTCGTGCAGTTCACTGTGCCTGATGGGCGACACTGAGAGGACGCCGGTTAGCCGTGGCCGGATGATGCGCCTAGCATCAGCCTGACCGAAACCCAGCACCCCGAGGACCTCACGTGCGATTTCGTCTGACCCCCAGGGAGACGAGCTTCTACGACATGTTCGCCGCGTCCGCGGACAACATCGTCACGGGCTCGAAGCTCCTGATGGAACTGCTCGGAGCGGAGCCTTCCGCCCGGGCCGAGATCGCGGAGCGGATGCGGGCAGCGGAGCACGCCGGCGACGACGCCACCCATGCGATCTTCCACCAGCTGAACTCCTCGTTCATCACGCCGTTCGACCGTGAGGACATCTACTCCCTCGCCTCGTCCCTCGACGACATCATGGACTTCATGGAGGAGGCCGTCGACCTGGTCGTCCTCTACAACATCGAGGAACTGCCCAAGGGCGTCGAGCAGCAGATCGAGGTCCTGGCCCGGGCGGCGGAACTGACCGCCGAGGCGATGCCGAACCTGCGGACGATGGCCAACCTCACGGAGTACTGGATCGAGGTCAACCGGCTGGAGAACCAGGCCGACCAGATCCACCGCAAGCTGCTCGCCCACCTCTTCAACGGCAAGTACGACGCCATCGAGGTGCTCAAGCTCAAGCAGGTCGTGGATGTGCTGGAAGAGGCGGCCGACGCCTTCGAGCACGTGGCGAACACCGTGGAGACCATCGCGGTCAAGGAGTCCTGAGGCTTCGTGGACACCTTCGCCCTGATCGTGACCATCGGTGTCGCGCTCGGCTTCACGTATACGAACGGCTTCCACGACTCCGCCAACGCGATCGCCACCTCGGTGTCGACGCGGGCGCTGACCCCCCGTGCGGCGCTCGCGATGGCCGCGGTCATGAACCTCGCCGGTGCCTTCATGGGCAGCGGCGTCGCCAAGACGGTCAGTGAGGGCCTGATCGAGACGCCGCACGGCGACAAGGGGATGGGAATCCTCTTCGCCGCGCTCGTCGGCGCGATCATCTGGAACCTCGTCACCTGGTACTTCGGCCTCCCGTCCTCCTCCTCGCACGCCCTGTTCGGCGGCATGGTGGGCGCGGCGCTCGCCGGCGGCACCGAGGTGATCTGGGGCGGCGTCCTCGACAAGGTCGTCATCCCGATGTTCATCTCGCCGGTCGTCGGCCTCGTCGCCGGTTACCTGGTGATGTGCGCGATCATGTGGATGTTCCGCCGGGCCAACCCGCACAAGGCCAAGCGCGGCTTCCGCATCGCGCAGACCGTCTCGGCGGCCGGCATGGCCCTCGGTCACGGCCTCCAGGACGCCCAGAAGACGATGGGCATCGTGGTGATGGCCCTGGTCATCGCCGACGTGCAGCAGGCCGGCGACGACATCCCGGTGTGGGTGAAGATCGCCTGTGCCGTGATGCTCTCGCTCGGTACGTACGCGGGTGGCTGGCGCATCATGCGCACCCTCGGCCGCAAGATCATCGAGCTGGACCCGCCGCAGGGCTTCGCGGCCGAGACCACCGGTGCGTCGATCATGTTCGGCTCGGCGTTCCTCTTCCACGCGCCGATCTCGACGACCCACGTCATCACCTCCGCGATCATGGGCGTGGGTGCCACGAAGCGGGTGAACGCGGTGCGCTGGGGCGTCGCGAAGAACATCATCCTCGGCTGGTTCATCACCATGCCGGCGGCGGCGATCGTGGCGGCGCTCAGCTTCTACGTGGTGCAGCTCTTCTTCGGCTGACGGACGTGGCCGGAAATGGTCGGGCCCGGCTCCCCTGGGGGGGAGCCGGGCCCTTTCGTCGTGCGGTGGCACCGCCATGCAGCACCGCAGACGCCACGCGGCGGAGCCGCATGGTCGATGGGCTATCCGAAGCGGCCGGAGATGTAGTCCTCGGTCGCCTGGACGCTCGGGTTGGAGAAGATGCGCTCGGTGTCGTCCAGCTCGATGAGCTTGCCGGGCTGGCCGACCGCCGCCAGGTTGAAGAAGGCGGTGCGGTCCGAGACGCGGGCGGCCTGCTGCATGTTGTGCGTCACGATGACGATCGTGAAGCGCTCCTTCAGCTCGCCGATCAGGTCCTCGATCGCGAGGGTCGAGATCGGGTCGAGGGCCGAGCAGGGCTCGTCCATGAGGAGCACGTCCGGCTCGACCGCGATGGCGCGGGCGATGCACAGGCGCTGCTGCTGACCGCCGGAGAGGCCGGAGCCCGGCTTGTTGAGGCGGTCCTTGACCTCGTTCCACAGGTTCGCACCCTTGAGGGAGCGCTCCACGATGTCGGCGAGCTCGGACTTCTTGTACGAGCCGTTCAGCCGCAGGCCCGCCGCCACGTTGTCGAAGATCGACATGGTGGGGAAGGGGTTGGGGCGCTGGAACACCATGCCGACGGTGCGGCGCACGGCGACCGGGTCGACGCCGGAGCCGTACAGGTTCTCGTCGTCCAGCATCACCTTGCCCTCGACGCGGCCACCGGGGGTGACCTCGTGCATGCGGTTCAGGGTGCGCAGGAAGGTGGACTTTCCGCAGCCGGAGGGGCCGATGAAGGCCGTCACCGAGCGGGGCTCGACGGTCATGGAGATGTCGTCGATCGCCTTGTGGGCGCCGTAGTAGGCGGAGAGGCCGCTGACGTCGATTCGCTTGGCCATATCAGTTCACATCCAGAGTGCCGCGGTCAGCGGCCGGTCTTCGGGGCCTTCCAGCGGGCGATGCCGCGGGCCACCAGGTTGAGGATCATGACGAAGGCGATCAGGACGAGCGCGGCGGCCCAGGCGCGGGCCACGGCGGCGTCGGTGCCGACCGCGTACTGCTCGTACACGTAGAGCGGCAGGGAGGACTGGGCGCCTTCGAAGGGGTTCGGGTTGATGAGCTTCGTACCGAACACGAGGAGCAGGACGGGGGCCGTCTCACCGGTGATGCGGGCGATCGCGAGCATGACGCCCGTGGTGATGCCGCCGATCGCGGTCGGGAGGACCACCTTCAGGATCGTGCGCCACTTGGGGATACCGAGGGCGAGGGAGGCCTCGCGGAGCTCGTTCGGGACGAGCTTGAGCATCTCCTCGGTGGAGCGGACGACGACCGGCATCATCAGGATGGCGAGGGCCATCGCGCCGGCGAACCCGGAGGGGCCGAAGTCCAGCATCAGGGTCCAGGTGGACAGGATGAAGAGGCCGGCGACGATCGACGGGATGCCCGTCATGACGTCGACGAAGAAGGTGACGGCCTTGGCGAGCTTCCCGGTGCCGTACTCGACCAGGTAGACCGCGGTCAGCAGACCGATCGGGGCGGCGATCAGGGTGGCGATGCCGACCTGCTCGATGGTGCCGAGGAGGGCGTGGTAGACGCCGCCGCCCGCTTCGACCTCGAGGACGCCGTTCATCGAGTGGGTGAGGAAGTACCCGTCGAGCACTTCCAGGCCCTTGCTGACCGTCACCCAGGCCAGCGACAGCAGCGGGATGACGGCGAGGACGAAGCAGACCCAGACGAGGCTGGTGGCGATGCGGTCCTTGGCCTGGCGGGAGCCCTCCACCTTGGTGGTGATCGCGTAGGTGGCGAGGAGGAAGACCAGGGCGGCGAGCATGCCCCACTGGACCTTGCTGTGCCAGCCGGCTGCGAGGCCGATGCCGGCACCCGCGGCGACGGAACCGACGGCGATGGCGGCCGGGGTCCAGCGCGGGAGGCGGGCGTGGGCGAGCGGGCCGCGGGGCTTGGCGAACGCGGTCGGGCGTTCCTGGACGGCGTGGCTCATGCGTTGGCCCCCGAGTACTCCTTGCGGCGGGCGATGATCCACCGGGCCGCGCCGTTGACCAGCAGGGTGATGACGAAGAGGACGAGGCCGGAGGCGATCAGCGCGTCGCGGCCGTACTCGTCGGCCTCGTTGAACTTCGCGGCGATGTTCTGGGCGAAGGTGCCGCCGCCCGGGTCGAGCAGGTGGCCCGAGAGCACGAAGCTGGGGGAGAGGACCACGGCCACGGCCATCGTCTCGCCGAGCGCACGGCCGAGGCCGAGCATCGAGGCGGAGATGATGCCGGAGCGGCCGAAGGGAAGGACGGCCATGCGGATGACCTCCCAGCGCGTGGCGCCGAGGGCGAGCGCGGCCTCCTCGTGCATCTTCGGGGCCTGGAGGAAGACCTCGCGGGTCACGTTGGTGATGATCGGGAGGATCATGATCGCCAGCAGGATGCCCACGGTGAAGAGGTTGCGGGCGACGCCGTCGGCGGACTTGTCGAAGATGTACGTCCAGCCGAGGTACTCGTCGAGCCACTGGTTGAGGCCGTCCAGGTACGGAACCAGGAAGATCGCGCCCCAGAGGCCGTAGATGATGCTGGGCACGGCGGCGAGCAGGTCGACCACGTACGCGAGCGGCTTGGCCAGCCTGCGCGGGGCGTAGTGCGAGATGAAGAGCGCGATGCCGATCGCGACCGGCACGGCGATGACCATGGCGATGACCGAGGAGACGATCGTGCCGAAGGCGAGGACGGCGATGCCGAAGACCGGCGGGTCGCCGGCCGGGTTCCACTCGAAGGTGGTGAAGAAGTTGGCGCTGTCCTTGGAGAGGGCGAGGACGGAGCGGTAGGTCAGGAAGGCCGCGATCGCGGCCATGATGACGAGCAGGGTGATGCCGGAGCCCTTGGAGAGGCCGCTGAAGATGCGGTCTCCGGGGCGGGTCGCGCTCTTGGCGCGCCGGCTCCTGTTCTTTTCCCTGGCGGGTGGTGTCGTGGTAACCATCGGTTTCTCCGGTCTGCGGAGCCGTACGGGGTACGGGCTCCTGGCGGCGGTGCACCGGATGCCGGGGGCGGCCCTCCACGGGAGGTGAGGGGCCGCCCCCGGCCGGGGGTCAGGACAGGGTCGGGACGATCGCCCGGACCTTGGCGGCGATCTCGGCCGGCATCGGGGCGTAGTCGGCGTCGGTGAGGACCTTCTGGCCCTCCTCGCTGATCGCGTAGTTGAGGAACGCCTTCAGGGTCGGCAGGGTCTCCGCCTTGTTGCCCTTGTCGCAGGCGATCTCGTAGGTGACCAGGACCAGCGGGTAGGCGCCCTCGGCCTTGGTCTCGTAGTTGAGGGAGAGGGCCACGTCGTTGCCGGTGCCCTTGACCTTGGCGTCGGCGATGGCCTTGGAGGCGTTCTCCGAGGTGGCGGCGACCGGGGCGGCCGCGCCGGTGTTCACGCTGACCGTGGAGATCTTGTTGGCGGTGGCGTGGGAGAGCTCGAAGTAGCCGATGGAGCCCTCGGCGCCCTTGACGGCCTGGGCGACACCGGAGGAGCCGTTGGCGGCCTGGCCACCGGGGGCGGGCCACGACTTCGTCTTCGGGTCGTACTTCCAGTCGGCCGCGGCGGCGGTCGAGAGGTACTTGCCCAGGTTCTGGGTGGTGCCGGACTCGTCCGAGCGGTGGAAGGCCTGGATGGTGGAGTCCGGAAGCTTGGCGCCCGGGTTCAGCTTGGCGATCGCCGGGTCGTTCCACTTGGTGATCTTCGTGTCGAAGATCTTGGCGATGGTGGAGGCGTCCAGGACGAGGTTGTCCACGCCCTCCAGCTTGTAGCCGATGGCGATGGGGCCGCCGACCATGGGCAGGTTGACGCCCGTGCCGCCCTTGCAGATCTTCTTGGACTCGGCGACCTCTTCGTCCTTCAGGGCGGAGTCGGAGCCCGCGAAGGCGACCTGGCCCTGGTTGAACTTGGTGATGCCACCGCCGGAGCCGATGCCCTGGTAGTTGACCTCGACGCCCTCACAGGCGGCCTGGAAGTTCTTGACCCACAGGTCCATCGCGTTTTCCTGCGCGCTGGAGCCCGCGGCGAGCAGCTGACCCTTGGCGCCGTCGCACTTGATGTTCGACGCGGCGGCCGAGGTCTGCTTGCCACCGCTCTTGGTGGGCTCGTTGTTGTCGTCCGAGCCACACGCCGAGAGGACCAGCGCACCGGAGACGACGAGGGCACCGATCGCGGAGGCGCGAAGCCCGTTGTTGCGCGAAAGCTTCACTTTCGGGGGTTCCTTCCAGAGGCCGCCGTGGTTCGGACCGGGTGTCCGTCGCTCGGAGGGCGGCGCGTGTCGGGTTGTCGGGTGCATCGTCAGGCTCCGTGCACCGCGTAAGGCCGAAATTAGGCAGATCAGGTGAAGCGGTCAGCCGTGGAGAGTGAACGCGAGGTGAACCGTGCCGTAAGCCACGGTGCGGCCGGGCACGGGGTGCCGCGGCGGGGTGGCGCACGGTGCCCGTGCCGAGGGGCGGGCCGCCGTCTAGCAGACGTCGGGCGGCTGACGGTCCGGGGCCGTCGCCCCGGCGAGGAGGGCGTCGAGCAGCTCGCGGTCGCGCGGCCGGGTCAGGCGGGCACGGGCCGCGGCCGGCGCCAGCCAGTGCAGGCGGTCCACCTCGCGGCCGGGGACGAAGGCGCCGTCGAGGGCGCGGGCCGCCCAGTAGACGACCTCCTTGGGGCGGCCCGCGACGGGGTAGCGGACGGTGGGGAGGCGGGCGCCCAGCTCGCAGTGGTGCCCGGTCTCCTCCAGGACCTCGCGCAGGGCGCAGTCCTCGGCGCTCTCGCCGCGCTTGCGCTTCCCCTTCGGGTGGGACCAGTCGTCCCACTTCGGCCGGTGGACGAGCGCGATCTCGATGCCGGGGCCGGCCGGCGACGGGCGCCACAGGACGCAGCCCGCCGCCAGGACCGGCTCCGGGACGGTCATGGGACGGGGGCGGCGGCCGTGTGCCAGACGCGCTGGAAGGCGAAGCGGGCCGCCTCGACCTCGTGCCGCTGGTCGGCGTGGAGGACCCCGAGGGCGTACGCGGTGGCCGGCGCGATCCGGGGGGTGCGGGCCGCCGCGGCGGCGGCCGCGGCCGCCTCGGCGGCGTCACGGTGCCGGTCCAGGGCCCGGGCCGCCTCGTACAGCGGGGCGTCCGGCTCCGGGCCGAGGGCCGTCACCTCGGTGGCGTACCGGTGGAGGCGGAGCAGCAGCCGGGTGTGGTGCCACGGCGCGTCCTGGTTCTCGCCCGCCGCCAGGGCCAGCGCCTCCGCGTTGTACGGGTGGGCGGCGCGGGTCAGCGGCAGCGCGTCGACCGCGTCGAGGAGGCGCCGGCGGGCGACCGACGCGGAGGCGTCGAGCACCTCGGGGGCGGGGGCCGCGCCCGCCGGGCCGAGCGGCACCTCGGAGGCGAGCAGGGCGACGGCGTCGGCCAGCGCGTGGAAGCGGGAGGAGCCGAGGGCCTGGAGGGCCGCCGAGTGGGCGCGGGTCCTGGCCAGGGTGAGCTGCCGGTCCAGGAGGGCGCCGGCCCGGGCGGCGCCGACGGTGAGGCCGGCGGCCTCCGAGCCGCGGGCGGCCGGCACCGGACCAGGGCCGCCGGCCAGCCGGTTCAGCGCGTCCATCAGCCGGATCAGCCGCGAGGTGCACGCCTGTTCCTGGGCGAGGGTGCCGGAGAGCCAGGCCAGTTCGGTCCTGAGCTGGTCGGCCCAGGCGGTGTCGAGCAGTGGCCGGAAGGTGTGCAGGCTGCCGCTGATGCGCCGGGCGGCGGCCCGCAGCGTACCGGCGGCCTCGTCCGCTCCGGAGGTGTCCGCGCCGCTCTCGCCGTGCTGCCGCAGGCCGCGGAGGAAGTCCGCGGCCCGGGCGTGCAGGTAGGGGGCCAGGACCTCGCCCGCGGTCAGGTCCCTCGTCGCCTGCGGGGACTGCGTGGGGTCAGGGTTGTGCACGCCGGCGCCTCCGCGCGTCGATGAGCATCTCCTGCACGTGCCGCAGCGGCTTGCCCTCGGGGTCGGTCGCGTGACGCGTCCAGTTCCCGTCCGGGCCGAGGTGCCAGGAGGAGGTGGTGTCGGACATCCCGGTCTCCAGGAGCCGGGTGAGGGCCGCCCGGTGGGCGGGGTCGGAGACCCGGACCAGGGCCTCGATGCGCCGGTCCAGGTTGCGGTGCATCATGTCGGCGCTGCCGAACCAGACCTCCGGCTCGCCTCCGTTGCCGAAGGCGAAGATCCGGGAGTGCTCCAGGAAGCGGCCGAGGACGGAGCGGACCCGGATGTTCTCCGAGAGGCCGGGGACGCCGGGGCGCACGGCGCAGATGCCGCGGACCCAGATGTCGACCGGGACGCCGGCCTGGGAGGCCCGGTAGCAGGCGTCGATGACGGCCTCGTCGACCATCGAGTTGACCTTGATCTTCACGTACGCCGGCCGGCCGGCCCGGTGGTGGGCGATCTCCTTGGTGATCCGGGAGACGAGCCCGTCGCGGAGCGACTTCGGGGCGGTCAGCAGACGCCGGTAGGTCTCGCGGCGCGAGTAGCCGGAGAGCCGGTTGAAGAGGTCGGAGAGGTCGGCGCCGACCTGCGGGTCGGCGGTGAGCAGGCCGAGGTCCTCGTAGAGCCGGGCCGTCTTCGGGTGGTAGTTGCCGGTGCCGACGTGCGAGTAGCGGCGCAGCAGGTCGCCCTCCTGGCGGACCACCAGGGACAGCTTGCAGTGGGTCTTGAGGCCGACGAGGCCGTAGACGACGTGGCAGCCGGCCTCCTCCAGCTTCCGCGCCCACTTGATGTTGGCCTGCTCGTCGAAGCGGGCCTTGATCTCGACGAGGACGAGGACCTGCTTGCCGGACTCGGCGGCGTCGATGAGGGCGTCGACTATCGGGGAGTCGCCGGAGGTCCGGTACAGCGTCTGCTTGATCGCGAGGACGTCCGGGTCGGCCGCCGCCTGCTCCAGGAAGGCCTGGACGGAGGTGGAGAAGGAGTCGTACGGGTGGTGCAGCAGGACGTCCCGCTCGCGCATCGCGGCGAAGACGTCGGGCGCGGACGCGGACTCGACCTCGGCGAGGTCCCGGTGCGTGCCGGCGACGAACTTCGGGTACTTGAGCTCGGGCCGGTCCTGCGAGGCGATCCCGAACAGGCCGGTGAGGTCGAGCGGGCCGGGCAGCGGGTAGACCTCGGCGTCGGAGATCTTCAGCTCGCGCACGAGCAGGTCGAGGACGTACGGGTCGATGGACTCCTCGACCTCCAGGCGGACCGGCGGGCCGAAGCGGCGCCGCATGAGCTCCTTCTCCAGGGCCTGGAGGAGGTTCTCCGCGTCGTCCTCCTCGACCTCCAGGTCCTCGTTCCTGGTCACCCGGAACATGTGGTGCGCGAGCACCTCCATGCCGGGGAAGAGCTCCTCCAGGTGCGCCGCGATCACGTCCTCCAGGGGGACGTACCGCTGCGGGGAGGCCTCCAGGAAGCGGGAGAGCAGCGGCGGGACCTTGACGCGCGCGAAGTGGCGGTGGCCGCTGACCGGATTGCGTACGACCACGGCGAGGTTGAGGCTCAGGCCGGAGATGTACGGGAAGGGGTGCGCCGGGTCCACGGCGAGCGGCGTCAGCACCGGGAAGATCTGCTGCCGGAAGAGCGTGAAGAGCCGCGCCTGCTCCTTCTCGGTGAGCTCGGGCCAGCGGATCAGGTGGATGCCCTCGTCGGCCAGGGCAGGGGCGACGTCCTGCTGGTAGCAGGCGGCGTGCCGGGCCATCAGTTCGCGCGAGCGGGTCCAGATGAGGTCGAGGACCTCGCGCGGCTGGAGGCCGGAGGCGGAGCGGGTGGCGACGCCGGTGGCGATGCGGCGCTTGAGGCCGGCGACCCGGACCATGAAGAACTCGTCGAGGTTCGAGGCGAAGATCGCGAGGAAGTTCGCCCGTTCGAGGAGGGGGGTCGTCGGGTCCTCGGCGAGTTCGAGGACCCGCTCGTTGAAGGCGAGCCAGCTGCGCTCGCGGTCCAGGAAGCGGCCCTGCGGCAGCTCGCGCGAGGCGTCGCCGTCCTCGCCCTCGTAGGCGTCGATCTCGGAGTCGATACCGGTGTCGACGGCGCCGTTCTCCGTGTCGTGGTCGGCGCGCGGGCGGTGCGCCGCTATGGAACCCGGGGACGGCTGCGGGGACGCGGTGGCGGAGGTCTGGACCGGGACCTCGGCGGGCTGCTGGCTCATGGCCCCATTCTTCCGCGCGAAGGGGTCCTCGGGCGCGTCGGAGCGGGCCGTGGGGGAGGGCAGTCTCCCCTTGGGGAGTCTTCCCGGGGAGGGAGCCCCGCCAGGAGTGATCACGGATCGCTTCATTGCGTGAGCGTCGCAAGCGCGTCTGAATGGCCGGTAACGACGACATGTCGTGCGGGAATCGGGGGCGGGGCCTGTGCCGGGCCCCGCCCCCGATTCTCACCCGTTCGGATTACGGGTGCCGGGCACGGAGGACCCGGAAGGCGGCGAGGGCGGCGAGGGCGGCGAGCGCCAGGACGATGCCGGTCTCGATGAGCTGGGTGGGCAGGACGTGGGAGACGGGGTGGTAGTCGAGGTACTGGGCGGACACGGGCTCGTCGACGCGGCAGACGCCCTCGGAGTCGCCGCAGAACCAGCCGGACTCGCGCCGTCCGTCGGCCATGATCAGGCCCTGCTCCATGAGCAGTGAGCCTTCGGGGGCCATGAGGGTCGAGGCGCCCTCCACCGCCTCGCCGGTGATCGTGACCGGCGTCAGGAAGTCCCAGCGGCAGGCGTGGAGCACGAGCAGGGTGACGCCCACGAAGAGTCCGGCGGCGGACATGGCGACCAGGGTGCGGTGGATCAGCAGACCGGCGAGCGCGCCGACGGCGACGGCGAGGAGCGTGTGGGCGACGAGGACGGTGCCGAGGACCATGTACGGTCCGATGTCCGTCCGCAGCAGGCTGTATCCGTCGGCCACCCGGAACCAGCCGAGCGCGTACGCGCCGGTCAGGAGCAGGACGGTGCCGAGGGTGGCGGCCGTGGCGACGGCCAGCTTGGAGCGCAGCCAGGACGCCGGGGTCACCGACTGGGTGAGCGAGAGCTGGTACGTCCCCGACTCGAACTCGCGCGCCACCATCGGGCCGGCGACGAAGAGCGCAACGACGAACGGAATCCCGAGGACGCCCTCGGAGAAGGAGCGCATTGCGCCGATCAGCCACGGGAACCCGCTGTTGAACTGGTCGCGGACCCAGTAGCCGTCCTCCGTGCGCACGTCCGGGTACTGCGCGTCCCAGATCCGCAGCACGCCGATCACGACCAGCGCCAGGATTCCCGTAGCGCCCGCCAGCCACAGGGTCCGCCGGTACTGGCGGGCCGTCACCCACGCGGGGCCCTTGAGGGCGAGGGTGCTCATGCGGGGGCTCCTTCGGGGTTGCGGAGGTGGGCGAGGAGGAGCTCCTCCAGGGACGGCTCGCTGGTCTCCCAGGGTCCCTCGACCGGGCCCTCGCGGCGGACCAGGGCGGTGAGTTGACGGCCCGTCGTGCGGGAGTCGACCACGCGGTGCGGGGCGAGGTCGGCGACGGGTCCGCGCAGCAGGGTGTGCGCGGCGAGCAGGTCGTCGACGGCGCCGTCGAGGCGGATCCGGCCCCCGGCGAGCAGCATCAGGTGGTCGCAGGCGCCCTCCAGCTCGGTGAGGATGTGGGAGGACATGACGACCGTGGTGCCGCGCTCGGCGGCGTCGGACATCAGCAGGCCCATCAGCTGGTGGCGGGCGAGCGGGTCGAGGTCGGCCATCGGCTCGTCCAGGAGCAGGAGTCGCGCGCGCTTGCCGAGGGCGAGGGCGAGGGCGACGCGGGTGCGCTGGCCGCCGGACAGGTGGTGGACGAGGGTGTCGGAGGAGAAGCCGCCGCCCTCGACGACCCGGAGCGCGGTGGCGTCGTCCCACCGGCCGGGGTTGAGCTCGCGGCCCATGCGGAGGGTGTCGGCGACGGTGAGCCGGGGGTGCAGCGGCTTGGCCTGGGCAACGTAGGCCAGGTCCTCGCGGGCGGGCGCGGTGAGCGTGCCCTCAGTGGGCCGCAGCAGGCCGGCGGCGAGGGCGAGCAGGGTGGACTTGCCGGCGCCGTTGGGGCCGACGAGGGCGCAGATCCGGCCGGCGGGGAGCGTGAAGTCGCACGCCCGCAGGGCCCAGCCGCCCCTCCGTCCCCCGTACTTCTTGCCCAGGAGCTCGGCTCCCAAGACGGTGGTCGTACTCACTGTTCGTCGTCCCCCTCGAAGTGCTGTGCCAGTACGGCGGTGAAGAGCGCCGCCACGTCCTCGCGGTCCATGCCCTCGGCGCGTGCGCGGCGGGCCCAGGCGTCGAGCTCGCCCCGGAGGGGGGAGTCGGCGGGGGCGGTCGTGCCGAGCGTGGCGCGGACGAAGGTGCCGAGGCCGCGGCGGGCCTCGACGAGGCCTTCGCGTTCGAGCTCGCGGTAGGCCTTGAGGACCGTGTTCGGGTTGATGGCCGTCGCCTCGACGACCTCGCGTGCGGTGGGCAGTCGGTCGCCCGGCTCCAGGAGGCCCATCCGGAGGGCCTGTTTCGTCTGCTGGACGATCTGGAGGTAGGTGGCGACGCCGCTGCGCCGGTCGATGCGGTACTCGACCACGTCCCTTCCACCACCCTTTCACTAATCAAGTAGTGAAAGGGTGGTGGAAGAGAGGGGGCGGTGTCAACCGCCCCCTGCCGACTGCCGGTTCAGGGCTCCGACTGTTCAGGACCCGCCGGTTTCAGGACTCCGAGCGGTACATCAGGTCCACCTCGTGCGTCCGGAAGCCGAGCCCCTCGTAGACCCGCACCGCCGCGGTGTTGTCGGCGTCCACGTACAGCATCGCCGTCGGCAGCCCCTGCGCCGCCAGGTGTCGCAGGCCGGTCGCGGTGAGCGCCTTGCCGAGGCCGCCGCCCTGCGCCCCCGGCAGGATCCCGACCACGTACACCTCGCCGAGCCGCTCCTCGGCGTGCGTCTTGGTCCAGTGGAAGCCGACGAGCTCCCCCTCCTTCTCCGCGAGGAAGAAGCCCTTCGGGTCGAACCACGGCTCCGCGATCCGGTCGTCCAGGTCCCGCTGGGTCAGCGAGCCCTGCTCCGGGTGGTGGGCGAAGGCGGCGGCGTTGACCGCGAGCCAGGCCGCGTCGTCCTGCCCGGGGACGAAGGTGCGGATCGTGACGCCCTCGGGGAGGACCGGTTCGGGGATGTCCAGCGGCGTCAGCGGCCGGCGCAGCTGGCGCAGTTCGCGGAAGAGGGTGAGGCCGAGGACCTGGGCGAGGTGGCGCGCGGACGGCTTGCCGCCGTGCGCCCAGACCCGCAGCCGCTTGCCGGTGGCGGCGAGCAGGGCGGTGCCGAGGGCCCGCCCGTGGCCGCGGCCGCGCTGGTCGGGGTGGACGAGCAGCTCGGCGGCCGGCGCCTCGACGGGGTCGGTCTCCTCCAGCTGGGCGTAGCCGTAGAGGTGGGAGCCGACGGTGAGGAGGAAGTGCCGCACCCCCTCGCGCCGCCCGTGCCGGAGGTAGAGCCGCCCCTGTTCGGACACCGCGTGCACGCCGTCGGCGCGGTCCGCGGCCGCGAGCAGGTCCATGACCTCCTGGACCTGCTCGGGGGTGAGCTCGTCGTACGTCTGGATCTGCCGTCCCGGTTCGAGGGCGGGCGCCGCGTCGGAAGTCATGGTGCCGAGCCTACGGCGAACCCTCCGTCAGCCGGAGGCAATTGTCTTGTAACCGCATCTGGCGATGTCGGCCGCTGTTGGCCGAACTGTCGCGACCGGGCCTGGTGGTGGCCTGGTGACCCCGCGAACGGTCCTCGGGGTCAGGGAACAGCGCGAGTTGGTCGCCTCGGCGCGGTCGAGTCTCTCCGCCCTCGAGGGGCGTGCTCGCCGTCCTGGGCGGGCTCGCGGTCCCACGTGCCCTTGGGGGGAGTACGGCCTGACCGGTAGCTCTCCGCGTCACGATCCTCCGGTCGTGAGCGGTCACACCTGGCCGACGCCGTGCTCGGTACCCGAGGGCCCGTCGTCCGATGGCCACCGCGGCGCCGTGATGGCGCGTGACCGTGACCTGCCGGTTGTTTCGGTTGTTCTGCTGGAGCGGGGCCTTCCAGTACCGCTCGCCCCAGACGCTGGTGTATGCGGGGTCGACCGCGATCACGACGAGGCCGGCGTGGAAGGCCATCGAGCGCAGACGCTCCCGGAAGCGGGCGGTGGGGATGTGGGCCACCGTGCGACGGAACCGTTTCCCGCGCCCGCCACGGCCCATGGTTTCCCGACCTGTGGCGCGAGCGTTGCCGAAGCCCAGGTTCTCGATCGTGATGCCCGCGCACTGGTGCTGCTTGGCGATGCGGATCAGCTCGGTGATCGCTGCGCGCAGCAGCCCGTCTCGGCCGCTCGCCGGTCCGTCGACGGCGATCGGGAGGGTGAGGGGTTCGCCGACGGGGTTGCCGTGTGGATCGAGGACATGGGCGGCGAGATGGTCGGCGTTGAGATCCACACCGAGCATGCGTGCGCCCATGGCCCGAAGTTCCTCGGGCGTGGGCAGCGCAGCGGTGTCGGTGGCCCAGGAGGCGTCGAGGTACCAACGGTCGCGGACCGCATCGTGCGCGATGCGGTAGCGCACGGCCCTGTGGGCGGTGATCCTGTCCGACCAATCATCCCGCCGGTGCGAGAAACCGACTGCGCATGAGAGCCGGTACCGGCCCCTGGGTGCGTTCGCCAGATGTCTGAGTGGTTCGGGCAGCACGATCGACACCAGGCCCGTGTCCGGGGCTACGGTGATCGTGTAGTTGCCGTACGGAGCACCGGATTCGCCGTCGGCGGTCAGGAACAGACGGGCCGAGTCCCACCGCTGCCTCCACTGCGTGTCGGTGAGCCCGGAACTGCCGAGGGAGTTTCGTGCCTTGGCCAGCCGTCTCCCGCCCGCCACGATGCCGGGCCGGCCCGATTCGAGACGGGCCTCGATCCGGGTGAGTCGGGAGCGAAGTACAGCGAGGCGACGTTGCTTGGACCACCGTTCTGCCTGGTTCGCATAGCCTCGGGTCTTGCCGCTCCGCTGCCCGCACGGCACCGCAAGCCGCATTTCGATGACGTGGGCAGCCCGCCGCAGAGACGTTTGCTTGTCGTACAAGCAGCGGAGGGAGAGCTGGTACTGGTCCTCGCTCGCGCGGGTCATCGCGCCGGCCCACCGCGACGAGGACACGGCGGTCAGCCTTTTCTTCCGTTCCGCCCTCTGGTTCTGGCCGGCTCTCACCTGGCCGATGCCGATGCGCGTCGCGAGATCGGCTCGCTGGTGGTGGCCCAGGTGCTCGCCGACCAGCCGGAGCACCTCCGTATCGGCCGCGGTCACCCGCAATCGGTCCCGGATGCGAGCGCCGGCGGGCGCGGAAACCGTGAACGGGTCCGCAATGGCCCGCAAGCCCCGTTTCCTGGCAGGCCTACGTGCCATCAGTCATCACCTCTTCCCCGATCCCCGTCCCGAACCCGGCTCCTGCGAAGGCGTTGTCCATACGGGTGAACGAGCCGCGGAGGGGAAAGTCACGCGTTCGTCGATCGAATGCAATGTCGCAGACGTGCGGCGCGACCCTTCCCACCGCGGGAGGTCGCGAAAGGGAATCGATCGCCCCTGCCCCCCTGTTGCGCTACGCGCGTTGACTCTAGGCTGCGAGCGCACACGCGGCGGACGATCAAAGCCGCGAATCGGGGCACGGGGCAAAGGGGACCTCAGGAGAGATGGCAGTGAACCGCAGGAAGAGCAAGGCCGGGCGGCGGATTCTGGCCGCCGGCGCGGGGCTGGCGACGGTCGGCGCGCTCGTCGCCGCGATGCCGGCGGGCGCCTCGTCCGACGCCGAGGGCGCGGGCGGGACGAACGGCAAGGGCTGGGGCCGGATGGTCGACGTCCAGCTGCTGTCCTTCAACGACCTGCACGGAAACCTGGAGCCGCCGACCGGTTCGTCGGCCCGGCTGACGCGGGTCAAGGAGGACGGCACGACCGAGACGATCAACAACATCGGCGGTGCCGAGTACCTGGCCACGCACCTGGAGCAGGCCCGCGCGGGTCACCGGTACTCCATCACGGCCGCCGCCGGCGACATGATCGGCGCCTCGCCGCTGCTCTCCGGGCTCTTCCACGACGAGCCGACCATCGAGGCGCTCAACGAGATGAAGCTCGACGTGAGCTCGGTGGGCAACCACGAGTTCGACGAGGGCGCGCGCGAGCTGAGCCGCATACAGAACGGCGGCTGCCACCCGGTCGAGGGCTGTTTCGAGGAGGGCAAGACCTTCGAGGGGGCGAACTTCCCCTACCTCGCGGCCAACGTGACGGACGAGAAGAACGGCAAGCCGCTGCTCGACCCGTACTTCATCTGGGAGAAGGACGGCGTCCGGATCGGCTTCATCGGCGTCACGCTCGAAGGCACGGCGAACATCGTCTCCGCCGAGGGCATCAAGGGCCTGAAGTTCGGCGACGAGGTCGAGACGATCAACAAGTACGCCAAGGTGCTGGAGCGCAAGGGCGTGAAGTCGATCGTCGCCCTGCTCCACGAGGGCGGCATGCCCGCCTCGGGCGCGTACAACTACGACTGCGACACCCCGGGCGCCGGCGCCGGCATCTCCGGCCCGATCGTCGACATCGCCAAGAACGTCACCCCGCAGGTCGACGCCCTGGTCACCGGCCACACCCACCAGGCGTACGCGTGCACCATCCCGGACCCGTCGGGCAAGCCGCGC
Source organism: Streptomyces sp. NPDC007863 (assembly GCF_040633895.1). NCBI lineage: Bacteria > Bacillati > Actinomycetota > Actinomycetes > Kitasatosporales > Streptomycetaceae > Streptomyces > Streptomyces sp. NPDC007863. Next base: position 18,298 of record NZ_JBEYEI010000016.1, read on the forward strand.
ACGGTGACGTCGGCGGCCTCCTTCGGCCGGCTGTACACCGACACGACGCTCACCTACGACCGGCGCACGAAGGACATCGTCCGCACCGCCGTCGCCTCGGCCAACCACGTCGTCACCCGGGGCGAGGCGCACGGGAGGATCCACGACCTGATCAAGCGCTGGAACGTTCTTGCCGCGCCGATCGCGAACCGTCCCGTCGGCCACATCGGCGAGAACATCGAGAACCCCATCGACCCGGGCGTGTACGAGAAGCCGCTGGGCAACCTGATCGCCGACGCGCAGCTGGCGGGCATGGCCCCGGCCGACAAGGGCGGCGCCCAGCTCGCGCTGATGAACCCGGGCGGCGTCCGCGCGCCGCTGACCAAGCGGGACGACGGCGTGGTGACCTACCGCGACGCGTACACCGTCCAGCCGTTCACCAACATGATGACGGTGGTCGACCTGACCGGCGCCCAGCTCGTCACGGCGCTCCAGCAGCAGGTCAGTGGTGCCAACCTGGCGGCCCCGAAGATCCTCCAGGTGTCGAAGAACGTCAGCTACACCCTGGACATGACGAAGGCGGGCGCCGACCGGATCGTCGTCGACTCGGTGCGCCTGAACGGTGAGCCGATCGACCCGTCGAAGAGCTACCGGGTCGCGATGAACGAGTTCCTCACGGGCGGCGGCGACGGCTTCCCGGTCCTGGCCACCGGCACGAACAAGCTGGTCGGCGCGTCGGACCTGGACGTCTTCATCGCCTACCTGACGGCCAACTCCTCGGCCGCCCAGCCGCTCAAGGCCCCGGCGACGGGCCGGATCACGGTCGTCAAGTAGGACCCGTGGCTCCCTGAGGGGGCCGTCCCTCCGCCTGGCCGGCGGAGGGACGGCCCCCTCTTCCGCGCCCGGCGGCACCCTGGCGCATCTTGACGCGGACCTGTCATCATCGCGTGTCATGGAGCGACGACGCTTTCTCGCCGGGGCCCTCGGGGCCGGAGCCGTACTGCTCGCCGGGGCGCCCGCGGCGCGGGCCGCGGCCGTGGACACGCGTGCGTGGATGGCCGCCCACGGGGACGGCACCGCGCTCGCGCGGCTGACGATCCCCGGGACCCACGACTCCGGTGCCCGGTTCGGCGGCCCCTGGAGCGAGTGCCAGAACACCACCATCGCCCAGCAGCTCGACAGCGGCGTGCGCTTCCTCGACGTGCGCTGCCGCGTCACCGGCGGGTCCTTCGCCATCCACCACGGGGCCTCGTACCAGAACATGATGTTCGGCGACGTCCTCGTCGCCTGCCGCGACTTCCTCGCCGCGCACCCCTCCGAGACCGTCCTCATGCGGGTCAAGCAGGAGTACTCCGAGGAGTCCGACGCCACCTTCCGCGCCGTCTTCGACGACTACCTCGACCGGCGCGGCTGGCGCTCCCTCCTCCGGATCGGGGACACCCTCCCGCTCCTCGGCGAGGCCCGCGGCCGGGTCGTCCTGCTCGCCGACAACGGCGGACTGCCCGGACTGCGCTGGGCCGACTCCCGGTACTTCGCCGTCCAGGACGACTGGAACGCGCTGCCCGACGCCAAGTACCCGAAGATCCAGGCCCACTTCCGCGCCGCCGTCGACCGGCCCGGCCCGCTGTACGTGAACTTCGTCAGCACCTCCGCCTACCTGCCGCCCCGCTGGAACTCCGACCGGCTCAACCCCTGGGTCCACGGCTTCCTCGACAGCGCCGAACTCGCCGGGCGCACCGGGCTCGGCATCGTGCCCCTCGACTTCCCCGCGACCCGCGCCGGGCTGGTGGAGGCGCTGCTGCGGCACAACTGACCCCGGGGCAGCAGAGCCCCGGGCCAATTGGCTGGCGCCCGGGGCCGGAGCCGTACGACCATGCCCGCATGGAGAACAGCGGCACGGAGAACAGCGGCACGGACGTACGGCGGTGGACCGCCTCCACCGTCCACACCGACATGTGGGCCGACCCCGGCGAGGACCCGCGTGAGGGCGGCGGCGCGGCCGTGAGCGACGAGCGCGGGGCGCTCCTCGACGCGCTGCGCCACTTCCGGCTCACCCTGGAGCTGAAGTGCGAGGGCCTGGACGCCGAGCAGCTCGCCCTCCGCTCCGTGCCGCCCTCCACCATGTCCCTCCTCGGCCTCATCCGGCACATGGCCGAGGACGAGCGCCACTTCCGCCGCCTCGCCGGCGAGGAGTCGCCCCGGATCTACCGCACCCCGGACGACCGCGAGGCCGACTGGACCGGCGCGGTCGCCGACCCGGCCGTCGTCGCCGAGGCGTGGCTCCGCTGGAAGGAGGAGGCGGCGGCCACCGACGCGTACCTCGCCGCCGCGCCGGACCTCGGCGCGCGGCTCCCCGACGGCGGCCAGCTCCGCGAACTCCTCACCATGCAGATCACCGAGTACGCCCGCCACTGCGGCCACGCCGACCTGCTGCGCGAGCGCGTCGACGGGCGCGTCGGCCAGTAGCCGGTCAGGCGGTGACCTCCGGCGGGGGCGTCGGCGCGCCCGGCAGGCGGAGGGTCGCCACCGTGCCGCCGCCCTCCGCCGGGGACAGGGTCACCGAGCCGCCCGTCCGCTTCACCGTGCGGGCGACGATCGAGAGGCCCAGGCCCGAGCCGGGGAGGCTGCGGGCCGACGGGGAGCGCCAGAAGCGGTCGAAGACGTGCGGGAGCTCGTCGGCGGCGATGCCCGGGCCGTGGTCGCGGACCGTCAGTTCGCCGCGCATCAGGGTCACCTCGATCGTGCCGCGCGGCGGCGAGAACTTCACCGCGTTGTCGAGGACGTTGACCAGGGCCCGTTCCAGGGCGGCCGGTTCGGCGCGTACGTACCAGGGCGCCAGGTCCGTCGCGAAGGTCAGCTCCGGGCCGCGCAGACGGGCGCGGTCCAGCGCCGAGCGCAGCACGGTGTGGAGGGGGACCACCTCCAGGGGGCCGGGACGGACCGCGTCCGGGCGGGCCAGCTCCTGGAGGTCGCCGATGAGCGCGGCCAGTTCCGTCATCTGCGCCTTCACCGAGGCCATGAGCGCCCGGCGGTCCTCCGGCGGGATCGCGCGGCCGGTCTCCTCGCTGCGGGCGAGCAGCTCGATGTTGGTGCGCAGGGAGGTGAGGGGGGTGCGCAGCTCGTGCCCCGCGTCCGCGATCAGCCGCGCCTGGCGGTCCCGTGAGCTCGCCAGCGCCGCCGTCATCTGGTTGAAGGCGCGCGACAGGCGGGCGATCTCGTCCTCGCCGTCGGCCGGGATCCGTACCGTCAGGTCCTCCGTCGCCGCCACGTGCTCCACCGCCCCGGTCAGCCGGTGCACCGGCTCCAGGCCGGTCCTCGCCACCCACAGTCCGGCGGCGCCCGCGCCGATCACGCCGATGCCGGAGACCAGGAGCAGCACCCAGCCGAGCGTGGAGAGCGAGTTGTCGATCTCGGCGAGCGGACGGGCGACGGAGACGGCGAGGCCGGGCGGGCCCGGCTGCGGGTAGGTGTAGACGCGCATCTCGCGCCCGTCGGCGTCCTTCACCGTGTGCAGGACGTACGCGAGCGTGCCCCGGGCCACCGCCAGGTCGCCCTCGCCGGCCGGGAGCGCCGCCTTGCCGGAGGTGCAGACGCCGCCGGCCGAGTCGATGATCTGCACGGTGTACGAGCCGGCCGCGGGCGGCGGGGTCTCGCCCTGCCGGCAGAGGGTGAGGAGGCTGCGCACGGCGGCCGGGTCCAGCCGGGTGTTGCGCAGCGCGGAGTCCATCTCGCCCTCCAGCTGCGCGCGCGTCACGAACCAGCAGGCCGCGGAGACGGCGGCGACGGCGACGGCCACGGCGAAGGCGGTGAGCAGCGCGAGGCGCGAGCGCAGCGGCCGGGACCGGAACCACGCCAGGGGGGTGCGGGGCCGTCGCCGGGGACCGGGGCCGGGAGGAGGGGTCACTCGGTGCCGCCTCCGCCGCGGAGCGCGTAGCCGACGCCGCGCACGGTGTGGACGAGGCGGGGTTCGCCGCCCGCCTCCGTCTTGCGCCGCAGGTACATCACGTACACGTCCAGGGAGTTGGAGCTGGGTTCGAAGTCGAAGCCCCAGACGGCCTTGAGGATCTGCTCGCGGGTGAGGACCTGGCGGGGGTGGGCCAGGAACATCTCCAGGAGGGTGTACTCGGTGCGGGTCAGTTCGACGGGCCGGCCGGCGCGGGTGACCTCGCGGGTCGCCAGGTCCATCCGCAGGTCCTCGAAGGACAGCACGTCCTCCGGCTCGCCGGCGGGCGCGGCCGGGGCGGCGTACGCGCTGCGGCGCAGCAGGGCGCGGATGCGGGCGAAGAGCTCGTCGAGCTCGAAGGGCTTCACGAGGTAGTCGTCGGCGCCGGCGTCGAGGCCGGTGACGCGGTCGCCGACGGTGTCGCGGGCGGTCAGCATGAGGATCGGCACGGTCGAGCCGGCGGCCCGGATCCGGCGGGCCGCCGTCAGCCCGTCCATGCGGGGCATCTGCACGTCGAGGACGACGAGGTCGGGGGCGTACGACTCCATGGCGGCGAGCGCGTCGACCCCGTCGACGGCCTCGCGCGTCGCGTACCCCTCGAAGGCGAGGGAGCGGCGCAGGGCCTCCCGCACGGCGGGTTCGTCGTCGACGATGAGGATGCGTTCGGTGTCGTTCGGCTGCCCGGTCATGGTGTCAGCGTGCCATGTGCTCAGCTCTGGCCGCCGGAGCGGAGGGCGTCCAGGTCGGCCTTGAGGGTGTTCACCGGGATGGCGAATCCGAGGCCGACGCTGCCGGCGGTCGAACCGCTCGAAGAACTGGGCGAATACATGGCCGAATTGATCCCGATGATCTCGCCGTTCATATTGATCAGCGCGCCGCCGGAATTCCCGGGGTTGAGGGAGGCGTCGGTCTGGATCGCCTTGTAGGTGGTCTTCGAGGAGCCGGTGTCGCCGTTGAACTGCTGTCCGCCGAACTCGAACGGCCAGCCCTGCCGCGGGTCCCACTGCTGCTGTCCGTCCTGGCCGCCGGAGCCCTCGGAGTCCTTGGCGACCGTGACGTCGCGGTCGAGGGCGGAGACGATGCCGCTGGTGACGGTGCCGGTGAGGCCCTCGGGGGAGCCGATGGCGACGACCTCGTCGCCGACCTTCACCCGGGAGGAGTCGCCGAGGGTGGCGGCCTTCAGGCCGGAGGCGTCGCGGAGCTTGATGAGCGCGAGGTCCTTGTCGGGGTCCTTGCCGACGACCTCGGCCGCGTACGTCTTGCCGTCGCTGGTCCGCACGGTGATCTCGGAGGCGCCGGAGATCACGTGGTTGTTGGTGACGATCTCGCCGTCGGCGGTGATGATCACGCCGGAGCCGGTCGACTTGCCGGAGGCGGAGCTCGCGGAGATCTCCACGATGGAGGGGGAGACGGCCTCGGCGACCCCGGCGACCGTGCCGGAGCTGCTCGCGGAGACGTTGGTGCCGCTGACCACGGAGGAGGCGGTGACGGGCGCGTCCCGCGCGGTGAGCTGCTGCACCAGGGTCGCGGTGCCGCCGCCGATCGCCGCCGCCGCGATGGCCACGGCCGCCATCAGGCCGACGCCGCGCCTGGCGCGCCGCCGGGAGACCGGGCCGGCGGCGGGTACCGGGCCGGCCGTCGCGTACGCCGGCTCGGCCGGGGGAGGCGTGAAGCCGCCGGACCCGGACGGCCACACGGTGGTGCCCGGCTCGGTGGTGATCGGCTGCGTCGGCTCGTACGGCGGGCGCGGCGGGTAGTACGGCTGCTGGGGCTGCGTGTGGTCCGTCATGGCACCGACTCTCGGCCCGCGAGATGAGAAGCGTCTGAGGACCGGCTGAGAAGCCCGACAGAACCCTGTATGCCCGAAATAAAGAAGGTGGCCGCCGGTCCGGACGGGGTCAGTGGCAGCCGCAGGAGCGGCGGACCACCAGGGCCGAGGGGAACTGCTTGACGCGTTCGCGGCGCGAGCCGTTGACGCGGACGGAGTCGTCGAGGACCAGGTCGACCGCGGCGCGGGCCATGGCCGGGCGGTCGGAGAAGACGGTGGTCAGCGGCGGGTCGGTGAGCGCCGCCTCCTTCACGTCGTCGAAGCCCGCCACCGCCAGCTCGGTCGGCACGTCGATGCGCAGCTCGCGGGCGGCGCGCAGCACGCCGAACGCCTGGTCGTCGGTGGAGCAGAAGATGGCCGGGGGGCGGTCCGGTCCCGCCAGGAGCTTCAGGGCCACCTGGTAGGCGTCGTAGCGGTTGTACGGGGCCTCGAAGAGCCGGCCCTCGGTGGTGCGGCCGGCCTCCTGCATGGCGCGCCGCCAGCCCTCGACGTGGTCGGCGACCGGGTCGCCGACGGCCGGGGTGTTGGGGACGCCGCCGAGGCACGCCACGTACGGGTGGCCGTGCTCCAGGAGGTGCCGGGTGGCGAGCTGCGCGCCGCCGATGTCGTCGGTCACGACGGCGACGTCGTCGATCGCCTCGGGCCGCTCGTGCAGCAGCACCACGCGCGCGTCCCAGGCCTCGATCTCGCTCGCGGCCTGCTCGCTCATGCCCTGGCTGACGAGGATCAGCCCGGAGACCCGCATGCCGAGGAAGGCCCGCAGGTAGTGGATCTCGCGCTCGGTGCGGTAGTCGGAGTTGCCGACCAGGACCATCTTTCCGCGCTCGGCGGCGGCCTGCTCGACCGCGTGCGCCATCTCCGCGAAGAAGGGCTGGCGCGCGTCCGGGACGATCATGCCTATGAGGTCGGTGCGGCGCGACGCCATCGCCTGGGCCACCCGGTCGGGCCGGTAGCCCAGCTCCTTGATGGCGGCGAGGACACGCTCGCGCGTGGCCGGGGCGACCGGCCGGGGTCCGTTGTTGATGACGTAACTCACGACCGCGGTCGAAGTACCCGCCAGTCGCGCTACGTCATCCCGCGTCACCTTGGCCACGCGCGGAAGTCTACGCGGGGTGACCTACCTACCGGCAGGTCGCGTTGTGGCATACGCCACGTTACTGCCCCTCTAACGAGTGGTGTCGACCGTGGCGCCCTTGACTGCGGCACCCGTACGGGCCTCCGCACGGCCCCCGGTACGGGCCTCTTCCCGGGTGTCCTGCCCCGCTTCCGTCCGCTTCGTCCCGTCGGACTCCCGGCCCGCCGCCCCCTTCGCCTCCTTGGCGCGCGCCTCCTCGGCGGCCCGCTCCACCTTCTCCGGCGTCACGAAGCGGTATCCCACATTGCGGACGGTGCCGATCAGCGACTCGTGCTCCGGGCCCAGCTTCGCGCGCAGCCGCCGCACGTGGACGTCGACCGTGCGGGTGCCGCCGAAGTAGTCGTACCCCCACACCTCCTGCAGCAGCTGCGCCCGCGTGAACACCCGGCCCGGGTGCTGCGCCAGGTACTTCAGCAGCTCGAACTCCTTGAAGGTGAGGTCCAGGACCCGGCCCTTCAGCTTCGCGCTGTACGTGGCCTCGTCCACCGACAGGTCGCCGTTGCGGATCTCCATCGGGGAGTCGTCCGCGACGATCTGCTGGCGGCCGAGCGCGAGCCGCAGCCGCGCCTCGACCTCGGCCGGTCCCGCCGTGTCGAGCAGCACGTCGTCGATGCCCCAGTCGGCCGTGACCGCCGCCAGACCGCCCTCCGTGACCACCAGGACCAGCGGACAGCCGGGGCCGGTGGAGCGCAGCAGCTGGCAGAGCGAACGGACCTGCGGCAGATCGCGCCGCCCGTCGACGAGGATCACGTCGGCGCCGGGGGTGTCCACCAGGGCCGGGCCCTCGGCGGGGGCCACCCGCACGTTGTGCAGCAGCAGGCCGAGGGCGGGCAGCACCTCGGTCGACGGCTGGAGGGCGTTCGTGAGGAGCAGCAGAGAACTCATCGGGCCTCTCCCCCTGCCAGGGTCGGCCGGCTCGTCGGTCGGTCGTGCTTCGTACGCTCGTCCATGACGTCGGTTCCTCCTCGGTCCCTGCGAGGACATCTGCGGTACTGCTCTGTTTCTGCGGTACTGCCGTACTGCCGTTACTGCGGTCTCACCTGTCGCTCCCGCGCCCTGAGAGCTTTTGTTCATCCGTCCGTAACAACGGCCGGAAAACGCAAAAGGACCCGGTGGCGACGTCGCCCGGATCCCTGCCTAGGAGAATAGCCCACATGAGTTCCGAGGCAGAGGGCCGATTTCACATGATGGATGTTTCCTCGCTCACTTCCGGACCTCGCCGCGCAATGCTGACGACGGACGACGGCGTCCGGATCGAGGCGGTTTACGAACCCTTCTCCGCCAGTGTCGCCGACACCGCCGTCGTCGTCGCGCACGGCTTCACCGGCGCCGCCGACCGCCCCGCCGTCCGGCGCGCCGCCCAGGTCCTCGGCCGGCACGCGGCCGCCGTCGTCACCTTCTCCTTCCGCGGCCACGGCCGCTCCGGAGGCCTCTCCACCCTCGGCGACCGCGAGGTCCTCGACCTCGCCGCCGCCGTCCGCTGGGCCCGTGAGCTGGGCCACGCGCGCGTGACGACCGTCGGCTTCTCCATGGGCGGCTCCGTCGTCCTCCGGCAGGCCGCCCTCGACCGCGCCACGCCCACCGGACCCGACGCGGTCGCCGCCGTCTCCGCCCCCGCCCGCTGGTACTACCGGGGCACGGCCCCGATGCGCCGCCTCCACTGGATGGTCACCCGCCCGGTCGGCCGGCTCGTCGGCCGGTACGGGCTCCGCACCCGCGTCGACGCCCGCCCCTGGAACCCCGAACCGCTGCCGCCGTTCGAGGCCGTCCCGCTGATCGCCCCCGCCCCGCTGCTCCTCGTCCACGGCGACCGGGACCCCTACTTCCCGCTCGACCACCCCCGGATGCTCGCCGCGGCCGCCCCCGACGGCGCCCCCGTCGAACTGTGGCTGGAGCCGGGCATGGGCCACGCCGAGAACGCGGCCGGCGAGGAGCTCCTCGACCGGCTCGGCGCCTGGCTCGTCCGCCGATAGCCCATCATGGGGAGCGGCGCGCACACGAACGAAGGGAGCGCCGCTATGGCAGCGGGAACCATCCGCTACTGGGCCGCGGCCAAGGCCGCCGCAGGGGTCGCCGAGGAGCCGTACACCGCCGAGACCCTCGCCGAGGCCCTGGACGCCGCCCGCGCGGACCACCCGGGCGAGCTCGTCCGGGTCCTCCAGCGGTGCTCGTTCCTCGTCGACGGCGACCCGGTCGGCACCCGGAGCCATGAGACGGTACGGCTTGCCGAGGGCGGCACGGTCGAGGTGCTCCCCCCGTTCGCAGGAGGGTGAACCCCACAGCATGAGCAACGACCAGCGGTACGGCGGCGCGCCGCACGACCCGAACGCGTACGACCCCTCGGTCACCCAGACCTGGGAGGGCCAGACCTGGGACACCACGTACCAGCCGGCGGTCCGCCCCGAGGACGCGGCGTACGGGTACCCGGGAGCGCAGCAGCAGGCCCCGCAGCCGTACGCCCACCCGCAGGAGGGGTACGGCGGGCAGGCGTACGCCCCGTACGCGCAGCCCGAGCAGCCGTACGCGCAGCCGGAACCGTACGTACGGCCGGAGCAGTACCCGCAGCCCGAGCAGCCGTACGCACAGCCCGAGCAGCCGTACGCGCAGCCCGAGGCGTACGCGCCCGAGCAGCCGTACGCCCCGCCGGAGCCGCGGCCGGAGCCGTACGCACAGCCCGAGCCCGCCTCCGCTCCGGCGCCCGCCGACGGGGCCGGGGCGCCCGCCGGCGGACCCGCGTACTCCTCGCCCACCACCTCCGGGAACACCCGGATCACCGACGCGCAGCGCGCGCGGGCCGAGGGCCGGTCGCCGATCATCGAGCCCGGCATGCGGCCCGCCGTGCTGACCGCCGTCCTCGGGCTGCTCCTCGCCGGCGGCGCCGCGCTCGGCACCTACGGGCTCCTGCTGCCGCTGGTCGCGCTCCAGGCCCTGACCGCCGCCGGCTGGTTCCGGCTCAACGGCATGTGGCCGGCCCGGCAGGGCATCGCGCTCGCCTTCCTCGGCGGACTCGTCGCCGACGCCGCCCTGCTCGCCACCGGCCGCGAGCACGCGGCCCCCGCCCTCCTCGGCACCCTCGGCGTCTGGGTGCTGCTCTGCCTGGTCCTCCAGCTGCGCAGCCACGCCGAACCCGACGAGCGGATGTACGGCCTCATGGCCACCGTCACCTCGGCGGCGCTGACCGTCCTCGCCGCCGGACACCTCGGCGCCGAGCCGGACGCGGTGGCCGTCGGCGCGGCCGCCGTCGGCGCGACCGTCCTGGCCCGCGCGCTCCCGCTGCCCGGCCCGGTCTCGCTCGTCGTCTCGCTCCTCGCCGGCGCGGGCGCCGGCATCGCCGCCGGCACCCTGAACGGCATGGGCGCCTCCGGCGCGCTCCTCGGCCTCGCCACCGGCGTCTGCGCCCTGGTCGGCCTGCGGGTGGCCAGCTACGACTACCCGTCCCGCTTCGTGCACATGACCGCCGGGGTGGCCCTGCCGCTGACGGCCGCCGCGCCCGCCGTGTACCTTCTCGGCCGCGCCCTGGTCTGACCGACGCACGGCCCGCCCGGGGCGCCCGGGAACCGTCCGGCCCCCCGACACGTCGATCTTCGTGTCGGGGGGCCGGCACGCATCACCGGCACACTGACGAACTGGCGACGGGGGAAGAGAAAGCCATGCGAGCACTGCGGATCCTGCTGGTCGCGGCCTTCGTACTGGGCGGAATCCTGGTGGGCTCCGACCGGCTCGCCGCCGCCTGGGCCGAGTCGGAGGTCGCGGGCCGCGCCTCGCTCGCCGGCGGCAGGACCGAGTCGGTCGAGGTCGACATCAAGGGCTTCCCCTTCCTCACCCAGGCCGCCGACAAGCGCTTCGGCGAGGTCCGGGTGGTAGCCCGGGGCGCCCACACCCAGGCGGGCGAGAAGTCCCTCCGGATCGACGAGATCACCTTCGACCTGCGGGACGTGACCGTCACCGGCGACTGGAGCGGCTACCGGGCCGGCGAGGCGAACGGCACGGCGCTCATCTCGTACGCGGACCTGGTCGCGGCCTCGGAGCGGGCGACGGCCATGGAGTACGGCGGCCCCGGCAAGGTGAAGGTGACGGGCAGCGTCGAGGTCCTGGGCCGCAAGGTGACCCGCACGGTCACCTCCTCGGTCACGCTGGTGGACGGCGACACCCTCAAGGTCCGCGCCGACGAGGTGCCCGGCGGGGGCATCCCCTTCCTGGAGGAGATGGTCCGCGAGCGCACCGACTTCGAGCGCCCGATCGGCCGCGTCGCCGGCATGCGGGTCGCGAAGGTCGAGCCGCGCCCCGAGGGGCTCGCGGTGACGGTGAACGGCCGGGACGTCGCGATAGCGGGCTGAGCGGGCCCTTCTTTCACATAATGAGACGACCCCGTCCGATCCGCAGAAGCACGGGCTCGGACGGCCGGAAACCGGGGCACGGCCCCCTGCCCGAACCCCACCCTCGTCTCATTCTTCGGACGATCGCGTCTCACGATACGACACGCCGGTGACACGGTCGCCTGTCCGTCCCTACGATCGACGGCATGAAGCGACAGGCGGAACTCACGAAGCGGCGGGCAGTAGACCTGTGCCGCATCGCCGCCATGCTCTGTCGCTCCGTCTGAGCGGGACGCGCTCCGCGCCCGTATTCCCCACGGCCCGCCGACCCCCGAGGTCGAGGCCGCACACCGCGCAGCACGACGCCGTCGGGCGCAGCCCCGACGCGTACCCGCACATGCAGCACCACCCCGCACCACACCGCCGCACACTGCCCCGGAGGAGAACAGACATGGCTCGCAGCGACGTACTGGTCGACGCCGACTGGGTCGAGGCCAACCTCGACAACCCGGCCGTCGCGATCGTCGAGGTCGACGAGGACACCGCCGCCTACGACAAGAACCACATCCGCAACGCCATCCGGATCGACTGGACCAAGGACCTCCAGGACCCGGTCCGCCGTGACTTCATCGACCAGGAGGGCTTCGAGAAGCTCCTCTCGGCCAAGGGCATCGGCAACGACACCACGGTCGTCCTCTACGGCGGCAACAACAACTGGTTCGCCTCGTACGCCTACTGGTACTTCAAGCTGTACGGCCACCAGGACGTCAAGCTCCTCGACGGCGGCCGCAAGAAGTGGGAGCTCGACTCCCGCGACCTGGTCGACGGCTCCGAGGTCCCGGCCCGCCCGGCCACCGAGTACAAGGCCAAGGCCCAGGACGTCTCGATCCGCGCCTTCCGCGACGACGTCGTGGCCGCCATCGGCACCCAGAACCTGGTCGACGTCCGCTCGCCCGACGAGTTCTCCGGCAAGCTGCTCGCCCCGGCCCACCTCCCGCAGGAGCAGTCGCAGCGCCCGGGCCACGTCCCGTCCGCCCGCAACATCCCGTGGTCGAAGAACGCCAACGACGACGGCACCTTCAAGTCCGACGCCGACCTGAAGGCCCTCTACGAGGCCGAGCAGGTCGACCTGGCGAAGGACACCGTCGCCTACTGCCGCATCGGCGAGCGCTCCGCCCTCACCTGGTTCGTCCTGCACGAGCTCCTCGAGGTCCCGAACGTCAAGAACTACGACGGCTCCTGGACCGAGTACGGCTCCCTCGTCGGCGTGCCGATCGAGCTCGGCGCCAACAAGTAAGACCGGGTCGCGCGACCTTCCCTCCCCTCTAGGACAGGACAGAGAACATGTGTGGAGCACCGATCGGCGGCCCCGACGTCAGCACCCTCAAGCCCGGTGAGACGGCCATCCAGGGCCAGGTGACCAAGGACGGCGAGCCCGTCACCGGTTACGTCCGCCTCCTGGACTCCTCCGGCGAGTTCACGGCCGAGGTCCCCACCTCCGCCACCGGCCAGTTCCGCTTCTACGCGGCCACCGGCGAGTGGACCCTCCGCGCCCTCGTCCCCGGCGCCCAGGCCGACCGCAAGGTCGTCGTCACCGAGACGGGCAGCCTGACGGACGTGGCCATCGCGGTCTGATCCGTCGCGGGCTTCGCGCCGCCGCGCCGGCCTCCGTCCGTCGGGGCCGGCGCTGCGGGAAGCCTCACCTACTGGCCGAAGGGCCGCGCATTCTGGGGGTTGGACGCCTCGCGCGGCCCTTCGTGCCGTTTCCGGTCCGATGATTCGGCCGACCGTGTGACCTTCGCGCGCCTGCCTCGTTGAGGTGTTCGACGGGCGGGTGATCGGGGGGTGAGGGCATGGTCGAGCGTTCGGCATCCGGACTGCGGGTGCTCGCTCCTCCGCGTGTGGTCGCCCCGACCGGCGCGCTGACCGTGCGGACCAGGCTACGGCTGTCGGACCGCGATGCCGTGATCCTTCGCGAGCTGGCAGAGTACCTGTCGCGGCTCGCCGCTCGGGACTTGGCCGAGCGAGTGGCCCTGGGGGCCTGCCACACCGCCGCCGACTTCGCCCGCCGTAAGCGCGAGCTGACGGTGCTTACCTCCTCCCGGTGGGCGGGCACCATGACCCGTGGCTCGAACGACCAGTGGCAGCTGGCCCGACGGGCGCAGGCGGCCCACCTCGAGCAACTCGCCGCCGAGATCGAAGTGATCGAAAGACGCCTGACGGCGCCGGTCGGCGGGCGCGACGAAGCCACGCGAGTCAAGGGGTATCCGACGCGGCGGGTGCGCGCGGTCAAGCAGCAGCGCCTCCAGATCCTCCGGGCGCGACTGGCCGGGGTCGCCGCGGACGCCTCCGCGGGGCGTGTTCACGTCGTGCGCGGGGGCAAGGATCTGCTGCACGGGCGTCTCCATCCGGACCGGTCGGGGCGATCACTGGAGGAGTGGCGGGACCGCTGGTGGGAGGCGCGGAACCGGATCGAGGCGGACGGCGAGGCCGGGAAGACGTACGGGAACCAGTCGCTGAGGGTCGGCCCCGACGGAGTGGTCGTGATCAAGCTTCCGGTGGTGCTCGCGGAGCGGTACCGGGAGCACTGCGACCGCTTCGGCCGTTACACGCTGGACGCCCGGTGCCGGTTCGCGTACCGGGCCGATGAGTGGCGTGCTCAGGTCGAGGCGCACCGGTCGGTCGGCTACACCGTCCGGTTCGAGGGCGGCCGCTGCTATCTGATCGCCTCCTTCACTCCGGCGGAAGCCGGCTTGCGGCTGGACGCGGACGACGAGGCGCTGATGGCGTCGGCCCTGGCCGGAGGCGTGTTGGGGATCGACCAGAACGTGGACCACCTGGCGGTCTGGCGTCTGGACAGGCACGGGAACCCGGTGGGGCGGCCGGGCCGGATCGATGTCGGTCACCACGGTCCGGCGTCCTGCCGCGACGCGGGGGTGAGGCACCTGTGCAGCGAACTCATCAGGGCGGCCAGGAAGACCGGCTCGACGGCCCTGGTCATCGAGGACCTGGGCTTCGGCACCGGGCGGGAGCGGTGCGGCTGGCCAGGACGGGCCGGTCGGCGCTTCCGGTCGGCGGTGGCGGGCATCCCGTACGCCCGTTTCATGTCCCGGCTCGTGGTGATGGCACATCGGGCCGGGCTGGCGGTGATCGCGGTGGATCCCGCGTACACCAGCCGGTGGGGTGTGCAGCACTGGCAGCGGAGTACGAGTACGACACGAGTGAAGACGTCCCGGCACGAGGCTTCGGCCGTCGTGATCGGGAGGCGCGGCCAGGGACTGGGCGCGCGGCGCAGGGCAGAGAAGTCCGTACCCCGCGGGACGACGGAAGAGGCCGAGCGGTCGCGCGTCGAGACGCGCCGCCGGGCCGGTACGGAGACCCATCGCCCGGCCGCGTACGACAGCAGACCCGGTTTCCTCCGTGCGCAGAGGATCGCCGACCGTCCCGAGGACGGCGCACGGGATGCGCCCCGCCGACGGACGCCGACAGCGGTCCAGGCTGCCCAGGACCGTTCGGGGCAGCCCGCCGGAAACGCATCCGTTCCGGCGCCGAGGGACGGTTGGACGCCATCACCAGGACTCGGGGCACGGCCCTTCGGTCTGTCCGCGGTGGGGTCGCGGTCGTAGGCTTGAGGTGTGTACGCACGGCGTCGGCGCGTCTACTTCTGGATGATGGGTGCCTGCCTGCTGCTCTTCGTGGGCGCCTGGGCCGTCGTGCGGCTGTTCTCCATGCCGGTGGCCATCGGGATGTGCGTGGTCGCCATGGTCATCCCGCCGGTCGCGGCGATGGTGGCGAACCGGCGGGGGCCGGAGGACCGCTGGTGGGACGATCCGTCCGGGGATCCGCAGTCGGACGAGTGGTGGGACGAGCTCGACGGCAGGAAGCGGCGGGAGTAGCGGCGGGCGGGCGTCAGCCGAACCAGGCGCGGGACTCCGGCTGGTGGGGGCGGACCAGGGCCAGGATCGTCAGGGCCAGCCAGGCCACCGTGATGATCGTCAGGCCGAAGAACACGTACGCGAACGGCAACGACGCCCAGCCGTAGGCGATGGCCGAGATCCGTACGCCCGGCAGGCGGGCGGGGAACCTGAGCGCGGTGGCCACGCCCCAGCCGGCCAGCGCCAGGATCAGTACGCCGAAGAACTCGACCGTGCCCGAGTGGAGCTCCGGTGCGTCGTCCTCCCAGGTCCGCGCCGCGATCTCGGTGGCGTGGGTGAGCACCCAGACGGCGAGCAGGGCCTGCGCGCCGGCCAGCACCATCAGCAGCGTGCGGAGATTGCGTACCGGCTGCGGCATCGGCACGTCGCCCGGCGGGTACGCGGGGCGCTCGGGCGGCTGGGCGGGGTCCCGTGGGCGGTTCCACGGGCGCTCGTCGTCGGGCCGTCCTGTGCCGTCGTTCCGTTCCACCGTGGCCTCCCCCGCCTCGCCCGGAACCGTCCGTACACACGTGCGTGCGTGCGCCATGGTCGGCGATCCGCCCGGAGGAGTCCAGGGGGAGATCCGGCCGGAATCCGTACCGGAACCGGGGGCGGGATCAGTAGACGAGGGCCTGGGTGCCGTCGGTCATGGCTTCCTGGACGAAGACCTGCGCGCCGGCGATGCGGACGCCGGGCAGGACGTCCTGCTCGGTGATCTCGCGGCGGGCCGCGCACTGGGTGCAGAGGGTGATCCGGCCGGCGGCCAGGATCGAGTCGATCAGGTCCGGGAGCGGCGCGGCGTGCGGCAGCTCGAACTCGGCCGCCTTGCCCGGGAGGGCGAACCACGAGGACTCGCCGGTCAGCCACAGTGACACCTCGACGCCGCTGGCGACGGCGACGGCCGCCACGGTGAAGGCCTGGGAGCAGCGTTCCGGGGCGTCGGCCCCGGCGGTCACCTTGATCACGAGCTTCTTCGCCATGCACCGCACTGTAATGCGAGGCCGTGCCGGAGGCCGACCGTGGCGCGGGGGGCCGTCCCGGTGCTTGATCGTCGGGGAGACCCACCTCACCGAGTGGGCCGGGGTCCCGCCCACTAAGCTGGGGTCCGGTCCGTTCCGCCTTCACCGCTCAGCCGAGGAGCACCCCGTGATCGTTTTCTTCGAGACCCTGCTGGTCCTGGTCGCCGTCGGCGTGCTCGCCTTCACCGGTCTGGCCGTGAAGAAGCTGTACCAGGGTCAGCGCTGACCCCTCGGTCCCTCCCCTCTCACCGGCCCCTTTCACAGATCGTCTGAGTCGCTCATGATCCAGATCCCGTCCGACCTCAACCCGGACCTCGTCCCGCTCGCGTTCCTCCTCGGGACCTGGGAGGGCGCCGGTGTGTCCGACTTCCCCGGCGCCGAGAAGTGCAACTTCGGCCAGTCCGTGACCTTCAGCCACGACGGCCGCGACTTCCTGGAGTACCACTCGCACTCCTGGGTCCTCGACGCGGAGGGCAACAAGGTCCGCCCGCTGGAGAGCGAGAGCGGTTTCTGGCGGATCGACAAGGACCGCAAGGTCGAGGTCGTGATGGTCCGTGACGACGGCGTCGTCGAGGTCTGGTACGGCGAGCTCGCCGACCAGAAGCCGCAGATCGACCTGGCGACCGACGCCGTGGCCCGCACCGCCGCCTCCGGCCCGTACAGCGGTGGCAAGCGCCTCTACGGCTACGTGAAGAGCGACCTCATGTGGGTCGGCGAGAAGGCGACCCCCGAGGTCCCGCTCCGCCCCTACATGTCCGCCCACCTGAAGAAGGTCGTCACCCCCGAGGAGGTCGCCGAGATGGCGCGCAACCTCCCCGACATGCCCGACGACGGCATCGCCTTCTTCAAGTAGGCCCCCGCGGGACCCCCGCCGGCCCGCCGCGCCCTCCTACACTGGGGGGCGTGGTGAGCACCGACTGGAAGAGCGACCTGCGGCAGCGCGGCTACCGGCTGACGCCGCAGCGCCAGCTTGTCCTGGAGGCGGTGGACGTGCTGGAGCACGCCACGCCGGACGACATCCTCGGCGAGGTGCGCAAGACCGCCTCCGGGGTGAACATCTCCACCGTGTACCGGACCCTGGAGCTCCTGGAGGAGCTCGGGCTCGTCAGCCACGCGCATCTGGGGCACGGGGCCCCGACGTACCACCTCGCGGACCGGCACCACCATCTGCATCTGGTGTGCCGGGACTGTTCGGGGGTGATCGAGGCGGACGTCGAGGTGGCCGCCGAGTTCACCGGGAAGCTGCGCGAGACCTTCGGGTTCGAGACCGACATGAAGCACTTCGCGATCTTCGGGCTGTGCGCGGACTGCGCGCGCAAGGCCGCCGCCGACGAGTCCTGACGGCGGAGTCGTAGGCTTTTCCCATGAAGAGCCCTTCGAAGAGCCCTTTGCTGTCCCTGCCCGGCGCCGTTCCCGCCGAAGGCCGTGACGAAGGCGTCGCCGCGCACTACGGCGACCTGTTCCGTGAGCAGCGCTCCCTCGCCGACGGGGCGGGGTTCGTCGACCTCTCGCACCGGGGGGTCGTCACCGTCACCGGCGACGACCGGCTGAGCTGGCTGCATCTGCTGCTCACCCAGCACGTCAGCGACCTTCCGGCCGGTCAGGCCACGGAGGCGCTGATCCTCTCCGCCAACGGGCACATCGAGCACGCCCTGTCCCTCGTCGACGACGGCGAGACGGTGTGGGCGCACGTCGAGCCGGGCACGCGGGGCGAGCTGATCGCCTACCTGGAGT
This sequence comes from Streptomyces sp. NPDC007863, assembly GCF_040633895.1. Taxonomy (NCBI): domain Bacteria; kingdom Bacillati; phylum Actinomycetota; class Actinomycetes; order Kitasatosporales; family Streptomycetaceae; genus Streptomyces; species Streptomyces sp. NPDC007863. The sequence goes on from NZ_JBEYEI010000016.1 coordinate 36,166, forward strand.
CGATGAAGTTCTTCTACCGGGTCGAGGTCGCCGACCGGTCGGACGAGTTCGCCGTGGTGCACCTGCCGGCTGGCTCCACCGCGGAGTCGCCCGAGGGCGTCGTCGTACGGGAGACGGCGTACGGGCGCGACCTGTTCCTGCCGCGTGCGGAGCTGGAGGCCTTCGCCGGCGCGCACGGGCCGGCCGCCGGTGTCCTCGCGTACGAGGCGCTGCGCGTGGAGGGGCACCGGCCGCGGCTCGGCTTCGAGACCGACCACCGGACGATCCCGCACGAGGTCGGGCTCATCGGCACGGCCGTGCACCTGCAGAAGGGCTGCTACCGGGGGCAGGAGACGGTCGCCCGGGTGCAGAACCTGGGGAAGCCGCCGCGCCGCCTGGTCTTCCTGCACCTGGACGGCAGCGAGGTGGCGCTGCCCGCGCACGGTACGCCGCTGCGGCTGGCGGCCGACGGGCCGGAGGGGCGTCAGCTCGGCTTCGTGACGACGGCCGTCCGCCACCACGAGCTGGGGCCGATCGCCCTGGCGCTGGTGAAGCGGAACGTGCCGGTGGACGCGCCGCTGGTGGCGGGGACGACGGCCGCCGCGCAGGAGACCGTCGTCGAGCCGTAGGGGCTCAGACCTCCAGCAGGACCGTGAACGGGCCGTGGTTCGTGAGGCTGACGCGCATGTCGGCTCCGAAGCGGCCCGTCTCCACGTGCGCGCCCAGCTTCCGCAGCTGCGCGACGACCTCGTCGACGAGGGGTTCGGCGACGGGGCCGGGGGCGGCGGCGTTCCAGGTGGGGCGGCGGCCCTTGCGGGCGTCGCCGTAGAGCGTGAACTGGGAGATCACCAGGAGCGGCGCGGCCACGTCGGAGCAGGACTTCTCGTCCTCCAGTACCCGGACGGACCAGAGCTTTCTCGCCAATTGGGCGGCCTTCTCGGGGGTGTCGTCGTGGGTGACCCCCACCAGGACGCACAGCCCCTCGCCGGTGATCTCGCCGACCGTCTCCCCTGCGACGACGACCTTCGCGCCGTCCACCCTCTGCACCACAGCTCGCATGGGTCCCAACCTACCGATCGGGGATTTCTGGGGGCCGAACGGGTGCAGAGCGCCTGCACGCGCGTGTGCGGGAGTGGCACCATGCCAGGAGGCGGTGCGGCTGCGCACCGGTCGAGGGGACGATTCTCATGAGTGCATCCAGCACGGGGCCGACGCCGTCCGGCCCCGTACCGCTGATCCGCTCCGCCGGTCCGGTGCCCGGTGGCCCGGTGCCCGGCGGTCCGGTGCCCGGTGGCCCGGTCGCGCGGCCGCCCGTGCAGCGGACCGGGGAGCCGGCGCCGTCCGGCCGGCCGGGGCACGACCTCGGCGGGCTGCGTCTCGCCGAGCTGCGGGCGCTGCGCCGGGACGCGCAGAGCGACGAGGCCGATCTCAGCTATGTGCGCCGGATGCTGCAGGGCCGGATCGACATCCTGCGGGCGGAGCTGGCGCGCCGGACCGATCCGGAGGCGCCGGTGCTCGACCGGCTCTCCGAGATCCTCGCGGACGTGCCGTCGCGGCACCGGTCCTCGGCCCGGCACGTGACGCTGTCGACGCCGCGCGGGGAGGAGTACCGGCGGCTGGCGGCCGAGATGCTGTCGGAGGTCGAGCTGTCGGACCTGACGGCCCGCACGGACGAGGAGCTGCACACCGCGATGGGGCGGCTCGCCGGGTACGAGCAGCAGATCTCGCAGCGCCGGCAGTCGCTCCAGCGGACCGCCGACGACTGCGGGGCGGAGATCGCCCGCCGTTACCGGGAGGGCGAGGCGCAGGTCGACGACCTGCTGGCCTGAGCCCGGGGAAAATCCCGTGGCGGAACGGGCGGGCGTGCGTAGGGTCGAAGGATGGCTGTCGAACTGCGTGCGGTGACCGAGTCCGAGTTCCCCGACTGGCTGCGGGCGTTGCGGACCGGGTTCCTGAACGAGCCGGTCGTCCCCGACGGGCTGGTCGCCGACCGGCTGGCCCACGTCGACCTGGACCGGACGCTGGCCGCCGTGGACGGCGGCCGGGTGGTCGCCACCTTCCGTTCCTTCCGGCAGGAGCTGAGCACCGTCGGCGGCGGCACCCTCGTCGCGGACGCGGTCACGCAGGTGACGGTGGCGCCGACGCACAAGCGGCGCGGGCTGCTGAGCCGGCTGATGGCGCGGGACCTGGCGGCCGCCCGGGAGCGGGGTGACGCGGTCGCGACCCTGATCGCCGCCGAGTACCCGATCTACGGCCGGTACGGCTTCGGCCCGGCGAGCTGGTCGACCGAGTGGAGCGTGGACCTGCGCCGGGCGGGCCTCGATCCGCGCCGCAGCGGCCGTCCGGAGGACGGCGGCCGGATCGATCTCACCGACGGGGCGGAGATCCGCCGGATCGGCCCCGGGCTGCACCGGCGGCTCGCCGGGGTCCGGGCCGGCGTCACCCACCGGGCGCCGCGCAACTGGGACGTGGGCACCGGCGGCGGGCATCACCTTGAGCCGTGGACGGAGCCGTACTACGCGGTCTACCGCTCGGCCGCCGGGGAGCCCGAGGGCTACGTGTCGTACCGCTGCGACGACAAGTGGGGCGACGGCAAGCAGCCGGAGAACACGCTGACCGTGCGGGACCTGATCGCGGCGACGCCGGCCGCCGAGCGCGCGCTGTGGCGGTACGTCTGCTCGGTGGACTGGGTGGCGACGGTCCGCAGCGGTTCCCGGGCGCCGGACGACCCGCTGCCGCTGCTGCTGCCGGACCCGCGGGCGGCGCGGACGGTGACCCACGCGGACATGGTGTGGCTGCGGATCCTCGACGTGGTGCGGGTCCTGGAGGAGCGGACGTACCCGGTGACGGACGGGCTCGTCCTCGACGTGCGGGACGGCGACGGCTTCGTGGGCGGCCGTTACCGCCTGGACGCCTCGCCGAAGGGGGCGTCGTGCGTCCCGACGACCGCCTCCGCGGACCTGGTGCTCGACGTGGCGGAGCTGGCCCGGCTGGTCCTCGGCGACGCGTCGCCGGTCCGGCTGGTGCTGCTCGGCCGGATCGAGGAGGCGGTGCCGGGGGCGGCGGCCCGGGCCGAGCTGCTGTTCCGGGCGCCGCTGCGGGCGTTCTCGCCGGACATCTTCTGACGCCGGTCCTCGCGCGTCAGCGGGTCCCCGCTCGTCAGCGGGTGCGGAGGCGGAAGAGCGCGCCGGAGGCGGTGACGGCCAGGGCGAGGAGGCCGCCGCACCAGGCGAGCGCGGTCCAGGGCGCGTCGCCGACGGGCTGGTCGAGGAGCAGGCCGCGCATCGACTCGATGAGCGGGGTGACGGGCTGGTTTTCGGCGAAGCCGTGCAGCCAGCCGGGCATGGTGTCGATGGGCACGAAGGCGCTGCTCGGGTAGGGCAGGAACATCATGAGGAAGGTGACCGTGTTGGCCGCCTCGGGGGTCCTGGCGATGAGGCCGGCGGCTGCGGAGAGCCAGGACACGGCGGTGATGTAGGCGAGGAGCAGGCCGATGGCGGCGAGCCAGCCGCCGGGGGTGGCGGCGGGCCGGAAGCCGATGAGGAAGGCGACGCCGAGGACCAGCGCGGTGGCCAGGACGTTCCGGGCGACGGTGGCGACGACGTGTCCGGTGAGGAAGGGGACGGCGCCGACGTCGAGGGTGCGGAGGCGGTCGACGGTGCCGCGCCGCATGTCCTCGCTGACGGAGACGGCGGTGGCGGCGGCGCCGAAGCCGGCGCACAGGACGATGACGCCGGGGACGACGTAGGTGACGTAGCGGGTGGAGCCGGTGTCGATGGCGCCGCCGAAGAAGTAGACGAAGACGAGCATCAGCATCACGGGCATCACCAGGGCGGTGACGACGGCGTCGAGGTTGCGCCGGCTGAGGAGGATGCCGCGCCCGACGAGGGCGGTGGTGGTGGCGAGGGGGCTCGCGGTCGCGTCAGACATGGCTCGGCTCCTTCGTGGCGCTGGTGAGGGTGAGGAAGACGTCGTCGAGGGTGGCGCTGTGCACGGCGAAGCGCGCGATGTCGGTGCGGTGCGGGTCGAGTTCGTCGAGCAGGGCGCGGACGTGGGCGGCGCTGCCGTCGGTGGGGACGCCGAGGGTGAGGGTGGCGGGGGTGTGGCCGGTGGCGTGCGGGGCGAGGCGGAGGTAGGCCTCCCGGTCGTGGGCGACGAGGTCGAGGCGGTGGCCCGCGTACCGCCGCTTGAGTTCCTCGGGGGTGCCTTCGGCGAGGGTGCGGCCGGCGCCGAGGACGGCGACGCGGTGGGCGAGCCGGTCGGCCTCCTCCAGGTACTGGGTGGTGAGGAAGACGGTGGTGCCGTGGGCCGACAACTCGCGGACGGCGTCCCAGAGTTCGTTGCGGCTGCGGGGGTCGAGGCCGGTGGTGGGCTCGTCGAGGAAGACGATCCGGGTGGTGCCGGGGTCGCGGACGAGGCCGGCGGCGAGGTCGAGGCGGCGGCGCATGCCGCCGGAGTACGTCTTCGTCTGCCGGTCGCGGGCGTCGGCGAGCCGGAAGCGTTCGAGGAGTTCGTCGGCGCGGCGGGCGGCGGCCTTGCGGGAGAGGCCGGAGAGCCGGGCGGCGAGGCGGAGGTTCTCGGCGCCGGTGAGGGTCTCGTCGACGGCGGCGTACTGGCCGGTGAGGCTGATGGCGCGGCGGACCGCGCGCCGCTCGGTGACGACGTCGTGGCCGGCCACGCGCGCGTGCCCTGCGTCGGGGGCGGCGAGGGTGGTGAGGACGCGGACGGTGGTGGTCTTGCCGGCGCCGTTGGGCCCGAGGAGGGCGAAGACGGTGCCGGTCTCGACGCGGAGGTCGAGGGAGTCGAGGACGCGGACGGCGCCGTAGGTCTTGGTGAGGCCGGCGGTCTCGATGGCGGGAGTTTGGGTGGCGGGAGGCATGGGTGTCCCCTTCTGCTGCGCTCGTCGGCGTACTGCGTATGCCTTACGCGTTACTGTGTAAGGGTTACGCATTACTAGGATGGGCGTCAAGCGAACGAGGCGAGGAGGCGGCGCGGATGGCGGGTGACGAGGGCCGGAAGGGGTCCGGGGAGAGCGGCGGCACGTATCTGCCGCCGTCCGTCGAGGCCGCCTGGGGGCTGCGGGAGCGCCCCACCAAGGGGCCGAAGCCCGGGCTCAGCCAGGACCGGATCGTCGCCGCGGCCGTGGACCTCGCCTCCGCGGAGGGGCTCGCCGCCGTCTCGATGGGGCGGGTCGCCAAGGAGCTGGGCGCCTCCACCATGTCCCTCTACCGGTACGTCTCCGCCAAGCAGGAGCTGTACGTCCTGATGCAGGAGGCGGCGACGGGCGCCCCGCCCGAGCTGTTCGGCCCGGAGGACCCCTGGCGGGAGCGGCTGGAGCGCTGGGCCTGGGCGATGCGCGAGGTCTATCTGCGCAACCTGTGGCTGCTGCGCGTCCCGGTCTCCGGCCCGCCCGCGACGCCGCACGCGGTGGCCTGGTGGGAGAAGGCGCTGCTCGCGCTCGACGGCACCGGTCTCGGCGAGGGTGCCAAGATCTCGGTGACGCTCCTCGTGGCCGGCTTCGTGAAGAACGACGCGCTGATGATGGCGGAGCTGGCCGACGCCGTGGAGGCGTCCGGGTACGCGCCGGAGGAGGCGATGGCCCAGTACAGCCGCACCCTGCGCCGGCTGGTCGACCCGGAGGTGTTCCCGCGGGTGGCGGGGCTGATCGATTCCGGGGTCCTGGACCAGCCCGACGCCCCCGACGACGAGTTCCGCTTCGGTCTGGCCCGGATCCTGGACGGCGTCGCGGCCCTCGTGGAGGGCCGCGCGACCTGAACTTCCGTCAGGCGGCCATGGCCACCTCGGACTTCGGCGCCGGCGTCTTCTCCTTGCGCAGCACGGCCGCGGCGATCGCGAGGGCGGCGACCAGGAGTCCCGTACCGACCGCGAAGGCGAGGCGGTAGCCGCCGGTCAGCGCCTCCGCGGTGCTCCGGCCGGCCGCGTCGAGCGCTTCGGTGCGGGCGGCGGCCAGGGTGGTGAGGACGGCGACGCCGAGTGCCATGCCGATCTGCTGCGTGGTGTTGAAGAGGCCGGAGGCGAGGCCCGCGTCGGCCTCGTCGGCGCCCGACATCCCGAGCGCGGTGAGCGCGGGCAGGACCAGGCCGAAGCCGGCGGCCAGCAGCATCACGGGCAGCAGGTCGACGGCGTACGAGGCGTGCGCCGGGAGCCGGGTCAGCAGGCCGAGGACGCCGGTCAGCAGGGTGAGGCCGGTGAGCAGGACGGCGCGCTCGCCGAAGCGGGTGATGAGCCGGGCGGCGGCGCCGAGCGAGACGGCCCCGATGACCAGGGCGGCGGGCAGCATCGCGAGCCCGGTGGCGGTGGCGCCGTACCCCTGCGCCTTCTGGAGGTAGAGGGCGACCAGGACCTGGAAGGAGAACAGGGCGGCGACCGTGAGGAGCTGGACGGCGTTGGCTCCGGCGACGGCCCGGGAGCGGAGGATCCGCAGCGGCATCAGCGGGGTGGCGGCCGTGCGCTGGCGGACCAGGAAGCCGGCGAGGAGGGCGAGCGCGAGCGCCCCGAGGCCGAGGGTGTGGGCGGAGCCGGCGCCGTACTCCTCGATGCGCACGACCGCGTAGATGCCGGTCATGAGGCCCGCGGTGACCAGGAACGCGCCGAGCGCGTCGGCGCCGGCCCGCAGGCCGAGTCCCCGGTCGGCGGGGAGGGCGCGGGTGGCGAGGGCGATGGCGGCGGCGCCGATCGGCAGGTTGATGAAGAAGATCCAGTTCCAGGAGAGGGCGTCGGTGAGGAGTCCGCCGAGGACCTGGCCGACGGAGGCTCCGGCGGCGCCGGTGAAGCTGAACACGGCGATGGCGCGGGCCCGTTCGCGGGGTTCGGTGAAGAGCGTGACGAGGATGCCGAGGCTGACCGCGGAGGACATCGCGCTGCCGGCGCCCTGGAGGAAGCGGGCGGCGATCAGGACGGCGGGGGAGGCGGCGACGGCGGCGAGCAGGGAGGCGCCGGTGAAGACGGCGATCCCGGCGAGGAACATCCGTCTGCGTCCGATGAGGTCGCCGAGCCGTCCGGCGAGCAGGAGGAGCGAGCCGAAGGCGATCAGGTAGGCGTTGACGACCCAGCTCAGTCCGGCCGGGGTGAAGCCGAGGTCGGCCTGGATGGCGGGCATCGCGATGGTGACGATGCTGCCGTCGAGGACGGTCATGAGCATGGCGCTGGCGAGGACGGTGAGCGCGAGGGGGCGGGTACGCATGGATCTCTCCTGTCGAGGGAGGCAACAGGAGAGACGTTAGCAGAAGGTTTTGTTGCAGACTATTTTTTACGGGACGGTGTGCGGAGTTGGTGGGGGAAGGGTGCGCGGGGGCGGGGGTCAGTTCTTCTGGCGCGCCCGGCGGGCGGTCGCCGGTGCCTCGACGGGCGCCTTCAGGTGGTCCCCGGCCAGCCGGCCCAGCGCGCGTACCAGCACCTCCCGCTCCTCCTCCGGCAGCGAGCCGAGGGCGCCCGCGTGGACGCCGTCCACGATCCGCCGGCTCTCCGCGGCGAGCCGTGCGCCCGCCTCGGTGACGGCGATGATCCGCGCCCGCCGGTCCGTGCTCGACGGGCGCCGCTCGGCGAGTCCGGCCTTCTCCAGGGCGTCGACGGTGACGACCATCGTCGTCTTGTCCATGTCGCCGATCTCGGCGAGCTGCGCCTGGGTCCGCTCCTCCTCCAGGGCGTGGACGAGGACGCAGTGCATACGGGCCGTGAGCCCGATCTCCGCCAGCTCCGCCGCCATGCGCGTCCGGAGGACGTGGCTCGTGTGGTCGAGGAGGTAGGAGAGATCGGGCTCGCTGCGGCGGGGCGTCAAGGCGGTCATGCCGCCCAGGATAGGGGAGGTCGGTCCGTCGCGGATTATCGGAAACCGGAGGATCGCCCCCCCCTGGGGGAGCGGGGGTTCAGGAGAGCGGCTGCTGGAAGACGATCTGGTTGCCCGCCGGGTCGAGGAACGCGCACTCGCGGACGCCGTACGGCTGGTCCACCGGCTCGCGCAGGACCTCGGCGCCCGAGGTGGTGATCCGCTCGAAGGCCGCGTCGCAGTCGTCCGTACCGAAGATCGCCGCGCGCAGCAGGCCCTTGCGCATGAGGTCGACGACCGCCTGGCGGTCGGTCTCGGAGGCGCTCGGGTCGGCGAGCGGCGATTCGAGGACCACCGACACGTCCGGCTGCGCGGGCGAGCCCACGGTCACCCAGCGCATGCCCTGGAAGCCGACGTCCTTGCGGACCTCCAGGCCGAGCGCGTCGCGGTAGAAGCCGAGCGCCTTCTCGTGGTCGTCGACGGTGATGAAGGTCTGGGAGAGGTTGATGTCCATGCCCTCCACGCTAGGGAGCGCTGTCGAGCGGCGCTTCTCCGTTCCTGACCGGTCGCGAGGCCACCTTGGCGACGCAGGCGGGCAGGGCGGCGTCGGCGCCGTGCGCACGGGCCCGGTACGCGCTCGGCGTCTCGCCGACCAATTGGGTGAAGCGCGAGCTGAACGAGCCGAGCGACGTACACCCCACCTCCATGCAGACGTCCGTCACCGACAGGTCCCCGCGCCGGAGCAGCGCCTTGGCCCGCTCGATCCGGCGGGTCATGAGGTAGCTGTACGGCGTCTCCCCGAAGGCGGCGCGGAAGCTCCGCGCGAAGTGCCCGGTGGACATCAGCGCCGTCTGCGCGAGCGCCGCCACGTCCAGGGGGCTCGCGTACTCCCGGTCCATCCGGTCCCGCGCCCTGCGCAGGCGCCGGAGATCGTCGAGGGGGATGCGGGTCGCCACGCCCCCACGGTAGCGGGAACACAGTTGCAAGCGGACTGCTTGCAATAGTTAGCAAGCGATGGCAGGGTACGGACCATGGCATCGCTCAACGTCGGCAATCTCGGCAGCCTCGGCGACTACCTGCGCGAGCAGCGGCGCACCGCGCAGCTCTCGCTGCGGCAGCTCGCCGATGCCGCCGGCGTGTCGAACCCGTACCTGAGCCAGATCGAGCGCGGGCTGCGCAAGCCCAGCGCCGAGGTGCTCCAGCAGGTCGCCAAGGCCCTGCGGATCTCGGCCGAGACGCTCTACGTGCGGGCCGGGATCCTCGACGAGAAGGACCGCGAGGAGCTGGAGACGCGGGCCGTCATCCTCGCCGATCCCTCGATCAGCGAGCGGCAGAAGCAGGTGCTGCTGCAGATCTACGACTCCTTCCGCAAGGAGAACGCGGCGGAGTCCGGAGCGGCCGGCCAGGAAGCGACCGGCCGGGACGCGACCGGCCAGGAAGCGGCCAGTTAGAGCGATCAGCTCGTACGTCAGCTTGTACGCCCCACCGGGAGGACCACCAGCATGGCCATCATCGACGAACTGCGTACCCCCCTCTACTTCGCCGCCGGCACCGCCGACCTCGCGGTGCGCCAGGCCCGCAAGGTGCCCGCGCTGATCGAGCAGCTGGCCGCCGAGGCGCCCGGCCGGATCGAGGCCGTGCGGAACACCGACCCGAAGGCCGTGCAGGAGAAGGTCCAGGAGAAGGTGCAGGCCACGGTCGCCGAGGTCGTCGGGGTCGTCGGCGGTATCGACACCGACCTCAAGAAGCTGGGCGAGACGGCGCAGGACCTCGCCCTGCGGGGCGTCGGCGTGGCCGCCGAGTACGCGGTGAAGGCGCGCGAGAAGTACGAGGAGGTCGCCGCCCGGGGCGAGGAGACCGTCCGCGCCTGGCGCGGCGAGACGGCCGAGCCGGCCACGGAGATCACGGTCGTGGTCGAGCCGGAGCCGGAGCCGGTCGTCCGGCCGGAGCCGGTCGTCGAGCCCGAGCCGGTCGCAGAGGCCGAGGCCGAGCCCGCGCCCAAGACCGTGGCCGCCCGCAAGCCCGCCGCCCGCAAGGCGCCCGCCAGGAAGGCGGCCGCCGCCAAGGCGGACGTGACGGCCGAATAGCGGATCCGGGCACCATTCCTGGGGCCCGAAGCGTTGGAACGGGTACCTTGACCGCGAGGCGCGTACGTACCCCATGACCCCTAGGCGGTGTTCAGCATGCTGATGGACCGGTTCGACAACACCCTCAACCTGCTGATGTTCCTGGTCTTCACCGGCTTCGCCGTCGCCTCGTTCGTCATCGCGGCGATGGTCCGGGAGGACGCGTACCGGGCCGCGGACAAGCAGACGAAGAAGTTCTGGCTGATCCTCCTCGGGGTCAACCTCGCCCTGAACCTCTTCCTCCCCGGCCTGCTCTTCCTCCTCATCGCGGGCCTGATCGCCGCCATCGTCTTCATGGTCGACGTCCGCCCGGCCCTCAAGCAGGTCATGGGCGGCGGCGGCCGCCGCGGCGGTTCCAGCAGCGACGGCCCGTACGGCCCCTACAACGGCGGCCGGTAGCGGTTGCCGTAGGAGGGGCGTCAAGGCGTCGGGCGCGGGGCCCGGGGGTGCTTACCCCCGGGCCCCGCCGCGTTCCAGGGCCAGCAGGGCCACGTCGTCGGTCAGCTCGCCGCCGTTGAGCGTGCGGGCCTCCGCCATCGCGGCCTCCAGGAGCGCCTCGCCGCGCAGGCCCCCGGTGATCTGCCGGTTGATCATGTCGACCATGCCGTCCTGCCCGAGCCGCGGCGAGCCGGGACCGGCGGTCCGGCCCTCGATCAGGCCGTCGGTGTAGAGGAGCAGGCTCCACGCCCCGCCCAGCTCGACCTGGCGGCGCGGCCAGCGGGCGCGCGGCAGCAGACCCAGCGCCGGGCCCCCGTCCTCGTACGGCAGCAGGCGCGCGGTCCCGCCCTGCTGGGCGACCAGCGGCGCCGGGTGGCCGGCCAGGCAGAGTCCGGCGCGGCGGCCGTCGGGCGCGATGTCGACCGTGCAGAGGGTCGCGAAGATCTCCTCGCTCTCCCGCTCGTGCTCCAGGACCTGCTGGAGGGTGGAGAGCAGCTCGTCGCCGCAGAGCCCGGCGAAGGTCAGGGCGCGCCAGGCGATCCGCAGCTCGACGCCGAGGGCGGCCTCGTCGGGGCCGTGGCCGCAGACGTCGCCGATCATGGCGTGCACGGTGCCGTCCGGGGTGCGGACGACGTCGTAGAAGTCGCCGCCGAGCAGCGCGCGGGAGCGGCCCGGCCGGTAGCTGGCGGCGAAGCGGAGGTCGGAGCCCTCCAGGAGCGGGGTGGGCAGCAGGCCGCGCTCCAGGCGGGCGTTCTCCTGGGCGCGCAGCCGGGACTCGGCGAGCTTCACCTTGGCGGCGTCGTTGCGCTTGCGCTCGACCGCGTACCGGATGGCGCGGCTCAGCAGCCGGCCGTCGAGCTCCTCGCGGAAGAGGTGGTCCTGGGCCCCGACGCGTACCGCCTCGGCGGCGAGCCCCGCGTCGGCGGAGGGGGCGAGGGCCAGCACGGCGTGCCGGGGCGCGAGGCGCAGGATGTGCCGCAGCGGGGCGAGCGGGTCCTCGTCGGCCGCGCCCCGGGGCACGGGCAGCGAGAGGTCGACGAGCACGCAGTGCACGTCGTCGGTGAGGAGCCGCTCGGCCTCGGTGAGGTTGCGGGCGGTGCGGATGCGGATCCGGGTGCCCGCGGCGCCGGCGGCGTCGAGCAGCTCGGGTACGGCGAGGGCGCCCGCCGGGTCGTCCTCGACGACCAGGAGGGTGAGGTCGGTGCGGTCGCGGTCGGTTCCTGTGCCTGTGGCTGTGCTGGTTCCTGCGCCTGTGCCGGCTCCTGTGTCTGTGCCGGCTCCTGTGTCGGTGCCGGTCGCCGCGTCGCTCGCGGCGGTGGCGTCCATGGCGGCGGTGTCGCATGGCCCCGCAGCAGAGACGATTCTCTGGCGCGGTACGGATACGGGCATCGGTCCGGGTTTCCTTCCCTCCCCCGAGGGTGCGCCGGGCGCCGGGTGGCGGCCCGCCCGTCCGGGACCATAGCGCCCGCGCGGCGCCCGGCGGAATGGCGATCACTCCGCGGGCGCCGGGGTCTTCCTTGGCATATGCCGCGGAAGGGGAGGTAGTTGCGCACCGATCGGGCACGGGCGGGCCCCGGACCCATGAGAAAGGTCACTCGGGGCCGCTCGTGTGTCAGGTCGGGCGTCAGGAGGGGCGTCAGGAGGGGCGGACGATGCCGAGGATCTCCATCGAGCCGGCGCCGGCCACGGTCACGTTCCGGCCGGGCCGGGGCGCGTGGACCATCTTCCCGTCGCCGATGTACATGCCGATGTGGCTGGCGTCCTTGTAGTAGACGATCAGGTCGCCGGGGCGCATGTCCTTCGGCTGCACGCGGGGGAGCAGCCGCCACTGCTCCTGCGAGGTGCGCGGGATGCGCTCGCCGGCGGCGGCCCAGGCGGACTGGGTGAGGCCGGAGCAGTCGAAGGAGTCGGGGCCCTCGGCGCCCCACACGTACGGCTTGCCGACCTGCGCGAGCGCCGACTCGACCGCCTCGCGGCCCTCCGCGGTGGACTCGGCGCCGAGCTCGTCGAGGATGCCGGTGTCCAGCCACTTGGTCTGGGCCCGCTGCCGGGCCTGCTCCTCCAGGCGGCGCAGCCGCTCGCGCTCCTCGGCGGCGAGCTCGCTCTCCAGCTTCTTCGCGGCGGCGATCTTCTCGTTGATCTCCTTCTTCGCGGTGGCCTGCCGGACCCGGTCGGCCTCCAGCTTGGTCCAGTTGTCGCCGGCCTCCGAGGCGTAGGTGTCCAGCTCGGCCTGGGCGCGGGTGAGTTCGCCGAGGAGGTCGGTGGTGGCCTTGGCGCCCTCGCGGAGCCGGCCGGCCGTGTCGAGGTAGAGCTGAGGGTCGCCGGAGAGGGCGAGCTGGGCGCTCCGGGGGATGCCGCCGCTGCGGTACTGGGCGCGGGCGGTGGCGCCGGCCTGGGCCTTGAGCGCGTCGATCCGCTTGCGGCCGCCCTCGATCATGCGGGCGAGCCGGACGATCTCGGCGGACTGGGTCTCGGTGCGCTCCTCGGCGAGGTTGTACGCGTCGGTGGCGGCGGCCGCCTGGTGGTAGAGCGCCTCGATCTCCGTACGGACCTCTTCGAGGGTCTTCTTCGGCGCGGCCGGCGGCGGCGGGGGCAGCGGGGCGGCGGCGGCCTGGAGGGTGAACACCGGTGTGGCCAGGACGGCCAGGGCGCAGGCCACGGTGACCGCGGCGGCGTACGGACGTCGGCGTCGTCGGTTCACTGGCTCCCCCTCACGGCCCGGGTGTCCCCCCTGGGCCGCTTTCTGATTTACCGTCAGTAACTTGTGTGGTCCTGGCGATAGTGCCACGTGATTCCGGAAAACGACAGGTACCCCACCAGAGTGACGCCCGGGGACCGGCGGACGTTCCCCCGGCCGGGCGCCATGATCGGGCGCCTTCAGCCGGCGCGTGGCGCCAGGGCGTCCCAGCGCACCGTGACCTCGCCCTGGCGCCACCGCTTCGGGCCGTCCGTGACCGGCCAGTCCGCCGCCAGGTCCCGGACGGCGCGGATCCAGCGCTGCCGGGCGCCCAGGGAGGCGTACGGGGCCGCCGCCGCCCAGGCCCGGTCGAAGTCCCGCAGGAAGGCGTGGACCGGCTCGCCCGGCACGTTGCGGTGGATCAGCGCCTTCGGGAGGCGCTCGGCGAGGTCCGAGGGGCGGTCGAGGGAGCCGAGCCGGGTCGCGAGGGTGACCGTGCGCGGTCCGCCCCGGTCGAGCGCCACCCACACGTGCCGGCGCCCGATCTCGTCGCAGGTGCCCTCGACGAGGAGGCCGTCCGGCGCGAGCCGCCCGCACAGCCGCTCCCACACCGCCGCGACCTGCTCCTCGTCGTACTGGCGCAGCACGTTCGCGGCCCGGATCAGCGCGGGCGCGCCCGGCACCGGCACCTCGAAGCCGCCGTGCACGAAGCGCAGGCCCTCGTGCCGCTCCTCGTACGGCCTCGCGGCCTCGACCCTGGCCGGCTCGATCTCGATCCCGTACAGCAGGGTGCGGGGCTCGGCGGTGCGCAGCCGCGCGAGCAGCTCGACGGCGGTCCAGGGGGCGGCGCCGTACCCGAGGTCGACGGCGACGGGCGGCTCGGGGGAGCGGCGCAGGGCCGGCCCGTGGACGGCGGCGATCCAGCGGTCCATGCGGCGCAGCCGGTTGGGGTTGGTGGTCCCGCGGGTCGGGGTGCCGACGGGGCGGGTGGTGCGCGGGGCCATGGGACGAGGATACGGAGCCGCGCGGGGGAGCGGCCCCGGGGCCACGGCGCTCCGCGTGACGCCGGCCTCGTTTCCGGCCTCGTCCCCGGCCTGGCCTGGCCTGGCCCGGCCTCAGCCGCCCAGCCGCCTTAGCCCGCCCCCCAGTCCCCCAGTCCCCCAGTCCCTCGGCCCCCGCCCCCGTCCCCGTCCCTCCTGTCCTCCGTCCCTCTAGTCCCCCCGTCCCCCACCACCACTCCCCGCCCGACCGCCCGCGTCCACCCCCCTCACCTCGACCGTCCCTCGAGTAATGAATTGGCAAAACGCCGGACGCGGTGGAAAGGGTGGAAATGAAGGAGGTCGTTCCGGTGTTGTGCGGGGCGGAGGACGTGGACCGCGCCCTCCGCCTGTCATGTCCGCACGCCAGGCCCCTCTCGCGGAAGGACCGCCGACGTGAGCCAGTACGTGTCCCGGTTCGCCGGCACCCGGCACCGGCACCCGGCAGCGGCCTCCCGGCTCCGGCTGCCGGGCCGCCCCCGGACCCCCCGCCGGGTGGCCATGCTCTCCGTGCACACCTCCCCGCTCCACCAGCCGGGCACCGGTGACGCGGGCGGCATGAACGTCTACATCGTCGAGCTCGCCAAGCGGCTCGCCGCCATCGACATCGAGGTCGAGATCTTCACCCGGGCCACCACCGGCGGCCTCCCGCCGGTGGTCGAGCTGGCGCCCGGCGTCCTGGTGCGGCACGTCGACGCGGGCCCGTACGAGGGCCTCGCCAAGGAGGAGCTGCCGGCCCAGCTCTGCGCCTTCACGCACGGCGTGATGCAGGCGTGGGCGGGCCACCGCCCCGGCCACTACGACCTGGTCCACTCCCACTACTGGCTCTCCGGCCACGTCGGCTGGCTCGCCGCCGAGCGGTGGGGCGTCCCGCTCGTCCACGCCATGCACACCATGGCCAAGGTCAAGAACGCGGCGCTCGCCGAGGGCGACACCCCCGAGCCCGCCGCGCGGGTCATCGGCGAGACCCAGATCGTCGCCGCCGCCGACCGGCTGATCGCCAACACCACCGAGGAGGCCGACGAGCTGGCCCGCTTCTACGACGCGGA
The DNA here is from genome assembly GCF_040633895.1 of Streptomyces sp. NPDC007863. Classification (NCBI taxonomy): domain Bacteria; kingdom Bacillati; phylum Actinomycetota; class Actinomycetes; order Kitasatosporales; family Streptomycetaceae; genus Streptomyces; species Streptomyces sp. NPDC007863. Next base: position 51,258 of record NZ_JBEYEI010000016.1, read on the forward strand.
CCCCGGCAAGATCGCGGTCGTCCACCCCGGGGTCAACCTCGACCGCTTCCGGCCCGCCGACGGCCGCACCGCCGCCCGCGCCCGCCTCGGCCTGCCGGCGGACGCCTTCGTGCCGGTCTTCGCCGGCCGGATCCAGCCCCTCAAGGCCCCGGACATCCTGCTGCGCGCCGCCGCCCAGATGGTGGACCGGGACCCCTCGCTGCGCTCCCGCATGGTGGTGCCGGTGGTCGGCGGCCCCAGCGGCAGCGGCCTCGCCAAGCCGGAGCAGCTCCAGAAGCTCGCCGCCCGGCTCGGCATCGCCGACCTCGTCCGCTTCCACCCGCCGGTGGGCCAGGAGCGGCTCGCCGACTGGTTCCGCGCCGCGTCGGTCCTCGTCATGCCCTCGTACAGCGAGTCCTTCGGCCTGGTCGCGATCGAGGCGCAGGCGGCCGGCACCCCGGTCGTCGCGGCCGCGGTGGGCGGCCTGCCCGTCGCCGTACGGGACGAGCGGACCGGCTTCCTGGTGCGGGGCCACGACCCGGCGGAGTACGCGCGGGTGCTGGACCGTTTCGCCGCCGACCCGGGTCTCACGCTCCGGATGGGCGAGGCCGCGGCACGGCACGCCGAGTCCTTCGGCTGGGACACGGCCGCGTCGGGCACCGCCGACGTGTACACGGCCGCCATGCACGACCACCGGCAGCGCACGCACCACCGTCGCGTACGCTCCCACCATGGCTGACGCTCAGGACGCTCAGGACGTACGGCGGATCGTCGAGGACACCCTCACCGAGGCGGAGCTGGAGTGGGAGAGCCCCGCGCCCGGCTCGTACGTGGTCAAGCTCCCCGGCACCCGCAAGCTGTTCACCACGCTGTCGCTGCGCCTGGGCCGTCACTCCCTCTCCCTGAACGCCTTCGTCGTCCGCCACCCGGACGAGAACGAGGCCGGCGTCCACCGCTGGCTCCTCGAACGGAACCTCAGGCTGTACGGGGTGGGGTACGCGATCGACCCGCTCGGCGACGTCTACCTCGCCGGCAAGCTGCCGCTGGCCGCCGTCACCCCGGAGGAGCTGGACCGGCTGCTCGGCTCGGTCCTGGAGACGGCGGACGGCGACTTCAACACGCTGCTCGAACTCGGCTTCGCGTCGGCCATCCGCCGGGAGTACGCCTGGCGGGTCTCCCGGGGAGAGTCGACGCGGAATCTCGACGCGTTCAGGAACCTGACGCGGGAGCCGGCCGCTTCGGCTCCTTCCGCTGCTCCTTCTGCTCCTTCTGCTCCGGCCGCGCCGGAACGGGACTGACGGTCTCGTCCTCGGCCAGCGCCTTCCGCAGCCGCAGCGCGTAGCCGACGGCGGCGAGGACGCCGACGCCGAAGGTGCCGGCCCACAGGACGTCCGAGCCGGGCCCGTCGACGATCGCGCCGGCGAGGACGGGCGCGACGAAACCGGCGACGGCCCACGACATGCCCATGACCCCCTGGTAGCGGCCGCGGGCGTGCTCGGGCGCGAGCCGGGCGGTGGCGGCGGCGTTCGTCGGCACGTGGACCATCTCGCCGACCGTCCACACGACGACGGTGGCGGCGAAGGCGACGGACGAACCGGCCAGCGCGGTGGCGCCGGTGCCGACGGCGAAGAGCAGCGAGGAGACGGTGAGCAGGGCGACCGGCGAGCGCCGTTCGGTCACCTTGTTGACCAGCAGCTGGAAGCCGACGATCACGACGCCGTTGACGGCGATGACCATGCCGTACGAGGACGGCGGCAGGCCCTGCTCGGCCATGGTCAGCGGCAGGCCGATCCAGGGCGCGGTGAAGACCAGGCAGACCAGCAGGTTGAGCAGCACGAGCGTCCGGAAGGGAGCGTCGCGCAGCACGTCGAGCATCGACACCTTGTCCGCCGGCCCGCTCTCCCCGGCCTCCTTCCCCGCGGCCCGCTCCGGCCGGGTCTCCGGCAGCCGCAGGAAGACGATCACGGCGCAGAGGGTGGTGGCGACGGCGTCGACGAGGAAGAGGGTGCGGTAGCCGAGGAAGGCGGCGGCGCCGCCCGCGATCGAGGCGACGGCGAAGCCGAGGTTGAGGGCCCAGTAGTTGAGGGCGTAGGCGCGGCGCACGTCGTCGGCGGGGACCATGTCGGCGATCGTCGCGTTGATGGAGGGACGGACGGCCTGCATGGCGACGCCCATGAGCAGCACGACGGCGGCCACGCCCCAGGCGCTGGTGACGAAGGCGAGCGCGGCGGCGCAGGAGGCGCCCGCGAGGTGCATGGTGATCATGGTGGGCCGGCGGCCCCAGCGGTCGGTCAGCATGCCGCCGAGCGGGGAGCCGGCGACGCCGCCGAGGCCGTGGAGGGCGACGACGAGACCGGCGAACCAGGCGGAGTACCCGAGCTCGACGGTCAGGTAGTACGAGAGGAAGGTCAGGACGAACGCCCCGGTCCTGTTGACCAAGGTCGACAGCCAGAGCCACCAGAAGCCCTGCGGGAGACCGGAGACGGTGGCGTGTGCCGACCGTCTGAGCGATTCGATGGACATATGAGGTGCTCCCCCCGCGTGCTGTAAGACCCTCCAACAGCTCTCGAAACTTACGCATCTCGGCAGGCGGACGCCAGCGAATTGACGACGCGCGTCAATCGTCAGCGGTCCATTAGGCTCGTACGCATGGCCGACGCACCGTACAAGCTGATCCTCCTCCGCCACGGCGAGAGCGAGTGGAACGAGAAGAATCTGTTCACCGGATGGGTGGACGTGAACCTCACCGCGAAGGGCGAGAAGGAGGCGACGCGCGGCGGCGAGCTGCTCAAGGACGCCGGTCTGCTCCCCGACGTGCTGCACACCTCCCTCCAGAAGCGCGCCATCCGCACCGCCCAGCTCGCGCTGGAGTCCGCGGACCGCCACTGGATCCCGGTCCACCGCTCCTGGCGCCTGAACGAGCGTCACTACGGCGCCCTCCAGGGCAAGGACAAGGCCCAGACCCTCGCCGAGTTCGGCGAGGAGCAGTTCATGCTCTGGCGCCGCTCGTACGACACCCCGCCGCCGGCCCTCGCCGACGACGCCGAGTACTCCCAGGCCGGCGACGCCCGCTACGCGACCATCCCGCCGGAGCTGCGCCCGCAGACCGAGTGCCTCAAGGACGTCGTGGAGCGCATGCTCCCGTACTGGTACGACGGCATCGTCCCGGACCTCCTCGCCGGCCGCACCGTCCTGGTCGCCGCCCACGGCAACAGCCTCCGCGCCCTGGTGAAGCACCTCGACGGCATCTCCGACGCCGACATCGCGGGCCTCAACATCCCCACCGGCATCCCCCTCTCGTACGAGCTCGACGAGAACTTCAAGCCCCTCAACCCCGGCGGCACCTACCTCGACCCGGAGGCCGCCGCGGCCGCCATCGAGGCCGTCAAGAACCAGGGCAAGAAGTAACAGGAACAGTGATCATGCCCCTGACCTGCGCACACGGCGCAGGGCGGGGGCATTTTCGCGCTCTGGGCCCACTCTGGGCCCTGAGCGAAGCGGGACCGGCCGGCGAGGGCTAGGCCACGAACGTGAGCCGGGTCACGAACGCGACCCCGGCCAGGATGCCGAGGCCGACGAGGAGGACCACCAGGCCGAGGAACATGTCCCCCGCCACCTTGCGCGGCGAGGTGCAGAGCGTGAACTTGTCGGCGTCGGACGGGTGGTAGGCGAGAGGGGCGGTCTCGGTGGTGACCTTGCCGGAGATGCCGCGCGTCCGGCCGTGCGGGTCCGTCCACGCGTAGACCGCGCTCCCGCTGTGGCTGGACACCTCGACCCTTTCCACCTCGACGGTGATGCCGTACCGGGGCAGGTACCAGTCCAGGTACGCCATGTGGAGGATCAGCACGCCGAACACGGCGACCCCCAGGCCCAGGGGAGCGAACAGCACGATCACGAGCGCGGCGGCCCATGGCCCGAGGAGTCCGACGACCAGGGCCGAGAGGACCGACACGATGCCGATGCCGACGCCGATCCTGATCATCATCCGCTCCCGCGGATCGTCCTCCGCGTCGGGCACGGTGCGCGCGGACACCGGCGTCGAGCCGTCGACCGTCCCGTCCTCCCCGGCGCGCTCGGGCAGGGAGCACGGTGCCGCGGGAGCCGCGCAGGACGGGTACGGGCGACGAGTTCGACATGCTGAGTCCTTCCTCTGCCGTCCACCCGAAAGCCCCCCGCCGCGGCGCGGTTCCGCTGGTGGGGGGCTTTCTCGGGGGGTGGGTCAGGAGATGTGGTCGTAGGCGGGTTCTCCGGCCAGGACCGGGCTGGAGACGCGGGGCGCGAAGGGCTTGCGGTAGTCGCCGGTGCCGGCGTAGAAGTACGCGGTCTTGTTCGGGCCGTGGGCGAGGAGGTCGGGGCGGCCGTCGTAGTCGGCGTCGCCGATCGCGACGGTGTCGGTGTAGGCGTTCCAGCCGCCGCCGATCTGCTTGCGGGGTGCGAACGTGCCGTCGCCCTTGCCGAGGTACAGCCAGAGGATGCCGTCCTTGTCGCGGGCGATGAGGTCGCCGGCGGCCGCTCCGCCGATGTTGCCGGTGGCGGTGATCTGGTTGTAGACGCCCCAGCCGCCGTTGCCGATCTTCTGGCGCTTGGCGAAGGGGGCGGCGACGCTGCCGGTGCCCTTGTAGAGCCACAGGGCGCCGGCCTTGTCGGTGGCGACCAGGTCGGGCCTGCCGTCACCGTTCAGGTCGCTGCCGCCGGCGAGCCGGGTGTACGTGTTCCAGCCGCCGCCGATCGGCTTGCGGCCCGCGAAGGTCGCCCTGTAGCCGGTGCCGGTCACGTCGTACAGCCAGAGGTAGCCGGCCTTGTCCCGGGCGACGAAGTCGGTGGCGCCGCCGCCGACGCCGCCGAGGGTCTCGATGCGGTCGTAGATCCCCCAGCCGCTGCCGACCCGGTTGGTGCCGAAGTGCGGGACGAGTGTCTTCCTGGCGGGGTCGTACGCGCTGTCGGTGTACCACAGCACGCCCTGCGCGTCACGGGCCATGAGGTCGGGGCGGCCGTCCCAGTCGAGGTCGTGCGCGGCGGAGGCGTTCTTGACGGCCGTGAAGCTTCCGGAGGCCTCCAGGTCCGGGCCGACGCCGTTCTGCGGATGGGCCGTGAAGGACCAGTCGTACGTCCCGGCCAGGGCGTCCCGGCCCATCTGGGACCCTTCCGCGATGTCCGCCCAGGTGATGCCGAAGGTGTTGTCGCCGTAGTAGTACTCGCTGCCGGCCGACTCGCTGTAGAGGTGCAGCGTCTTCGAGAAGGACTTGCCGGTCGCGCGGTGCGTGATCCTCAGGTCGACGTCGGCGTTCTCCCGGGACAGCCGCCACTTGAGGGGTGCCGGGGAGGCGACGTCGAACGGCTTGGGGATCTGCGCGCCGAGGTAGCGGAGCTCCACCGGCTTCCCGGTGGTGGCGACCAGCCGCGCGGTCGGCCTGCCGTCCGCGCCGAGGGAGACCCGGAAGAGCCCGTCTCCCTGGCCGACGGAACCGCCGCGCACGTACAGCGTGTCGCCGGGGCCCGGCCGGACGCTGGTGACGTAGTCGACGAGCTTGATCGTCTCGCCGGTGGTCAGCGACTTCGCCGTGAACGGGGTCACCGGCCGGGAGTCCCCCGTCCCATCGCCCTCCAGTCGTCCCGGGGTCCCGTACATCGCCCACGAGCCCAGCAGGCCCACGGCCATGGACTCGCCCTCGTACAGGCGGAAGTCGGTCACGGACTCGACGCCCGTGGCACGGTTCACCGTGTAGTACTTGCCCCCCTCCTCCGACCAGGCCAGGTGCGTGGCGGAGAGCGCGCTGTCGGAGACGAAGTACGCCTTGGTCGCGTGGGTGGAGACCACCTTGGCGGCGGCGAGGTCCACGACGGCGTACTCCTTGCGCCACGTGTCCCCGCTCTTCAGGTAGTACGCGACGAGCACCTCGCCGTCGCGGGCGGGTGTCGCGATGATGCTCGACATCCCGGCCGGGAGGCCCACGATCGTCCGCTGCGTCAGCGTGTCGCCGGTGCGGGTGACCAGGCGCAGCTCCGGGGAGCCGTCCGCCTGCTTCATCTGCGCCAGGACCGAGTTCGCGGAGACGGCCTTCACGTAGGTGCCGCTCAGCGGGCCGAGGTCGATGGTGACGGTCGAGCCGCCGGCGGCCATGTCGTGGAGCGTCACCTTCAGGGAGCGGGTGAGGTTCTGCCCCCGGCCGGTCATGATGACGTCCGTCCCGGTGGCGTCGGCCACCGGGTCGGCGAGCTTGGTGGTGGATCCGTCCGCGTACCGGGTCCACTGGTACGTCCACACGCGGTCCACGAGCGCGTAGCTGAGGAAGCCGGACTGTCCGGCCGCGGCGAGGTACCCGTGTACCGGGAACGCGACGGGCGCCGCCTGCGTGCCCGTCCCGGCCGTCACGGCGGCGGGCGGCGGCGCGGCGGTGGCCGGGACGGACAGGACGCCCGCGCCGAGCGTGGCGGCGAGGACCGTGGTGATCGCGGTGGACACACCCCGGCGGGTCGTGGATCTGTACATCTCAGGTTCCTCCCCGGGAAATCGGAACGACGCCCGACGTTGCCGACGCCGTTCCCTGAGACTCCCGCCCGCACCGAAGGGTTGTACGGGGGTCAGTGCTCCTGGGCTCCGCCCGCCGCCTCGTCGCAGGCGCGGTCGCGGAAGTCGTCGAGGGAGGAGACGCGGATCTCGTCGTCGAGGGTGTAGCGGACCTGGCCGGGCTTCAGGCGGGCCAGGTCCTCCGGGGTGAAGCTGACGGGGGCGGCCGACCAGGAGCCGTCCTCGGTCCAGCCGGCGAGGCGGTAGCTGCGGCCCTTCTCCAGGCGGGCGGTCCGGGTCTCCGGGGTCCAGCGCTCCGCCTCCGGGGCGCCCGCGGTCTGCATCAGGGGCCAGGAGGTGAAGCCGGTGACCGGGCCGTCGTGGCGCCAGTCGCCGGTGACCTCCCGGGACTCCTTCGGCACGTCGTCGGGGTAGAGCATCGCCCCGTCCACGTGGTCGTGGCACATCAGGAGGACGCCGAGCGGGGTGCCGTCCTCCGCCACCGACACGCCCGCGAGGCCGGCCGGGGTCGTCGCGCAGCCCGTGAGCAGCAGGGCGGCGGTACCGGCCGCTGCCGCCGTCAGGAGGGTCGCTCGCGCGGAGGGCATGGCCGTAATTCTGTCGGGCCGAGGGGCGGCCTGCCCAGGGGGTGACCGGCGGTAATTCGAGGTGGGCCGGGGCGGGACGGCGATACCGTCCTGTCCATGACACGATCGCCGCGCCTGGAGCCGGTCACCCCCGCCACCGTGGACGCCGCCCTCGCCCTGCGGGTCCACCCCCATCAGGAGAGGAACGTCGCGCCCGTCGCGACGTCGCTCGCCGAGGCGTACGCCCACGGGGACACCGCCTGGCCCCGCCTGGTCTTCGACGGCGACCGGCTCGTCGGCTTCCTCATGGCCTTCCTCGACATCGTCTGGAACGAGGAGAAGGACCCCGACGACCGGCGCAGCGGACTGTGGCGGCTGAACGTCTCCGCCGACGCGCAGGGCGAGGGGTACGGACGCTTCGCCGTCGACGCCGTCGCCGAGGAGCTGCGCCGCAGGGGGACCCGTCGGATGTACGTGACCTGGGAGCCCGGCGAGGACGGGCCCGGCGCGTTCTACCGCCGGCTCGGGTTCCGCACCACGGGGGAGGAGAGCGGCGGGCAGGTCGTCGGCGTCCTGGAGCTGTGAGCTGTGAGCTGTGAACTCTGAGCTCTGAGCTGTAAGGAGAGAGGAGAGGGGGAGGGGGCTCCTGCGAGACCCCCTCCCCCCGTACGTCAGCCCGAGCAGCCGCCGCACTGGCACGGCGCGCCCGACTGGCAGCCGCAGCCGCAGCCGGAGCCGCAGCCGCAGGCGCCCAGGACCGGCAGGTGCGTCCGCTCGTGCGCGGCCTGCGCCGCCGTCTCGGTCGTGATGGGGGAATCGGCCATGGGGTCCCTCCCTGACGGGACGCGGATCGTCCCTCGTCCCCCATTCCATGCCCGCCCGGACCGGCGCATCAACGGCGCACGGAAGCCCCGTGCGCCCGGGCGCCCTCGCCGTACGCCTTACGCGCCCTCGACCGGGGTGTCCTGCGGCTGCAGCTCGTCCGCGTGCTCACCCGTCACCAGGTAGACGACGCGCTTCGCCACCGACACCGCGTGGTCGGCGAACCGCTCGTAGTACCGGCCCAGCAGCGTCACGTCCACGGCCGTCTCGATGCCGTGCTTCCACCGGTCGTCCATCAGGTGCTGGAAGAGCGCCCGGTGCAGCAGGTCCATCTCGTCGTCGTCCTGCTCCAGCTGCATCGCCAGGTCGACGTCCTTGGTGATGATGACCTCGGCGGCCTTGGCCATCAGGCGCTGCGCCAGCTGGCCCATCTGGAGGATGGTCGCGTGCAGGTCGTTGGGGACCGCGCGGTCCGGGAAGCGCAGCCGGGTCAGCTTGGCCACGTGCTGGGCCAGGTCGCCGGAGCGCTCCAGGTCGGCGCTCATCCGCAGCGAGGTGACCACGATCCGCAGGTCCGTCGCCACCGGCTGCTGGCGCGCGAGCAGGGCGATCGCCCGCGCCTCCAGGTCGTGCTGGAGGTCGTCGACCTTCTGGTCCGCGGCGATCACGCTCTCCGCGAGCTTCAGGTCCGCGTCGAGCATCGCCGTGGTGGCGCGCCCGATCGCCGATCCGACCAGGCGGGCCATCTCGACCAGGCCCTCGCCGATCGAATCAAGTTCCTCGTGGTACGCGTCCCGCATGGATGTCCCTCTCTCCGGGAGTGCCTCTTCTTCAGGGGCCGCTCTGGACCCCCACGCTCCCACGTTCGACCCCCTGTGCGTCCGGCTCCGACCCCTCGTATGAACCAGTTCTGGCCTGAAGGTGAACTCTGGGCGACGTGGGTCCCTGCCCCTTCCAGGGCAAGTGAACCGCCCCGGTCTCCAGGGTGAACTCTGAGCGACGAGTGTTCGAGCAGGCACTCGGACGGCTGGGAGGGAGTCCGTGACCACGCATAACCTGGATGGCATGGACGTGAACGCGGCGGTCGCCGCATTGGCCGCGATCGCCGGCGTGTGCACCGGCGTGATCGCCATGCTGGCGTTCCGCTGGAGCGAACGCGACCAGGCGCGACCCACCCGTACCTCCCTGCACACCGACGCCGTGCTGCCGCCCGGCGTCGACACCGTGCTCTCCGTGCTGCGCTCCTCCGCGGTCGTGCTCGACGAGAGCGACTCCGTGGTGAAGGCCAGCTCGGCGGCGTACGCCCTCGGGCTCGTCCGCGGCGGGAAGCTGGCCGTGGAGCCGATGCTCAACATGGCCCGCGACACCCGCAGGGACGGGGAGATACGCCAGGTCGAGCTGGACCTGCCCCGGCGCGGCGGCGGACGCGGCGAGGCCCTCGCGGTCTCGGCGCGGGTGGCCCCGCTGGGTTCGCGGCTCGTGCTGCTCCTGGTCGAGGACCTCACGGAGGCCCGTCGTATCGAAGCGGTACGGCGCGACTTCGTCGCGAACGTGAGCCACGAGCTGAAGACCCCGGTCGGGGCGCTCTCGCTGCTCTCCGAGGCCGTCATGGACGCCTCGGACGACCCCGAGGCCGTCATGCGTTTCGCGGGCCGGATGCAGATCGAGGCGACCCGGCTGACCAACCTGGTCCAGGAGCTCATCGACCTCTCGCGGGTGCAGAACGACGACCCGCTGGAGGACTCCGAGCCGGTGTCCGTGGACGAGCTGGTCGCCGAGGCGATCGACCGCTCGCGGCACCCGGCCTCCACCAAGCAGATCACGATGGTCTCGAACGTCTGGGCGCCCGAAGGGCACGAACAGGGGGGTGGCGGGAGACGCGAGGGCGGCTCCGCGGACCTGTTCGTCTGGGGCAGCCGCGGCCAGCTCGCCGCGGCCCTCGGCAACCTCGTCGAGAACGCCGTCAACTACTCGCCGGCCCGGACCCGCGTGGGCATCGCCGCCCGCCGCGTCGCGGCACCCGGCGGGGACCTCATCGAGATAGCCGTGACCGACCAGGGCATCGGCATCCCGGAGAAGGACCGCGAGCGGATCTTCGAGCGCTTCTACCGCGTCGACCCGGCACGCTCGCGTGCCACCGGCGGTACGGGGCTCGGGCTCGCGATCGTCAAGCACGTGGCCGCCTCGCACGGCGGAGAGGTCACGGTGTGGAGCACCGAGGGTCAGGGCTCCACCTTCACCCTGCGGCTGCCCGAGGCGGGCTCCGCACGGGACCGCCGGACCGCCGCCTCCCTCACCCCCGATCTCATGACCGAACCGCTTCCTGCACCGGAGGTCCTTCCGTGACCCGAGTCCTTGTCGTCGAGGATGAGGAATCCTTCAGCGACGCCCTGTCGTACATGCTCCGCAAGGAGGGCTTCGAGGTCGCCGTGGCGGCGACCGGGCCCGACGGCCTCGACGAGTTCGAGCGCAACGGAGCGGACCTCGTCCTCCTCGACCTGATGCTGCCGGGCCTGCCCGGCACGGAGGTCTGCCGGCAGCTGCGGGGGCGCTCCAACGTCCCGGTCATCATGGTGACCGCGAAGGACAGCGAGATCGACAAGGTCGTCGGCCTGGAGATAGGAGCCGACGACTACGTGACCAAGCCCTTCTCCTCGCGCGAGCTGGTCGCCCGCATCCGCGCGGTGCTGCGCCGTCGCGGCGAGCCGGAGGAGGTCACCCCGGCGGCCCTGGAGGCCGGCCCGGTCCGCATGGACGTCGACCGCCACGTGGTGACGGTCGGCGGCGGCAAGATCGACCTCCCCCTGAAGGAGTTCGACCTCCTGGAGATGCTGCTCCGCAACGCGGGCCGCGTCCTCACCCGCATGCAGCTCATCGACCGGGTCTGGGGCGCCGACTACGTGGGCGACACCAAGACCCTCGACGTCCACGTCAAGCGCCTCCGCGCCAAGATCGAACCGGACCCGGGCGCCCCCCGCTACCTGGTCACGGTCCGGGGCCTGGGCTACAAGTTCGAGCCGTAGAGAGTCGCCGGTACGCCGAGAGGGGCGCCCCCGTCGGGGGCGCCCCTCTCGTATGTCTTGCGTCCTACGGTGTGGCTCAGTGGCCGGCCGCGGGGCCGGCGCCGCTGCCCTCGGTGCCGTGCTCGCCGGACTCCGCGTGCTCGCCGGCCTCGGCCGAGGCGCTCTCGGTGGGCTTGGCGCCGGGCGGGAGGGGCACCTCGGACGGGCCGAAGTCCTTGAAGTAGCTCGTCGACGGGACGACGAACGCCTCCAGGGAGACGTCGCCGGTCTCGCTGAGCGTGAAGACGACCTTCTGCGCGTCGCCGTTCTTCGCGGCCTCGCTGCCGTCGGCGATGGTGGCGGTGGCGTTGCCCTCGCCGCCGATGACGACCGAGCCGCCGGCGGGGACCACGACCGGGCCGGAGCCCTTCGCGGACTTCAGGACGACCGCGGCGTTGCTGCCCGGCAGGCTGATCGACTGCAGCGTCTGCGGGGCGCGGCCGTTGTTGAAGACGGTGGCCGAGACGACGGCCGGGCCCTTGACGCCGGGCGTCGGCTGGGTGATGACGATCGCGTTCTGGATCTTGACGTCGTCCACCGTGACGGCGGCGTTGTCCGGCCGGACGCCGAGCGTCTGGGCGTCGTTGCCGGCACCGCAGGCGGACAGCGCGGCGATCGAGAACACGATGGCGGTGGCGGCGAGAGCGCCGCGTCGAAGGCTGCGGCTCACGGCGGCGGCAACTCCTAGGACGTACGGACTACGGACGGAAACGGCTAAGGCCCAGCTAAAGGCGCGTCAGCGCGCTTAGGTTACCGACCCTGACTCTCCGTCCCGCACCCGACCCGCCCCTTAGCGCCCGCCGCCCCGCCGGCGGGCGCTGTGGGAGACGCCCGCGCGCGGTTCGCGCGTGGCCGGAACACATCGCATTGGCCCGGCGTTCACATAACCGACGTGATCAATTCGGGGGCGGCGTCGCATTCCGCATGCCTCCCCTTACGGAAAAGCACGACCGGTTCGCCCGCTGATCAATTCGGGAATCCCGGCATGATCCCTCCGTACGGGTGGTCGATCCTCGAACGGAGTACGTGAAGAGGCCCACTCCTGACCGGATGAAACGGGACATAGTGCCCTCCCGGGCAGGTCCCGGATGTGTGTAACGTGCGCGTTTCTCTCCGTCGACGCAGCCGCTCCGACCTGCGAATACCGCCTTCCGGAAGCCCTCCGCAGCATGCGGGCGAGGCACTTGTCAAGCCCTGAGATATGCCCTGACCTGCGGAAACGCCATTCAGAAGAAGCCGTTTCCGTGTTACCCTGGATAGCCACGGAAGGGGTACCTGTCACATGACGTTCAAGGTTGGCGACACCGTGGTCTATCCCCATCACGGGGCCGCGCTGATCGAGGCCATCGAAACTCGCCAGATCAAAGGCGTGGACAAGACCTACTTGGTGCTCAAGGTCGCGCAGGGCGACCTGACGGTTCGCGTGCCGGCGGACAACGCGGAGTTCGTAGGCGTGCGCGACGTTGTCGGGCAGGACGGGCTGGACCGGGTCTTCGAGGTGCTGCGCGCGCCGTACGCCGAGGAGCCGACGAACTGGTCCCGCCGCTACAAGGCGAACCTCGAGAAGCTCGCCTCCGGCGATGTCATCAAGGTCGCCGAAGTGGTCCGCGACCTCTGGCGCCGCGAGCGCGAGCGCGGTCTCTCCGCAGGTGAGAAGCGCATGCTCGCCAAGGCTCGCCAGATCCTGGTGAGCGAGCTGGCACTCGCCGAGAACACCAACGAGGACAAGGCCGAGGCCCTCCTCGACGAGGTGCTCGCGTCCTGACCCATGGCTCACGCCATGCCGGGAAGCGATCCCAGCAGCAATGCCGCGGTGCCCGCTGACGCGCTGTGAATCCCACGATTCCACAGTGCCGTCGCCGGGCACTGCGGCATGTTCGTCTCTTCCTTTCCCTCCCCTGAGCTCCGTGCGAGCTCCAGGCCTGCAGCATGGCGACGCCTCGACCGTCGTCACGGAAAGGGCCCGGTCGAGGCGTCGCATCTCAGCCTGCTGACGCCATACCCACGTCGCCCGCGGAAACAAACCTGCCGGAGTGCAACCGATGTCAGACGAAGTGCGTCCTCCTCGTACCGCCGTGGTGATCCCGGCCGCAGGACGGGGCGTACGCCTCGGCCCGGGCGCCCCCAAAGCGCTGCGCGCGCTGAACGGCACCCCCATGCTCGTCCACGCCGTCCGCGCGATGGCCGCCTCCCGCGCGGTCCGGCTCGTCGTCGTGGTCGCCCCCGCCGACGGCGTCGCCGAGGTCAAGCACCTCCTCGACGACCACGCCCTGCCCGAGAGGACCGACTACCTCGTCGTCGCCGGCGGCGACACCCGCCAGGAGTCCGTCCACCTCGGCCTCAAGGCGGTCCCCGACGACGTCTCCATCGTCCTCGTCCACGACGCCGCCCGGCCCCTCGTCCCCGTCGACACCGTCGACGCCGTCATCGAGGCCGTCCGCGACGGCGCCGTCGCCGTCGTCCCCGCGCTGCCCGTCGCCGACACCGTCAAGGAGGTCGAGCCGGCCACCGAGCCCGGCGGCCCCGAGCAGGTCGTCGCCACCCCGGTCCGCGCCCGCCTCCGCGCCGTCCAGACCCCCCAGGGCTTCGACCGCGCCACCCTCGTCGACGCCCACGCCACCGTCGCCCTCGCCGGCGAGGGCGCCACCGACGACGCCGGCATGGTCGAGAAGCTCGGCGCCCCCGTCGTCGTCGTCCCCGGCCACGAAGAGGCCTTCAAGGTGACCCGCCCCCTCGACCTCGTCCTCGCCGAGGCCGTACTCGCCCGCAGGAGGGCCAACGATGGCTTCTGACCCCACCGGCCGACCCGTCATCCCCCGCACCGGCATCGGCACCGACGTGCACGCCTTCGAGGAGGGCCGCGAGCTCTGGTGCGCCGGCCTCCTCTGGGAGGACGAGCAGTACGGCCTCGCCGGCCACTCCGACGGCGACGTCGCCGCCCACGCCGCCTGCGACGCCCTCTTCTCCGCCGCCGGCATCGGCGACCTCGGCGCCCACTTCGGCACCTCGCGCCCCGAGTGGGCCGGCGCCTCCGGCACCACCCTGCTCGCCGAGGCCGCCCGGATCGTGCGCGCCGAGGGGTACGAGATCGGCAACATCGCCGTCCAGGTCGTCGGCGTCCGCCCCAAGGTCGGCAAGCGCCGCGACGAGGCCCAGAAGGCGCTGAGCGAGGCCGCCGGCGCCCCCGTCTCCGTCTCCGGCACCACCACCGACGGCCTCGGGCTCACCGGCCGCGCCGAGGGCCTCGCCGCCCTCGCGACCGCCCTGGTGTACCCCGTATCGCGCTAGCCCGGGGGAAAAACGTGCCCCGGGACCGGGAATCGGTCGCGGGGCACCACCACACGCCCACTACCCTGGACCCGTGACTATTCGCCTGTACGACACCAGCGCGCGGCAGATCCGTGACTTCACCCCGCTCACGCCGGGCCGCGTCTCGATCTACCTCTGTGGCGCCACCGTGCAGGCGGCCCCGCACATCGGCCACATCCGGTCGGGGCTGAACTTCGACATCATGCGCCGCTGGTTCGCCTACCGCGGCTACGACGTCACGTTCATCCGCAACGTCACCGACATCGACGACAAGATCATCGCCAAGGGCAGGGACCAGAACCGCCCCTGGTGGTCGATCGGGTACGACAACGAGCGCGCGTTCAACGCCGGCTACGAGGCCCTCGGCTGCCTGCCGCCCACCTACGAGCCCCGCGCCACCGGCCACGTGCCCGAGATGATCGAGATGATGCGCGGCCTCATCGAGCGCGGCCACGCCTACGAGGCCGACGGCAGCGTCTACTTCGACGTGCGCTCCTTCCCCGGCTACCTGGAGCTCTCCAACCAGGACCTGGACGATCTCCGCCAGCCCGACGAGGGCGTCTCCGGCAAGCGCGACCCCCGCGACTTCGCCATGTGGAAGGCGACCAAGCCCGGCGAGCCCGACTGGGAGACCCCGTGGGGCCGCGGCCGTCCCGGCTGGCACCTGGAGTGCTCGGCCATGGCCCACAAGTACCTGGGCTCCGCCTTCGACATCCACGGCGGCGGCCTCGACCTGATCTTCCCGCACCACGAGAACGAGATCGCCCAGGCCAAGGCCTTCGGCGACGAGTTCGCCCGCTACTGGGTGCACAACGCCTGGGTCACCATGAGCGGCGAGAAGATGTCGAAGTCGCTCGGCAACTCGGTCCTCGTGAGCGAGATGGTGAAGAACTGGCGCCCCATCGTCCTGCGCTACTACCTGGGCACCCCGCACTACCGCTCGATGATCGAGTACAGCGAGGAGTCCCTGCGCGAGGCCGAGGCCGCCTTCGGCCGCATCGAGGGCTTCGTCCAGCGCGCCACCGAGAAGGCCGGCCGGACCGTCCCGCCCGCCGCCGAGGTGCCGCCGGCCTTCGCCGAGGCCATGGACGACGACCTGGGCGTCCCGCACGCGCTGGCGATCATCCACACCACCGTCCGCCAGGGCAACAGCGCGCTCGGCGCCGACGACAAGGACGAGGCCATCGCCCGCCTCGCCGAGGTCCGCGCCATGCTCGGCGTCCTCGGCCTGGACCCGCTCGACCCCCAGTGGGCCGACGAGTCCGGCGGCGGCGAGGAGCTCCACGGCGTCGTCGACACCCTCGTCCGGCTCGTGCTCCAGCAGCGCGAGGCCGCCCGCGAGCGCAAGGACTGGGGCACGGCGGACGCGATCCGCGACCAGCTCACCCAGTCCGGCCTGGCGATCGAGGACAGCCCCGACGGCCCCCGCTGGACCATCGCCAACCGATAGAACACCCCGAAGACGTGCCGCCCGGAGCCCCGGGCGGCACACTTCACTTAAAGACTTCCGCACGTACGCCAGAGGAACAGGTAGCAGTCATGGCCGGGAACAGCCAGCGCAGGGGACGTCGCACGTCCAACAAGAAGGGCGCGACGGTCGGCAGCGGTGGCAAGCGACGCCGCTCCCTGGAGGGTAAGGGCCCGACGCCCAAGGCCGAGGACCGCAAGGGCCACAAGGCCTTCCGCGTCTCCAACGCGATGGCCAGGAACGCGGCCAAGCGCAAGCCCGTGGCACGCCGCGGCGGCAAGGGCCAGTCGGAGATGGTCGTCGGCCGCAACCCGGTCTTCGAGGCGCTGCGCGACGGAGTGCCCGCCACCACCCTCTACGTCCAGCAGTTCATCGACAACGACGAGCGCGTGCGCGAGGCCCTCAACCTCGCCACCGGACGCGGCAACATCAACATCATGGAGGCGCCGCGCCCCGAGCTGGACCGGATGACCAACGGCCTGAACCACCAGGGCCTCGTCCTCCAGGTCCCGCCGTACGAGTACGCGCACCCCGAGGACCTCGCGGCGGCCGCCTACGACGAGCACGAGGACCCGCTGATCGTCGCCCTCGACGGCGTCACCGACCCGCGGAACCTCGGCGCAGTCGTCCGCTCCGTCTCCGCCTTCGGCGGCCACGGCGTCGTCGTCCCCGAGCGGCGCGCCGCCGGCATGACCGCCGGTGCCTGGAAGACCTCGGCCGGCACCGCCGCCCGCACCCCGGTCGCCCGCGCCACCAACCTCACCCGCTGCCTGCAGGAGTACCAGAAGGCCGGTCTCACGGTCGTCGGCCTCTCCGCGGACGGCGACACCGAGGTCCACGAGCTGGAGGCGCTCTCCGGCCCGGTCGTCATCGTGGTCGGCTCCGAGGGCAAGGGCCTCTCCCGCCTCGTCGGCGAGAACTGCGACTTCCTCGTCCGCATCCCGATGCCCGGCGGCGCCGAGTCCCTCAACGCCGGTGTCGCCGCCGGCGTCGTGCTGTACGAGGCGGCCCGCCGCCGCATGGCCTGAGCGCGGCCGGTACGGCCTGACGGGCGGCTCAGCCCGTCAGGCCGGCCAGCCGGGCCCGGGTGACCGCACCTGGGGTCGCCCCGGCGCGATCAGTCTCGGGCGGGGGTGACCCGAAGGCGAAGACGCCTGCGGTGAAGGCATGTGAGAGCATCGCTCGCCATGGCGCGAGGGGAGCCAGGCCGGCACGTTCCCAACCCTGATGGCCGAGGACGCTCCATGACGGCCGTGGGGCCCGCCGAGGGTATCGGTCCGAGGTCACCGGCTCGATCCGTTCAGGGGCGAGCCCGGCCAGGGCGAAGGCCTCCCGGGCGAGCGCGTACCAGGTGGCCCGGCCCGACGCGGTGCCGTGGTACACACCGGGGTGCGCGGTGCCGGTCGCTGCGGCTCGCCCGAGTTCCACCAGCCGTGTGGCCAGCGCGTGACTCCACGTGGGTTGTCCCGTCTGGTCATCGACGACTTCCAACACCTCCCGGTCAGCCGCCAGGCGGAGGACGGTGTCGACGAAATTGGGGCCGTGCGCACCGTAGAGCCAGGCGGTGCGCACGGTGTACCCGTGGTCGGGCAGGACCGTGTGCAGCATTCGTTCCCCCGCGAGTTTGGTGCGACCGTAGGCGTTGGCCGGCGACGGCACGGCCCCCTCGGCCCAGGGCAGCGTGGTGGCACCGGAGAACACGTAGTCCGTGGAGATGTGCAGCAGTCGGGACCTGTGCCGGGCGCAGGCGACCGCGAGGTGGCGCACCCCCGTGGCATTGACGGCGAAGGCAGCGGCCTCGTCGGCTTCCGCGCCGTCCACGTCGGTCCAGGCTGCCGTGTTGATCACCAGATCGTGTTCTGCCACCGCGTCCAGCACCCCGGCGGCGTCCGTGATGTCGAGCTTGCCGCGGCCGAGTGCGGTGACCTCGGCCTCCCCGGCCTGACGGAGCGCTGTGACCATGTCCCGGCCGAGCATTCCGGTCGCGCCGGTGACCAGCCATCGCGTCATCTGGTGAACCCCGCTCGGGTGAGGAGCGGTTCCCACCAGCCCCGGTTCTCCTGGTACCACCGGACGGTATCGGCGAGCCCGTCCGTAAAGGGAACCACGGGCCGGTAGCCGAGTTCCTCGCGGATCCGTGTGCTGTCCAGGGAATAGCGTGCGTCGTGTCCCTTTCGGTCGGAGACGAACTCGACGCTTTCCCAGCCGGCACCGCACGCATCGAGCAGGAGCCCTGTCAGTTCCTTGTTCGTCAACTCCGTTCCGCCACCGATGTGATAGACCGCTCCGGCCCTGCCGTGGTGGAGGACCAGGTCGATGCCGGCACAGTGATCCGAGACGTGGAGCCAGTCTCGAACGTTGCTGCCGTCACCGTAGAGCGGGATCTTTCGCCCTTCCATGAGCCGCGTGATGGCCAGCGGTATCAATTTCTCGGGGAACTGATAGCGGCCGTAGTTGTTCGAGCACCGGGTGATCACCACGTCCATCCCGTGGCTGTGGTGTTCAGCCAGAGCCATGAGGTCGGAGCTCGCTTTGCTGGCGGCGTAAGGAGAATGGGGTGACAGGGGCTGACGCTCGGTCCATGAGCCCCGTGCGATGGACCCGTACACCTCGTCGGTGGAGACGTGCACGAAACGGTCCACTCGGTGCCTGCGGGCGCTCTCCAGCAACGTCTGCGTTCCGAGCACGTTGGTGGTGACGAAATCGCGAGCACCCATCAGAGAACGGTCCACGTGGGATTCGGCGGCGAAGTGCACCACCGCGTCGTGACCGGAGACCACCGCATCGACGAGCTCGGCGTCCGTGACGTCACCGTGCACGAAGGTCAGTCCGGGGTGATCGGCGACGGGCTTCAGATTGGACAGGCTCCCGGAGTAGGTCAGCTTGTCCAGAACCGTGACCTGGATGCCGGCAGGGGAGAGCAGCGATCCGGAGAGCGTGGAGCGGACGAAGTGCGACCCGATGAATCCGGCGCCACCTGTGACGAGAATTTTCATGAGACCTCCGTGCCCGGCCCATCCGTGGCTGAGTCTGGTGGGGGTGTGCTCCTTCTCCGCGTGAGGGAGAGGCAGCCCTCGTAACTGGGCAGCAGCCCTCGGTGGAGCAGGTCGGAGAGCGGAGGGGCAGACCGGTCGCGCTCGGACCGTATGGCCTTCCGAGACGGCCAAGGGAGGGCGAGTTCCGCGTCGAAGGCGTTGACGCAGTGTTCGCGCTCCGGCTCGAACGGGCGGGATACCAGATAGCTGACGGTCGCGGTCTCGGTGAGCGCGAAGAATCCGTGCCCCAAGCCCTCGGGGACGTAGACCGCTTCCCGTCGGATGTCGTCGAGCTCGACGGCTGCCCATCGACCGAACATGGGAGAACCCACCCGCAGGTCGACGACGACGTCGAGCACCGCGCCCCGGACACACGTCACGTATTTGGCCTGCCCGTACGGCACTTCCGCGAAATGGATCCCTCGGATCGTGCCTCGCGCAGACGTCGACAGGTTCCCCTGGACCATGGGTGCGGCGGGGTGCCCCAGCGCCTCGGCGATGAGATCGGGGCGGTACCACTCCAGGAAGAGGCCGCGTTCATCGGAATGATGACGGGGTGTCACTCGAAGAGCGCCAGGGATGCCGAGCTCACTGATGTGCACGGATGCTCCCCTCGCCTCGGTCGAGAAGACTGAGCAGGTACTCTCCGTATCCGTTGCCGGTCAGAGGCGCCGCGAGGCGTGCCAGCTGATCGTCGTCAATTCGGCCCAAGCGCCAGGCTGTTTCCTCCACGCAGCCGATTTTGATCCCCTGGCGCTCCTCGACGCCCCGGACGAACTCCGAGGCGTGGGTGAGCGCGGCGAAGGTTCCTGCGTCCATCCAGGCGGTGTCTCGGTCGAACACGGTGACGTGGAGCTCGCCGCGCTCCAGGTAGGAGGTATTGACATCCGTGATCTCCAACTCGCCGCGAGGACTCGGCGTGAGCGAGCGGGCGATATCGATCACTTGGTTGTCGTAGAAATACAGGCCGGGGACGGCGTAGTGCGATCTGGGGTGGCCGGGCTTCTCCTCCAGTGACACCGGATTCCCGCCTCCGTCCAACTCGATCACCGCGTAGGGCTGCGGCTGTGGAACGACGCAGGCGAAAATGTGGCCGCCCTTTACGGGGGTGCTGTGCGCCATGTGTCGAGCGAGGCCAGGCCCATGGAAGATGTTGTCGCCCAGTATGAGAGCGACGGGTCCGTCACCGATGAACTTCTCCCCTACCAGGAAAGCCTGGGCCAGACCACCGGGGTGGTTCTGGACCGCGTACTCGATGTCGATCCCCAGGTGATGTCCACTGCCAAGGAGTCGCTGGAACTGTTCCTGACTCGACGGGGCGGTGATGATCAACACCTCGCTCACGCCGGCCATGAGGAGTGTGGAGAGCGGATAGTAGATCATGGGTTTGTCGAAGACGGGTATGAGTTGCTTCGACACTGCTTTGGTCGCGGGCCATAACCGAGATCCGGTGCCGCCGGCAAGTATGATTCCACGCATTCCGGTGCCGTTTCCTCCGTCGGAAGTCGCTGGGCGCCGAGGGGCCGGGCGCGGCCGGCTGCGGCATGCAGTCCGGGATGTCGTGCCGCTGCCCTCGGCTCGCATTCATCAGCCCACAAACCGAACTGATGCCACATCAGTGAACAGCAGTTCCCTTGGGCGCGTCACCCCGCCGTCGGCGATCTTGACGGGTCTCGGACATTTCCCGACTGTCAAGGCAGTGTCCTAACCCCGCGTCACTCGGTTAGATGAGTGTGGACACCAGAACGCCCCGGCCGGGGTTCGACGATCAGCCGGCGCTGAGCATGGTCAAGGTGGATTCCGATCCCGCCCAGGTGATCGTGAACCACGCCAGCTTCCGGGTGCGGCTCGCGCCTGCCCAGCCGCCGAGGTCCGCCGCGAACGCGCGCCTGGCCGGCCTCTCCGGCGTCGGCGGCGCGGGCGCGCCGCGGCGCCGCCCCGTCGTGTGGACCGGGAAGGCGACGCCGGGCGCCACCGGGCTCCTCCAGGCCGTGCGCGAGGCCGAGGCCGCCCCCGGCGCCGCGGTCTCCACGCTGGAGCCGACCACCCAGACCATCCCGCGCATCGACGACACGATGCCCACCCCCGTCGTGCCCGCCGCGGCCGCCGCCCCCCTGCTGCCGCCGATGCGGCGCGCCGAGGGCGCCTACGACGAGGTGTACGACCTGCGGCCCGATCCGGAGCCGTACGACGAGGGCCGGGCGGGCGCCGCCGCGGCGGGGGTCCGGCACGCCTACTACCCGGGCCGCCGGATGAACCTCGGCGTGGTGCTCCTCCCGCTCCGCGTCTTCCTCGGCTTCATCTCCGTCTACGCCGGCATGGGCAAGCTCTGCGACCCCGTCTACTTCGACGGCGGCGAGCGCGGCTCCATGGTCAAGTGGCTGACCCAGCTGCACCCGTGGCCGCTCGCCGAGCCGCTGCGGGACTTCGCGCTCCAGCACCCGGTCGGCGCCGGACTCACCGTCGCCTTCCTCCAGGTCGTCGTCGGCGTCCTCACCGTCCTCGGCCTCTGGCAGCGGGCCGCCGCCGTCGTCGGCGCGCTGCTGTCGGCCGCGCTCATCCTCACCGTCAGCTGGCGGACCGTGCCCGTCTACGACGCGCCCGACATCATCTACCTGGCCGCCTGGTCGCCGCTGATCATCGCCGGCGCCCCCGTCTACTCCGTCGACGCCCGTCTGGCCGGCGAGGCCTGGCGGACCCTCGGCCCGCGCGCCGAACTGTGGCAGCTGCGCCGCCGCGTGGTGCGCCGCTCGACCCTCTTCGCCTCCATCGTCGTCGGCCTCACGCTGCTGATCGGCTCGGTCCTCGGCGGGGCCGTCCGCTCCACCGAGATGGTGACCGTGCCGGGCCCGAACGACGACCCGATCAACCACCTGCCGGGCCAGCCGCTCCCCACCGAGCCGGAGCGGCGCCGCACCCCGTCGGAGTCGCCGCGCGGCGACCGCCCGGAGCCGTCGGCGTCGACGAGCACCGAGGCCCGCGAGGAGGCGGAGGAGACCCAGGAGGCGACCCGGCCGGCCGAGACGGGCAGCGGCAGCTCCGCGCCGACGCAGGAGACCCTGCCGACGGCCCCGCGCACCACCGGCGGGACGACCAGCGGCAGCTCCTCGCCGACCCAGTCCAAGCCCGCGCCGCCGCCGTCCACCAGCGACACCCCGAGCACCACGGGCGGGACGACCGGCTCCGGCTCCACCGGTTCGACGAGCGAGCAGCCGCCGACCGAGGAGGCCACGACCGGCGGCGACGCGCCGAAGAACCCGATCGGCGGCCTGCTGGGCTGAGCCCGGGGCCGTACGCGTACGGGAGAGGCGGCACCGTCCGGAGGGACGGTGCCGCCTCTCCCGTACGGCGTGTCAGTGGCTCTGGGCGGCGAGCTCCTTCGCGGCCTCCGTGAGGTCCTTCGCGGTGTCGATGGCCCTCCAGTACGCCCCCTGGGGCAGCGGGAAGCCGGCCAGGCGCCGCTCGCGGGCGAGGCGGGGGAAGGTGGTCCGCTCGTGGTCGCCGAGATCGGGGAGGAGCTCGGTGAAGGCGGGGGAGAAGACGTACACGCCGGCGTTGATGAGGAACGGCGACGGCGGGGCCTCGACGAAGTCGGTGATGTGCCCGAAGGTGTCGGTCTCGACGGCGCCCCACGGGATGCGGGGGCGGGCCAGGGCGAGGGTGGCGGTGGCGTCGCGCTCGTCGTGGAAGGCGGCCATCTCGCGCAGCGAGAAGCGGGTCCAGATGTCGCCGTTGGTGGCGTACCACGGCCGGTCCGGCGCGGGCAGGTGCGCGGCGGCGTACTTGAGGCCGCCGCCGCGGCCCAGCGGCTCGGTCTCGACGACCGTGGTCACCTTGAGCGGGAGGTCGGCCGAGTCCAGCCACTCCTGGAGGACCTCGGCGAGATGACCGCAGGAGACGACGGCGTCGGTGACGCCCTCGGCGGCCAGCCAGGACAGCTGATGGCCGATGATCGGGGTCCCGGTGCCCGGGATCTCGACCATCGGCTTGGGGCGGTCGTCGGTGTAGGGGCGCAGCCGCGAGCCCTGGCCGCCCGCCAGGACCACGGCCTGCGTCGGAGTGGTGTGCATACGGGGAACGATAGGTGCCCCGCGGGCGCGGACGCGGGGAGCGCGCTCAGGCCGTCGCGCGCATCACGCCGGTCGCGTACGCGGTGTCGCAGACCGGGCGGGAGAAGGCCTGGGCGCGGGCCGGGCCGTAGTGCTCGACGGCGGCGCGGCCCAGCGCGCGGGCGATCGACACGCAGTGCTCGGCGAGCGAGGGGCGGTTCTCCACCTCGCGCTGGAGGTGGGTGAGGGCGACGCCGGGGTCCTTCTCCTGGAGCTCGGCGAGGAGCCGGTCGCGCAGGACGTCCTGCGGGGCGCGGGACTTGGCGCGGGTGGAGACGTCCGCCGACGAGGCGGTCAGCATCCGGCCTTCGGCGTCCTGGCCGGCCCACGGGACGGCGGACACCGCGAGCGTTCCCGACAGGACCAGGACGACGGGCAGGACGAGGGCGAGGGAGCGGCCGATTCGGCGGGCAGTGTGCGTCACGCAGGCGAGCGTAGCGGCCGGTAGTGATATGGCGACATTTAGTCACTCTCGCGAGGGATGGTTCGACGCGGCTTTTCGAATTCCGTGTTGACGCGGGGTGGTGGGGCGGGCCCCGAATGCCGGGGTTTTCCGGGGTAAGACCGCTTATCGGCGGGGCGATCCCGTTTAAACGAACGACCCCGCATCCGCCAGGGATACGGGGCCGTTCGCCACGGGCCGTTTCCGGCCCGGCGGGTCACTCGCTGATGCGCTGCTCCGTGGACTTGGAGAAGACGTGCAGCTCGCCGGCGCGCGGGACGACGTGCAGCGTGGAGCCCTTGGCGGGGATCTCGCGGCCGCCGACGCGGATGACGATGTCCTTGTCCTCGCCGCCGACGCGGGTGGAGCCGTAGACGAAGCCGTCGGAGCCGAGCTCCTCGACGACGTTGACGGTCACGGCCACGCCGTCCTTGCTGGTGGCGCCGGAGACGTCGAAGTGCTCCGGGCGGACGCCGACGACGACGGTGGTGTCGCCGTTGGCGGCGGCGGTGGCGAGCGCGTCACGGGAGACCGGGACGACGCTGTTGCCGAACTTCACGCCGCCCTCGGTGATCGGGACCTCGATCAGGTTCATGGCGGGGGAGCCGATGAAGCCGGCGACGAAGAGGTTCGCGGGCCGGTCGTACATGTTGCGCGGGGTGTCGACCTGCTGGAGCAGACCGTCCTTGAGGACGGCGACGCGGTCGCCCATGGTGAGCGCCTCGGTCTGGTCGTGCGTCACGTAGACCGTCGTGATGCCGAGGCGGCGCTGGAGGCCCGCGATCTGCGTACGGGTCGAGACGCGGAGCTTGGCGTCGAGGTTCGACAGCGGCTCGTCCATGAGGAAGACCTGCGGCTCGCGGACGATCGCGCGGCCCATGGCGACGCGCTGGCGCTGACCGCCGGAGAGCGCCTTCGGCTTGCGGTCGAGGTACTCGGTGAGGTCGAGGATCTTCGCGGCCTCCTCGACCTTGGCGCGGATCTCGGCCTTGTTGACGCCGGCGATCTTGAGCGCGAAGCCCATGTTGTCGGCGACGGTCATGTGCGGGTACAGCGCGTAGTTCTGGAACACCATGGCGATGTCCCGGTCCTTCGGCGGCAGGTGGGTGACGTCGCGGTCACCGATGCGGATGGCGCCCGCGTTCACGTCCTCCAGGCCGGCGAGCATGCGCAGCGAGGTGGACTTGCCGCAGCCCGAGGGACCGACGAGGACGAGGAACTCGCCGTCCGCGATCTCGATGTCGAGCTGGTTGACGGAGGGCTTGGTGGCACCCGGGTAGATGCGGGTCGCCTTGTCGAAAGTGACGGAAGCCATGGTGATGTGTCCCTTCACCGGCAGGAACGTGCCGGACGATCCGAGTAAAGGAAGGATTGAGGTCTAGTCCACCAGGGTGAACTCCGCTTGACGCTACCCCGGCGATGTCGGGTCTGTCAGTAGTCGCAGGCGGTGACTTTTTCGGATAATCGTCCGGCACCGCCCCTGCCGCTCCCCCCACCGATGGAGGCGTCCCATGCGGCTCTCCGCCGACGACCGGCGCTCCCTGAAGCGGGTCCTCCAGCGCCGCCGGGCCGCCATATCCCCGGTGACCAGGGGATTTCCCCCACGGCTCCCGGGCCCGGGGCGACGCGCCGAGGGGCTGAGCCAGGAGCAGATGGACGAGCTCCTCGCGCGCGCCCGGGGCACGTACAACCGCCTGGAGAACGGCCGGCTCGCCCACCCCGGCGCGGACCTCCTCACGGCCGTCGCCCAGACCCTCGGGCTCGACGAGCACGAGTGGACCTTCCTGTGGCGGGTGACCCGCAAGGAGAACCCGCCGGGTGCCCTGCACGGCAGCGCCGGCACCGACGTCGCCGGGGTGTGGCGGCGGATCGTCGAGGGGATCACCGGCACGCTCGTGTACCTCAGCGACGTCGAGTACGGCGTCGTCGCCCACAACGAGGACTTCCGCGCCTTCTTCCCCCGCCGCCGGCCCCCCGCCAACGTGATGCGCTGGCTGCTCCTCGACCCGGAGGCCCGCACCGAGGTCCTGGTGGACTGGGCGGACCGCTGGGCACCGGCGATCATGCCCCACCTGCGGCAGACGGTGGAGTCCCGCCCCCGGAACGCGTCGCTGGCCCGCCTGGAGCGGGACGTCCTCGCCGACCCGGTGGCCGGCCCCCTCTACCGCGCCCGCGCGGCCGTCCCCCTCCCGTACGAGGACGGCACCGAACTCCCGGTCCACCACGCCGTCCACGGCCCCGGCCGCCTCACCACCTGCCTCGCCGAACCCATCGTCGCCCCCGGCGCCCGCCTCAACCTCAGCATCTACCTCCCCGACGCCCCCACCCCCGATCCCACCCCAGCCCCCACCCCCGAGGTCCCCCCTGGCTTTCCCCCCGACCGATTTCGGGACCCTGTGTAGAGTGGGCCACGCGCGCGTGCCCGACGTGCGCGCCCGCCGCCTTAGCTCAGTTGGCTAGAGCGCTTGACTTGTAATCTTGAGGTCGTCGGTTCGATTCCGACAGGCGGCTCTGATCATTCAGGTGTCCCGGACCATTCTGGTCCGGGACACTTGTGCGTTACGGGGGAGTGCGGCGCGCCCTTGGCCTGGACGCGCCGGTGGTGTGGGTTTCTCCGGGGAGGGGTGCGAGGGATGGGGCGGCGTTCCGGTGGACTGATCGGGACCTGGGCGGAAGCGCAGCGGGCGGCGCAGCGGCAGCGGGAGGGCCGGCACCAGGCGGTGCTGCGGCAGCAGCGCGACGCGGTGCAGCAGCAGCGGGTGTACGAGCAGGGTCTGGCCCGGGTGCAGCGGGAGCAGAAAGCGGCCTACCGGCAGCACCGGGAGGAGGACGCGCTGCGTCGGACGCGGGAGCTGGACGAGCGGGTCGAGGCTCTGCGGGGACTGCTCGCGGCAGGGTGCCGGGCTCCGGGTTTCGGGGTGGAGTCGCTGCGGCGGGCGGAGGGCGTCGAGCCTTTCGCGCCGGGTGCGTTGGGGCAGCCGGTGGCCATGCCGGAGCAGCGGAACTACCACGGGTTCGGGGCGCGGGAGCGCTTCGAGCGCGACTGGTACGCGGCGCAGGCGGCGGAGGCGAGGCGGGTGGAGACGCTGACGGCCTACCGGCGCGAGTACGACGCCTGGGCGGCGGCCCGGCTCGCCGAGATCCGTGCGCACAACGCCGGGATCGAGGGGACGGCGGCGGCGCTGCGCGCGGGGGACGCGGACACCGCGGTGGAGTTCTTCTCGGCGGTCCTCTTCGCTTCGACCGCGTGGCCGGAAGGATTCCCGCGCGAGGTGTCGGCGGCGTACGACCGGCCGGGTCGGACCCTGGTCCTCGACTGGGGCCTGCCGGGGTACGAGGTCGTGCCGGAGGCGAAGGGCGTGAAGTACCTGCCGAGCACCGACCAGGAGAAGGAGGTTCCGCGGCCGGTGACGCAGCGGCGGGCGCTGTACCGGGACGTGCTCGCGCAGAGCGTGCTTCTCGCGGTGCGTGAGCTGTACGCCGCGGACCGGTTCGGGGCGCTGGACGCCGTCGCCCTGAACGGGTACGTGAGCGGGGTGGATCCGGCGACGGGCCTGGACGCTCGGGTGTGCGTGGCGTCGGTGGTGGTGGAGAGGCAGGCCTTCGAGCGGCTGAACCTGGAACTGGTGGGGGCCGTGGAGTGCCTGACGGGGGCGCTCGCGGGGCGTCTGGCGGCGAAGCCGGAGGAGCGGGCGGCCGTGGTTCCGCTGCGGGAGCCCGGGCAGGTGGGTTCCGATGTGGTGGTGCAGGGGGACGGTGAGGAGCCCGATCTGCTGTCCATGGATCCGATCGCCTTCGAGGGGCTCGTGGCCGAACTGTTCCGCGCGCGGGGGCTGCAGGCCGTGACCACGCGCCGGTCGAACGACGGCGGCGTCGACGTCGAGGCTCTCGATCCCGACCCGATCAGCGGGGGTTCGATCGTGGTGCAGGTGAAGCGTTACCGGAACACCGTGCCGCCCTCCGCCGTCCGGGATCTCTTCGGCACCGTGCAGGGCGCGGGGGCGAACAAGGGGGTGCTCGTCACCACCTCGAAGTTCGGGCCCGGTTCGTACACCTTCGCCAACGGCAAGCCGCTGACGCTGATCTCCGGGACCGAACTCGTCGACCTGCTCCATCAGCACGGTCTGCGGGGCCGGTTGGGCGGAGGCGCCACGACACCGACGCCGGCGGCGACGCCCGTGTCCGCTCCCGCCGAGGCGGCCGATGACTTCAACCTGCTGGGCATGGTGTGGTCGGGAGCCGCCGCCCTGGACGTGTGCGCGCTGGTCTGCGCCGGGGACCGGGTCCTCGGGGACGACTGGTTCGTCTTCTTCAACAACCCCGCCACGCCCGACGGTTCGGTGGCGATGGTGCCGGCCGTACCGGGTGACCGGGCGGCCGTGCGGGTCGGATTCGACGCGTTGCCCGCGCGGGCGGACCGGCTGGTCCTCGTCGCGGCCGTGGACCCCGAGGTGAACCCCGAGGCGGACCTGGGCGGATTCACGGAGGCCGGGATCCGGCTGCGGGACGACTCGGGTGCCGAGCTCGACCGACTGGAGGTGTCCGAAGGGCGGCCGGGCGAGACCGCGCTCGTCCTCGGGTCCTTCCGGCGTCGGGCTGGCGGTGACTGGGACTTCGTCCTGGGCGGCAAGGGGTACCGGGGTGGTCTTGAGGAATTGGTCGGGGACTTCGGGATCGAGGTGGAGTGAGGGGCCCGGGGGAGGGCGGCCTGACGCCCTCCCCCGGTGCGCGTCAGCGGCCCGCGATGCGGTTGGCCCAGTGGGCTGTGCGGGCCGTGGCGGGGGTGTGGGTGGTGGCCTCGTGGTGGTCGGCGGCGCGGTAGGCGGTGTAGAGGGTGTGGACGCCGAGCCAGCGGAGGGGTTCCGGTTCCCAGGTGCGGACCTTGTGGTTCACCCAGGGGAGGGTGGTGAGGTCGGTGGGGCCGGACTGGCCGGAGTCCTGGCGGATGAGGTCGCGGAGGGTGCGGGCGGCGAGGTTGGTGGTGGCGACGCCGGAGCCGACGTAGCCGCCGGCCCAGCCGAGGCCGGTGGAGCGGTCGAGGGCGACGGTGGCGCACCAGTCGCGGGGGACGCCGAGGACGCCGGACCAGGCGTGGTCGACGCGGACGCCCGCCAGCTGGGGGAAGAAGCGGATCAGGAGGTCGTGGAGGGCCCGGACCGTCTGGGGCTGGGTGCGGCCGTCGTTGTCGGTCTTCGAGCCGTAGCGGTAGGGGACGCCCCGGCCGCCGAGGGCGATGCGGCCGTCGGCGGTGCGCTGGGCGTACATGTAGGCGTGGGCCATGTCGCCGAGGGTCTCCAGGCCGTTCCAGCCGATGGACTCCCACTGGGCGTCGGTGAGCGGTTCGGTGGCGATCATGGAGGAGTTCATGGGGAGCCAGGTGCGGCGCTGTCCCGAGAGGGAGGCGGTGAAGCCTTCCGTGCAGCGGAGCACGTAGGGGGCGCGGACCGTGCCGTAGGGGGTGACGGCGTGCTTCGGCTTGATCTCCGTGACCGGGGTCGACTCGTGGATCGTCACGCCGAGGGCTTCGACGGCTGCGCGCAGGCCGTTGACCAGCTTCACCGGGTGGACGCGGGCGCCGTGCGGGGTCCAGGAGGAGCCGACGGCGCCGGCGACGCGGATGCGTTCGGCGGTCTCGCGGGCGCCGTGGATCTCCCGGTCCGTCTCGCCGAAGGCGTGCTCGACGGCGTGGAACTCCTTGAGGCGGGCCAGCTGGGCGGGGGTGAGGGCGACCTCCAGGACGCCGCCGCGGTGCTGGTCGGCCTCGATCTTCTCGGCGTCGAGGACGTCGAGGACCTCGGTCACGGTGGCGTTCATCGCCTGCTGGAGGCGGACGGCGGCGTCGTGGCCGTGCAGCTTGGCGTAGCGGTCGCGGCCGGCGATGCCGTTGTAGAGCCAGCCGCCGTTGCGGCCGGAGGCGCCGTAGCCGCAGAAGCGGGCTTCCAGGACGACGATGTCGAGGAAGGGCACCGCCTTCTTCAGGTAGTAGGCGGTCCACAGGCCGGTGTAGCCGCCGCCGACGATGCAGACGTCGGCGGTCCGGTCGCCGGGGAGCGGCTCCTGCGGCTCCGGCAGGCCCTCCTGGGCGAACCAGAAGGAGATGCCGCCATTGACCGTGCTGGTGTTCATGTTGTCCCTCTTCCCGGTGCGTGGCGGGAGGGTACCGGGGGCGTTGGTCCTCTGGAAACGGGTCTTTCGGCGGCCGGTGGCGGCCGGCGGCGCGCCTAGGTTCGGGAGTGCGGATTTCGTCGCTCCGGAAGGATCCCCCCATGGCTGTGCGCAGGACTCGGCGTGCCCTCGCGGGCATGGCCGCCGCGGGTCTCATCGGCCTTGCGGGGGTGGGGTGTTCGTCGTCGGACGGTTCCCCGGCGGACGCGGGCGGGAAGGCCGCGGCGGAGCGCGTGGAGGTGTCGGGCGCGCTGCCGTCGGCCGTGGACGGCACGAAGATCGTCGTCGGTGACGCGGACGCGCCGCACACGGTGACCGTGTACGCGGATCCCCGCTGCCCCTACTGCGCGAAGTTCGAGGCGGGCGGGGGCGCGGTGCTGACCGAGCGGGCCGCGCGGGGGGAGCTGAAGGTCGAGTACGTCCTCGCCTCCTTCCTCGACGCGCGGACCGGCGGCACGGCCTCGGCGCGGGCGGCGAACGCGCTGCGGGCGGCGGCGGACGCGGGGCCGGGGACGTTCGCCGCGTTCCAGGCGGCGCTGTTCGCCGCGCAGCCGGCGGGCGAGCCGGAGGACGCCTTCACCGCCGACGACCTGCTGCGGATCGCCGACCGGGTGGAGGGGCTGCGGGGCGAGGCCTTCGACCGGGCGGTGCGGGAGGAGTCGTACCGGGCGTGGGTGGCGGACGCGGAGCGGGCCTTCGAGGCGTCGGGGGTCGGCGGGACGCCGACGGTGCGGGTGGACGGCGAGGTCCTGGACGGCGGGGCCGGGCTGTACGACGCGGCGGAGTTCGGGAAGCTGCTGGACGGGGCGCTCGGGTCGTAGGGTCGGGGGGTGATCCACGTACCGGCTGAACTCGCCGAGTCCCAGGCCCAGTACAACGGCGAGGCGGGGCGGGCCTTCGTCGCCGCGCTGCCCGGGCGCGCCGAGGAGTTCCTCGGCCGGTGGGGGCTGCGGCTCGACGGGCCGTCGCTGCACGGGGTGGCCTCCCTGGTGCTGCCGGTGGAGCGGGCGGACGGCACGCCGGCGGCGCTGAAGCTCCAGCTCCTCGACGAGGAGACGGCCGGGGAGGCGGCGGCGCTGCGCGCGTGGGCCGGGGACGGAGCCGTACGGCTCCTGGAGCACGATCCGGAGACGGGCACGATGCTGCTCGAACGGGCCGACGAGAAGCGGCACTTGTCGCGGCTCGGGGACGAGCGGGAGGCGGTACGGATCCTGGCCGGGCTGCTCGCCCGGCTGTCCGCGGTCCCGGCGCCGCCGGGGCTGCGGCGGCTCGACGCGATCGTGGCGCGGATGCTCGCGCGCGTGCCGGAGGCGGTGGCCCGGCTCGGTGCGCGGGACGCGGCGCTGCTCGCCGACTGCGCCGCCGCCGTGCGGGAGGTGGCGGGCGAGCCGGGGGACCGGCTGCTCCACTGGGACCTGCACTACGACAACGTGCTGGGCGCGGAGCGCGAGCCGTGGCTGGTCATCGACCCGAAGCCGCTCTCCGGCGACCCCGGGTTCGAGCTGCTGCCGGCGCTGACCAACCTCCCCGACCCGGATCCGGCCGTGATCCGGTGGCGCTTCGACCTGCTCACCGAGCGGCTCGCGCTCGACCGCGAGCGGGCACGGGCGTGGACGCTGGGGCGGGTGCTCCAGAACGGGCTGTGGGAGGTCGAGGAGGGCGAGGACGAGCTCGACGACGACCAGGTGGGCATCGTGCGGGCGCTGCTGGCACGCTGAGGGCATGATCCGTACCGCCACACCCGCCGACGTGCCCGTCATCCACGCCCTGATCCGTGACCTCGCCGCGTACGAGAAGGCGCTCGACGAGGTCCGTGCCACGCCCGGGCAGCTCCACGAGGCGCTCTTCGGCGAGCGGCCGGCCGCCTTCGCGCACATCGCCGAGACCGAGGACGGCGAGCCGGTCGGCTTCGCGCTCTGGTTCCTCAACTTCTCGACCTGGCGCGGGGTCCACGGCATCTACCTGGAGGACCTGTACGTCCGTCCGGAGGCGCGCGGCGGCGGCCACGGCAAGGCGCTGCTGACCGAGCTGGCGCGGATCTGCGTGGAGCGCGGCTACGAGCGCCTGGAGTGGTCGGTGCTGAACTGGAACCGGCCGTCGATCGACTTCTACGAGTCGCTGGGCGCCCGCCCGCAGGACGAGTGGTCGGTGTACCGGCTCACGGACGGGGCCCTGGCGGCGCTCGGCGGGCGGGGCCAGGTGTAGGAATGCCCCATGTGCAATGACGACAAGGACCACGGTCACGACATGGGCGTCGAGGCCCGTTTCCAGCGGATCACCGACTTCATCGAGGCGCGCCTGACCCCGCTCTTCGACCCCGCGAACGGCAGCGACCACGGCTTCGGGATGGACGACACCTCCCGCGCCCTGCGGGCGCTGCGCTACACCGTGCAGGCGGCCTCGCAGGTCTCCGGGCTCGTGGAGAAGCGCGAGACGGCGCCGGAGCTGCGTCAGGTGGTGGACCAGGCGCTGGAGCACAACTGGGACGCGCTGCGCTCCATCGCCCGGATGTGGGAGGACCACGAGGACTTCCGGAAGGAGTTCAAGGCGCACTCCTGGGACGTCCTCGGCGTCTGAGGCGCCGTTCGGGTCCCCTACGGGACGAGTACCACCTTGCCCATCGTGCCCCGGGTCTCCAGGGCGCGGTGGGCTTCCGCCGCTTCGGCGAGGGGGAAGCGGTGGACGGCGGGGCGGAGGGTGCCGTCGGAGGCGGCGGCGAGCGCGGCGAGTTCGAGGGCGCGGACGTCTCCGCCGGCCTTCTGGATCATGACGGGGCCGAGGACGGAGCCGGACGTGATGCCGCGCGCGGCGAGTTCCCCGTCGGTGAAGGTGAGGGGTTCGCCGTCGTGGAGTCCGGCGCCGGACCAGCCGAAGACGAGGTGCTGTCCGCCCTTGCCGAGGAGGTCGACGGCGGCGCGGCCGGTGTCGCCGCCGACGGAGTCGAAGACGACGGTGGCGGTGCGGTCGCCGAGGAAGGCGCGGACCTCGGCGGGCCAGTCGGGGCGGGTGTAGTCGACGGCGAGGTCGGCGCCGTTCTCGCGGACGCGGGCGACCTTGGCGGGGCCGCCGGCGAGGCCGACGACGGTGGCGCCGGCGTTCTTGGCGTACTGGACGAGGAGGGTGCCGATGCCGCCGGCGGCGGCGGGCACGATCGCGACCGAGTCCGGGCCGAGCGCGGTGAACTGGAGGATGCCGAGGGTGGTGCGGCCGGTGCCGATCATGGCGACGGCCTCGGCCTCGCCGAGGTGGTCGGGGAGTGCGTGGAGGCGGGCGGCGTCGGTGACGGCGAGCTCGGCGTAGCCTCCGGGGTTCATGCCGAGGTGTGCGACGACGCGCTTGCCGAGCCAGGACGGGTCGGTGCCCTCGCCGACGGCGTCGACGGTGCCGGCGACCTCGCGGCCGGGGACGGTGGGGAGTTCGGCGGGGGCCGGGAAGGGGCCGGGGGCGCCCTGGCGGAGGGCGGTGTCGAGGAGGTGGACACCGGCGGCGGCGACGGCGATGCGGACCTGGCCGGCGGCGGGGACGGGGTCGGGGACCTCCTCGTGGGTGAGGTTCTCGGCGGGGCCGAAGGAGTGGAGGCGGATGGCGTGCATGACGGTTCCCCTGACGTCGTTCGCGGGCGGACGGGACAAGCCTCGTACCTGAACCTTGCTTGAGGTCAAGGGGCAAGGGTCAAGGGGGCAAGGGGGCAGGGGGGCAGGGGGCAAGGGCGCCGCGGGCGGGTTTCGGCGGGTTGTCGGCGGCGTGGGCCACCATGGGGTCCATGAAGCGAACGACCAGGCCGCCCCGCCGGGTGGAGCTGCGGCTGCCGCCCCTGGAGCCGTACGAGGGCGGCCTCGCCCCCGACGGGGACTACGACGGCCTGGAGCTGGCCGGGCTCGATCTGACGGGCGCCTCGGGGGAGGGCGCCCGGTTCCTGGACTGCCTGGTGCGGGAGTGCGCGCTGGACGGGGCGCGGCTGACGGGGGCGCGGTTCCTGGACTCGCGCCTGGAGGCGGTACGGGGCGTGGGCACCGATCTGGCGGGGGCGCAGCTGCGGGACGCGGAGGTGCGGGAGGCGCGGTTCGGGGGGACGCAGCTGCACGGCTCGGCGTGGGAGCGGGTGCTGGTGCGGGGCGGCAAGTGGGACTACCCCAACCTGCGGGCGGCGACCCTGCGCGACGTCGTCTTCGAGGGGTGCGTCCTGGTGGAGCCGGACTTCGGCGGGGCGACGCTGGAGCGCGTCGCCTTCGTGGACTGCGAGCTGGTCGGGGCGGACTTCGCCGGGGCGAAGCTGACGGACGCGGACCTGCGCGGGGTGCGGCGCCTGGAGATCGCGCGCGGGGTGGAGTCCCTGGCGGGCGCGGTGATCTCCTCGGTGCAGCTCCTCGACCTGGCCCCGGTCCTCGCGGCGCGGCTGGGGGTGCGGGTGGAGGACTGAGCACCCCCGGAGCGCGGGTCTACTTCACGCGGGGGAAGCGGGCCTGGAGGGCCCAGACGGCCGGGTTGTCCGCCAGGCCCTCGTGCATGTCGGTGAGGTCGGCGATCAGGTCGTGGAGGAAGTCCCGGGCCTCGCGGCGGAGTTCGGTGTGCGCGAAGGTGAGGGGGCGTTCGTCGCCGGGCATCCAGTCCGCCTCGACGTCGACCCAGCCGAAGCGGCGCTCGAAGAGCATCCGGTCCGAGGACTCGGTGAAGTCGAGCTCGGCGTACTGGGGGCGGGAGGCGCGGCTGCCGGCCGGGTCCCGGTCGAGCCGCTCGACGATGTCGCAGAGCGCCCACGCGAAGTCGAGGACCGGCACCCATCCCCAGGCCGTGGACACCTCGCGGTCCTCCTTGGTGTCCGCGAGGTACACGTCGCCGCAGAAGAGGTCGTGCCGCAGCGCGTGGACGTCCGCGCCCCGGTAGTCGGTCTGCGGGGGGTCGGGGAAGCGCCGGGAGAGGGAGTAGCCGATGTCGAGCACCCACCGATGGTGTCACGCTCCCGGGCCCTGCGGTCCCAGGGCCCGGTGGCCACCGGCCTGGCGTCCCCGGTCCGGTGTACTCCGCCCGGCGTCCCCGGCCCGGCGTACTCCGCCTGGCGTCCCCGGTCCGGTGTCCCCGGCCCGGTGTCAGGCGCGGTGGGTCGCCCGGGCCAGCCGCGGGCCGAGCCAGCGCTTGAGGCGGCGCAGGGGCTCCAGGCTGCCGGCGGCGCGGTCGAGGCGGTAGTAGAGCTGCGGGGGGATGTGGGGGAGGAGCGGGGAGTGGCGCTGGCCGAGGAGGGCGAACATCCGGTCCGGCTCCAGGGTCATGTAGCGGGGGAGGTTCTCGTACCACTGGGCGCTCAGGCGGGCCGCGCTCTGGGCGGAGACGAGTTCGGCGCGGCGGCGCCGGCCGTAGACGGTGAGGGCCGTCTCCAGGTCGTCCGGGTGGGTGCGGAGGGCTTCGGCCAGGGCCAGGGCGTCCTCCAGGGCCAGGGTGGTGCCCGCGCCGATCGAGTAGTGCGTGGTGTGGGCGGCGTCGCCGAGGAGGACGGTCCGGCCGTGGTGCCAGGCGCGGGTGGTGAGCGTGCGGAAGCGGAGCCACTGGGCGGGGTCGGCGCCCCGGTCGCGGCCGATGAGGGCGTGGCCGTCGAGGAGGTCGTGGAAGAGCTTCTCAAGGAGGGCGAGGCAGTCGCCCTCGGGCATGGTGTCCAGGCCCAGGCCCGTCCAGGTGCCGGGGGCGCACTCCACGACGCAGGTGGAGCGCTCGCCGCTGAAGCCGTAGGCGTAGCACCAGATCCAGCCGTGCGCGGTCTCCTTGAAGGCGAAGCTGAAGGAGTCGAAGACCTTGCCGGTGCCGAGCCAGATGTACGGGTTGCGGCCGGTGGTGAAGGCGGTGCCGTAGTGGTCGGCGTGGGCCTCGCGCAGGACGCTGTTCACGCCGTCGGCCGCGACGACCAGGTCCGCGCCGGCCAGTTCCGGGGCGTCCGGGCCCGCGATCGGGTGCTCGTACGCGACCTCCACGCCCAGCCCGGCGGCCCGGTCCGCGAGGAGCCCGAGCATCCGGCGGCGGCCGATGCCGAAGCCGGCGTCGCCGCGGTGCACGGTCCGCTCGTCGCGGACGATCGCGAGGCCGTCGGTCCACGTCACCGAGGCCTCGGCGACGGCCGTGGCGGACTCCGGGTCGCCCGCCCGCAGCTTGTCGAGGAGCCCGGCCCAGTAGGTGACGCCCCAGCCGTAGGTGGAGCCGGCCGCGTTCCGCTCGTACACGGCGATCTCGTGCGACGGGTCCTGGCGCTTGAGCAGGATCGAGAGGTACAGGCCGGCGGGCCCGCCACCGACGACGGCGATCTTCACGTGCGCTCCCGAGGAGAACATGACACTGTGCAGTGGAACGACAGCGCACGGTAGCAGTCCCGGGGGGCTCAGGGGAGCAGGCGCTGCTCCTTCGCGACGGCCACGGCGCCGGCCCGCGTGTCGACGCCGAGCTTCGCGTAGATCCGGCCCAGGTGGGTCTTGACGGTGGCCTCGCTGATGAAGAGCGCGCGGGCGATCTCCTTGTTGCCGAGGCCGTGCGCGAGCTGGCCGAGGATGTCGCGCTCCCGGTCGGTGAGCGAGGGGCCCGCGGCGCCGCGCATCCGGTCCATGACCCGGCTCGCGACCGGCGGGGAGAGCGCCGTGCGCCCCTGGGCGGCGGAGTGGATCGCGGCGAACAGCTCCTCGGGCCGCTCGGCCTTCAGGAGGTAGCCGGTGGCGCCCGCCTCGATGGCCCGGGTGATGTCGGCGTCGGTGTCGTACGTGGTGAGGACGAGGACGTGGACGCCGGTGGGCGCGATCCGGCGGGTCGCCTCCACGCCGTCGATGCCGGCGCCGAGCTGGAGGTCCATCAGGACCACGTCCGGCTTCAGCTTCGCGGCCATCGCGACGGCCTCCTCGCCGCTGCCGGCCTCCCCGACGACCTCGATGTCGGGGGTGGAGCCGAGGAGGGCGAGCAGTCCGGCGCGGACGACGACGTGGTCGTCGCAGAGGAGGATGCGTACGGTCACGGACCTGCCTTCCGTCAGAGGGGCTCAGAGGGGCTCAGAGGGGTTCAGAGGGTCAGGGGGATCGCGGCGGAGAGCACCGTGCCCTCGCCGGGGGTCGACTCCACCGTAAGCGTGCCGCCCAGCTGCTGGGCCCTGACCCGCATCGCGGGCAGGCCGTGGCCGCGGACGCCGCCGCCGTCGCGGGCGGCCGAAGGGTCGAAGCCGCTGCCGTCGTCGGCGACGTCCAGGACGACCTGGTCGTCGAGGTAGGTGAGGGTGAGGGCGGCGGAGGTCGCGCCGGCGTGCTCCCGGATGTTGGCGAGCGCGCCCTGCGCGATCCGGAGGAGCGCCGACTGCGCCCGGTCCGGCAGCGGCACCGGCGTGCCGTCGACCCGGAAGGCGGCCGACTCGCGCTCCGCGAGCCCGCGCAGCGCCTGCTCCAGGCCGCCGCCCTCGGCGAGGTCGGCGGGGGCCAGGTCGTGGACGAAGCGGCGGGCCTCGGCGAGGTTCCGCTCGGCGATCGACTCGGCGGTACGGACGTGCCGGCGGGCGGTCGACGGGTCGCTGTCCCAGGTGCGGTCGGCGGCTTGGAGCAGCATCTGCTGGCTGGACAGGCCCTGGGCGAGGGTGTCGTGGATCTCCATGGAGAGCCGCTGCCGCTCGGCGAGGGTGCCCTCGCGCCGTTCGATCGCGGCGAGTTCGCGGCGGGTGCGGATCAGGTCGTCGATGAGGGCGCGCTGGCGTGCCGCCTGCCGGTCGGCGTGGACGAAGACGCCGGTGGCGATGGCGGCGACGGCCGGCGGGGCCACGATCAGGTTGGGGTCCCAGCCGCCGTGCGAGAGCTGCACCTGCGCGAAGACGACGAAGGCGGTGAGGAGGGTGACGAGGACGAGGGCGGCCCGCGCCGGGAGGGTCCGCAGGCCGGTGTAGAAGAGCGGGACCGCGCACCAGGCGAAGCTGGGCGCGAGGACGACGAGGACCACCCAGACGGCGACGACCGTGCACAGCCAGGCGATGCGGCCGGGGGTGGCGCGGCTGCCGAGGACCGGGCCGAGGAGGTAGAGCGCGGCGAGCGCGACGGAGAGCGCGACGATCCAGAGGCCGCGGTCCTCCCACTCGTGGCGGATGAGGAAGCGGATCAGGGAGGCGCCGAGCAGCAGGAAGAACGCGACGTGCATGACGCGCGCCAGCCACCCGGCGTCCGGGTCGTGCGGCTGCCCGCCGCGCGGGGCCTGCCCGTACGGGGCCTGACCGTACGGAGCCTGGCCGCGTGGGGCCTGACCGTACGGAGCCTGGCCGCGTGGGGCCTGCCCGTGCGGAGCCTGGCCGCGTGGGGCCTGCCCGTGCGGGGCGGGGGAGGGGTCTTGGGGGTGCCGTGCGTGCCGGCCGGTGCGGTCCACCGTCTCGCCTCCTTCGCGGGCCGTGCTCGGTGGCGCGCCCTCGCGGGGCCGCGCTGACCTGGGTGTACGTATCCATGCTGACCCGCGAGGACCACACGGGCATCAGCCGATCGGCTGACCCCCGCATCGTCCGGTGCGCGCCGCGAGGGCAGCCGGACCGTCGACCGTACGGGGCCGGTGCCGGACCCAGGATGGAGGCAGAGCGAACGAAGCGCCGCCCTCCTCCTCCACACGACCTCCCCGGGAGCCCACCATGAAGAAGAAGCTCGTCCTCGGCACCACCGTCGCCGCCGTCCTGGCCGCCGGCACCTTCGGCGCCGTCTCCGCCAACGCCTCCGCCCCGGCCGCCGATCCCGCCGCCGTCGTCAAGGCCGACGCGGGCAGCGACAACCTGTTCCAGACCAACCACCTCACCATCGAGGCCGCCACCGACGCCGCCGAGGCCGTCCTCGACGCCGCCGCCAAGGAGAACCAGCGCGTCTCCGTCGCCGTCGTCGACCGCAACGGCAACACGATCGTCACCCTGCGCGGCGACGGCGCCGGCCCGCAGTCCTACGAGTCGGCCGTGAAGAAGGCGTACACCGCCGTCTCCTGGAACGCCCCCACCTCCGAGCTGGTCAAGCGCCTGGAGCAGGCCCCGAACCTGAAGGACATCCCGGGCACCCTCTTCCTCGGCGGCGGCGCCCCGGTCACCGCCAACGGCGGCCCGATCGCCGGCATCGGCGTCGCGGGCGCCCCCTCCGGCGACCTGGACGAGAAGTTCGCCCGCGCCGGTGTCGCCGAGCTCGCGAAGTAAGCGGAGCTCCCCCCGTACCGGTGAGGGCGTCCGATTCCCCCCGACGGACGCCCTCACCCACACCTTCTGCCCGACTTGTCTAGGATCCGTACCGTGATCCGTGCCGCGATCCGTACCGTGATCCCGACCCGTCGGGCCGGACGGTCCCCCCGGGCCGCCGCCTCCCTGGCGGCGGCCCTCGCCGTGCTCGGCGGCCTCCTCGCCGGCTGCTCGCCGGAGACCGGCGGGGTGCGGGGCACGCCCGGCGCGTCCGGGCTGCGCGACCCGTACTTCGCCAAGCTCGGCAACGGCGGCTACGACGTCGGCCACTACGCCCTCGACCTCGCCTACGACCCGGACACCGGCCGGCTCGACGGCACCGCGCGGATCACCGCCCGCGCCACCCAGGACCTCTCCGCGTTCAACCTCGACCTGTCCGGGCTGACCGTGACGGGCGCGACCGTCGACGGCGAGCCCGCCGCCGTCAACCGCGCCGGGACCGAGCTGACGCTCCGTCCGCGCGACGAGCTGCCGAGCGGACGGGAGTTCACCGTCACGGTCGCGTACGCGGGGGTGCCCGAGCAGCTCACCGACCCCGACGGGTCGACGGAGGGCTGGCTGAGGAGCGCCGGCGGGGCCGTCGCGGTCGGCGAACCGGCCGGCTCCATGACCTGGTTCCCCGGCAACCACCACCCCTCCGACAAGGCGGCGTACGAGATCGCGCTGACCGCCCCGAGCCGGCTCGCGGCGCTCTCCAACGGCGTCCGCGTCTCCGCCGAACCCGTCTCCGGCGGCCGCACCCGCACGGTCTGGAGCCAGTCGGAGCCGATGGCGAGCTACCTCGCGACGGTGATGATCGGCCGGTACGAGACCACCACCGGCACGGCGCTCGGCGAGGTCCCGGTGGTCACCGCCGTCGAGCCCGCGCTCGTCTCCGCGACGGCCGGGCTGCGGGCCGAGCTCCCCACGCTCCTCGCCCGCCAGCAGGACCGCTTCGGCCCCTACCCCTTCTCCGCCGCCGGCGCCGTCGTCACCGCCGACGGGTCCCTCGGCTACGCCCTGGAGACGCAGACCCGGCCCGTCTTCCCGGCCGGCTCCTTCGACCGCACGACGCTCGTGCACGAACTGGCCCACCAGTGGTTCGGGAACTCCGTCACCCCCGCGTCCTGGCAGGACATCTGGCTCAACGAGGGCTTCGCCACCTACGCCGAGTGGCTGTACGCGGAGGAGTACGGCTCCGTGCCCGCCGCCGACAGCTTCGCGGCCGCCTTCGCCGAGGACGCCAACTGGGCCTTCCCGCCCGCCGATCCGCCCACCGCCGAGAACCTCTTCGACCCGCCCGTCTACCAGCGCGGCGCGATGGTCCTCCACCAGCTCCGCGAGACCGTCGGCGACCGCGTCTTCGACGAGCTGCTGCGCGGCTGGGCCGCGAAGTACCGGCACGCCAACGCGTCCACGGCGGACTTCACGGCCTACGCGGAGTCGGTCGCCGGCCGGGACCTGGACGGGGTGTGGGACGTCTGGCTGTTCGGCGACGGACGGCCGGCGAAGCCGTAGATCCTGTCTACAGGGACTTCCGCAGGACCACGCACGGGCGGCCGTGTGCCAGGTCCGGGCGGCGGGCGGTCTCCTCGTACCCCAGGGCGGTCCAGAAGGCGAGGGCCTCGGGGTTGTTCTCCAGGACGGCGAGCTTGAGGCCCGTGCGGCCCCCGGCGCGGAAGCCGTCCTCGACGTGCCGGGCGAGGCGGCGGCCGAAACCGGCGCGCCGCTCGTCCGCGTGGACCATGAGGAGGCCCAGCCAGGGGTCCGGGTCGGCCGGGTCGGGGTGGTGGCCGAGCGTCACGGCGACGGCGACGAGGCGGCCCTCGGAGCGGGCCAGGAGGACCTCGGCGGAGGGCTCGGCGAGTTCGTCGGCGAGGGCGGCCGCGACCTGCTCGGGACGGATCGCGTCCGGGTCCGGGAAGTCACCGCTGAGCTGCTGGAACGCGCGGTCCGAGGCGTACAGCGCGGTGAGTTCGGTGAGCAGCGGCCCGGGCAGCGCGACGCCGTCCTCCAGGGCCTTGGGCGCGAGGGTCTCGACGATCACGGGGCAAGGGTAGGCCCCGGCGGGTCGAAACCCGGCCGGGGCCCGGTGGCTCGGGGAGCCGTGTGTCAGAGGTTCACGCCGAAGTCGCGGGCGATGCCCTCCAGGCCGGAGGCGTAGCCCTGGCCGACGGCGCGGAACTTCCACTCGGCGCCGTTGCGGTACAGCTCGCCGAAGACCATGGCGGTCTCGACGGCGGCGTCCTCGGAGAGGTCGTAGCGGGCGATCTCGGCGCCGCCGGCCTGGTTCACGATGCGGATGTACGCGTTGCGGACCTGGCCGAAGTTCTGCGAGCGGGAGACCGCGTCGTAGATGGAGACCGGGAAGACGATCTTGTCGACGTTCGCCGGGAGGCCCGCGAGGTTGACGTTGATCTGCTCGTCGTCGCCGCCGCCCTCACCCGTGCGGTTGTCACCCGTGTGGACGATGGTCTGGTCCGGGGTGGACTTGTTGTTGAAGAAGACGAAGTGGGCGTCCGAGGCCACCTTGCCGGCGGCGTCCACGCCGATGGCGGAGGCGTCGAGGTCGAAGTCGGTGCCGGTCGTCGTGCGGACGTCCCAGCCGAGGCCCACGGTGACGGCGGTCAGGCCCGGCGCCTCCTTGGTCAGGGAGACGTTGCCGCCCTTGGAGAGGCTCACTGCCATGGGAAGTCCCTTTCATCGTGGTTCAGCACGTTGTCTTCGCCCGGAGAAACGCGGAACGGCGTCCCACGGTTCCCGACCGCGAAAACAGGATGACGGTCCGTGCCCGGTGCGGGGAACATGGAGGCATGTCAGGTCCGTATCAGATCCGCGGCTCCGTCTCGCTCCCCGAGGCCGAGCTCCAGTGGCGATTCTCGCGCTCCTCGGGTCCCGGCGGCCAGCACGTGAACACCTCCGACTCGCGTGTCGAGCTGCTCTTCGACCTCGCCGCGACCGAGGTCCTGCCCGAGGTGTGGAAGGCCCGCGCCCTGGAACGGCTCGCCTCCCGGCTCGTGGACGGCGTACTGACCGTACGGGCCTCGGAGCACCGCTCCCAGTGGCGCAACCGCGAGACGGCGGCCGTCCGGCTCGCCGCGCTCCTCGCCGAGGCGACCGCCCCGCCGCCGAAGCCGCGCCGTGCGACGAAGATCCCCCGGGGCATCAACGAGCGCCGGCTGCGGCAGAAGAAGCAGCGCGCCGAGACGAAGCGCGGCCGGCAGGGCCGCGACTGGGGCTGACGGGCCCGCGACCGGGGCCCGGCGGTCCGGCCTGCCGGTGCTCAGCCCAGGTGGCGGTAGCGGCCCCGGAAGTAGGCGAGGGGCTCGCCGTCCGGCGCGGGCAGGCCGACCGAGAGGACGCGGCCGACGACGAGGGTGTGGTCGCCCGCGACCACCCGGCTCTCCGTGCGGCACTCCAGGGTGGCGAGCGCCCCGTCGAGCAGCGGCGCCCCGCTCTCCGCGCCGCGCGTGGACGGCAGGTCGGCGAAGAGCAGCCGGTCCGAGACGCGGCCCTTCATCGAGAAGCGGCCGGCGACCTGCCGCTGGTCCTCGGCGAGGACCGACACCGCCCAGACCGGGACCTCCTCCAGGAGGTCGTCCATCCGGGAGCCGTTGCGCAGGCTCACCAGGACCAGCGGCGGGTCCAGCGAGACTGAGAGGAAGGCGGTGGCGGTCATGCCGACGTCCTCGCCGCGCGGGCCGTCGTCGGGGTCGTGCGCGGTCACCAGGACCACTCCGGCCGCGAGGCGGGACATGGCCGCCCGGAACTCGTCGTCGCTCACCCCCTCAGCATGAGGGATGGCGAGGTCGGTGAGGGGCGGCGAGGGCGGGGTCTTCTGCAGCACACCGGCACGCTACGGCGGGGCCCGCGCGGGCCGCATCGGGCCGGGGGACCAGAGGGGCGCCCGGCAAGGGTCCTAGGACCCCGGCC
The DNA here is from genome assembly GCF_040633895.1 of Streptomyces sp. NPDC007863. Classification (NCBI taxonomy): domain Bacteria; kingdom Bacillati; phylum Actinomycetota; class Actinomycetes; order Kitasatosporales; family Streptomycetaceae; genus Streptomyces; species Streptomyces sp. NPDC007863. The sequence goes on from NZ_JBEYEI010000016.1 coordinate 93,852, forward strand.
GGTACCGGGGCGGCGAGGCGCCTGTGACTTGAGTCACAGAGGGCAGTATTTGCTGACCCTGTGTACCGGGTGCGCAGCTCGCTGTGATTCAGTGGCGGGGACAGTACAGCACGAAGCCGATGAGAACCCTGGAGTTGCTGTCGAGGTCTCGGGGAGAGCGAGCGATGGAGACCGAGTCGGAGCCTTACGTCCGTCTCTCGACCCTGCGGCAGCTGCATCAGGTCGTGGCGGACCTGAACACCGCCCGCAGCCTCGCGGACACCCTGCAGACCGTCGCCGACGGCGTCGTCGCCGGCCTCAACTACCAGCTGGCCTGCGTGAACCTGGTCCGGCCCGACGGTGACCTGGTCGTCGCCGCCTTCGCCGGAGACCCCGCCGCCGAGGCCCTCATCACCGGCCGCGTCGGCTCCCGCGAGGCCTGGGAGCGCCGGCTCGCCATGTCCGTCCCCTGGGGCGACCTGCGGTTCATACCGCACACCGAGGGCTGGGTCCTGATGGACGACGACGTGCCGCAGTGGCACACCGACGGCCCCGCGCCCCGCTTCGAGGACGAGTGGCACCCCCACGACCGGCTGTACGCCCCCATGTACGCCTCCGGCACCGGCCAGGAGCTGCTCGGCGTCATATCCGTCGACCGTCCGCGCAACGGCCGGCACCCCGGGCCCTGGGGGCAGGAAGCCCTCCAGATGTACGCCTCACAGTCCGCCATCGCGATCAGCAACGCCCGGCTCCGCTCCAACATGCAGCGCGCCCTCATCCGCCTTGAGCGCGAGCAGCAGGCCCTGCGCGCCAGCGAGGAGTCCTTCCGGCAGGCCTTCGAGTACGCCCCCTCCGGCATGGCCATCGCCGAGCTCGGCGGCGACCAGCACGGCCGGCTCCTGCGCACCAACGACGCGCTCTGCCGGCTCCTCGGCCGCCCCGCCTCGGTGATGCGCCGCTACTCCTTCGCCGACCTCGTCCACCCCGAGGACATCGGCACCCTGCTCCGCACCTCCGCCGAGGGCGGCCGCGCCGAGCTGCGGCTCGGCCGGCGCGACGGCACCTACGTCTGGGTCTCGCTGCGGAACTCGGTGGTCGCCGACACCGCCGACGGGCCCCGCTTCCTCCTCACCCACGTCGAGGACATCGAGGAGCGCAAGCGGCACGAGCTCCAGCTCGCCCACCGGGCCTCCCACGACGCCCTCACCGGCCTGCCCAACAGCGCCGAACTGCGCTCCCGGCTCTCCGCCCGGCTCTGCGAGCGCCCCGCGCACGCCGACGCCTACCAGGGCCCCGGCCCCGACCCGCTGCCCGTCGCGTACGAGGGCGGCGGCTACGAGGCGTACGAGGGCGGGTACGAAGGGGGCCACGACGGCGGGTACGAGTACGGCCACGAGCACGAGCACGGCTTCGGCTTCGAACCCGCCGGCGGCGGGGCGTACGACCACCACGTGCACACGGTCGCGCCGACCGGCGGCGACGTCGACGACGGCACGAAGGGGCTCGCCGTCCTCTTCTGCGACCTCGACGGCTTCAAGTCGATCAACGACCGCTTCGGGCACCACACCGGCGACGCCGTCCTCATCGAGGTGGCCCGCCGGCTCACCACCGGCGTCAGGGACGGCGACACGGTCGCCCGTCTGGGCGGTGACGAGTTCGTCGTCCTCGCCGACGGACTCGGCTCGGCCGACGCCGCCGACCTCGCCGTCCGGCTGCGCAACGCGATCATCCCGCCCATCCGGGTGGACGGCCGCGCGGTGCGGGTCGGGGCCAGTTTCGGCATCGGCTGGGCCGAATGCGGGATGACCGTCGAAGAGGTCCTGAACTCCGCCGACCAGCGGATGTACGTGGAGAAACGGTCCCGTGCCAAGGTGCACCGCCGGGCCGGATGATCGCTTCCCGCGTGATGGCCGGCTGAAGTCCTTTCGTCGGCACCCCACCTTCGGGTGGAGGGAGGGAACGAAAGCCCTGCGGAGCGGGGTTTCGCCGCAAGACTGATGGTCCGTGCTCTGACCAGCGAGTTTGTGCCTCACCTGTTGCGACACTAGTTTGTGAGCGTGACCACGACGCATGTGAAGCGGGCGTTCAAGTACCGCTTCTATCCCACGGACGAGCAGGCAGCCGAGCTGTCGCGCACGTTCGGCTGCGTCCGCAAGGTCTACAACATGGCGCTCGCCGCCCGTACTGAGGCGTGGGCGCGGCAGGAGCGGGTGAACTACAACGCCACGTCGGCGATGCTGACGGCGTGGAAGAAGACCGAGGAACTGGCGTTCCTCAATGAGGTGTCGTCGGTTCCGCTCCAGCAGTGCCTTCGGCACCTGCAGGCGGCGTTCACAAACTTCTTCGGCAAGCGGGCCAGGTACCCGCGCTTCAAGTCGAAGAAGAAGTCGCGGAGGTCTGCCGAGTACACCACCAGCGGGTTTCGCTTTCGTGATGGGAAGCTGACGTTGGCCAAGATGGCGGTACCGCTGGACATCGTGTGGTCCCGGCCCCTGCCCGAGGGGGTGAAGCCTTCGACGGTGACCGTGTCTCAGGACGCGGCCGGGCGTTGGTACGTCTCGATGCTGTGCGAGGACCCTGCCGTCACGCCGCTCCCCGTGACGGATACCGCCGTGGGCGTGGATGTCGGCCTGGATCATCTGCTGACCCTCTCGACCGGGGAGAAGATCGCCAATCCCCGGCACGAGCGCCGTGACCGCGCCCGCCTCGCCCTGGCCCAGCGCCGCCTGGCGAAGAAGACCAAGGGGTCGGCGAACCGGGCCAAGGCCCGGCGTAAGGTTGCCAAGATCCACGCCCGGATCGCCGACCGTCGCCGTGACAGCCTGCACAAGCTGACCACTCGACTCGTTCGTGAGAACCAAACGATCGTGATCGAGGACCTGACCGTGCGCAACATGGTCAAGAATCGGAGTCTGGCCCGTGCCATCAGCGATGCTGCGTGGTCGGAGTTCCGGAGCCTTTTGGAGTACAAGGCCCAGTGGTACGGGCGGGAAGTGATCGCGGTCGACCGCTTCTTCCCCTCCTCCAAGCTGTGCTCCACCTGCGGCACCCTCCAGGGGAAGATGCCGCTGCACGTCCGCACCTGGACGTGCGACAGCTGCGGAACGACCCACGACCGGGACGGGAACGCCGCGAAGAACCTGCTGGCCGCCGGACGGGCGGTGTCGGCCTGTGGAGCTGGTGTAAGACCTCAACGGAGTTCTCCGGGCGGGCAGTCGGCGACGAAGCAGGAAGTCTCACGGCGCGAGCCGTGAGAATCCCTCCCGTCAGGGAGGAGAGCGTCAATCGTTCGGGGTAGGCTCGCGGTGGTCGGCGACGGTCGGCGCGCATAGAGAGGATGACCCGGATGGCTGCCGGTAACGACGGCGCGAACAAGCCCGAGGACGACGATCCGTTCGGCTACCTGTACGCGGACGGTCAGGCAGCAGGCGCCCAGGCCCCGCAAGGCGGCGGCTACGGTTACCCGGGCCCGGCCCCCGCTCAGTCCCGCGTGCCCCGCACCTCGTATAACCAGGTCAGGGCGGTCGGCGAGCGTCGCGGCCACCCGGCCCCGCAACAGTCCTATGTCCCGCACCAGCAGCAGGTCCCGTACGGTCAACCGCACCCCCAGTACGCGGCCCCCGAGGTCTACGGCAGCGGCTCGCAGACCCGCCAGTCCCCGCTCCCGCCTCAGCGCGGCGGATCCGGCCGCGGCCCCAACACCAGGGGCCTCCTGATCGGCGCGGTCGCGGTCGTCGCGGTCGTGGTGGCGGGCATCGCGGCGGCAGTGATCTCCAACATGGGGGGCGAGAAGAATAAGAACGCGGAGGGCCCGGGCGGCAACCCGACGGGTGCCCCCACTCAGGTTTCAGAGTCCCCGTCGACCGACCCCAGCACCTCCTCGCAGCCCCCGGCGGAGCTGCCGCAGCAGGACGCGGCGACGCTGAAGTTGGGCGGCCCCGCCACTCTCGCCAAGGATATTGCCGGTGCGAAGGGCGCGGACGGTGCCTATGTGTCGTTCAACGGCCAGGGCGGGGCCGCGAGCTGGACCGTGGATGTGCCCGAGAGCGGCGAGTACACCCTGTACATCACGTATAGCGTGCCGGGTAAGGACGCCAAGACGTCCCTCCTGGTCAACAATGGTGAGCCCCGCTCCCTGAACATGTCCAACTTCGCTAAGGCGGCGGAAGGAGACTGGGCGAAAGGCTGGACCAACACTTACGCCTACGTGAACCTCAACAAGGGCGAGAACTCCCTGAAGATCTCCTGCGAGGCCGGCGACCAGTGCGAGGCGATACTCGACCAGGTCGCACTGAAGGCCGGACACGCGAAGGGGTAGGCATCCACGGGCCCGGTGCGGGGAGGGCGAGGCCGCCCCGCACCGGGCCCGTTCAGCAGGTCAGCCCCCCCAGCTCGTGCACATGTTCCTGACGCTGCCGTCCGAGTTGATGCGAGCCACCTGGATCCCGATGTCGAAGAGTCCCATGCTGTTGGAAGCGGTCGTCGTCCATCGGCTGGTTGTGCCGTAGCCGCTCGTGTTCGAACGCCACTGGTAATATGTGACGGCCCCGTTTACGTTCTTGGAAATCATGCGAACGCGCACGCTGTTTCCGTCGGATGCCGTATCGGTGAGGCTGAAGGCGACGTTGATAGTGGCGTCCGGTCCATACCAGTTCGAGAACTGATAGTCGCCGAAGGCACCCGTAGTGCCGCAACTACGAAAGCCCTTGAAGCCGGATGTCGTGGCCGCATGAGCGGGGGTGGAGGCGCCAATGGCCACGGCAAGGGCTCCTATGGTGGTCCCGGCGGTCAGGGTTAGCTTGCGCATGTCGACTCCCATCGATCGAATTGCCCCAGCGCTGATCATTTATCGAAGGTGCAGGGGAGTGAAGTCGAATGCCGGACTAATGTTCGATGACGGGAAGTTGCCCCATAGCAGCCGCGTACGGCGGTAGGTGTGGATGCCGGGTATGCGGGCGTCGAGCGGCTCTCGTCCTTGTGAGCGGCGCGGTGGCCCCGCCCTACGCCGCGGCCGCCAGCTCCCGCACCGTGATGCGCGGGAGCAGTGCCTCGTACGCCGTCTCGTCGAACTCGCCGGCCACCGGGGAGAGGACGGTCGCCACGGAGAGGGCGACGGCGTGGGCGAGGCGGGTGGGCCACTCGGTGCCGGTGACCAGGCCGGCGAGGAGGGCGGCGACCACCGAGTCGCCGGCTCCCGTCGGGTTGCCGTGGACCGGAGCCGGGGGCGTCGCCTGCCAGAGGCCGTCCGGGGTGGCGGCGAGGAGGCCGTCGGGGCCGAGCGAGGTGACGACGGCGTGGGCGCCCCTGCGGCGGGCGTCCTGCGTGGCGCGGCGCGGGTCGCGGGAGCCGGTGAGGCCGGCGAGCTCGTCGGCGTTGGGCTTCACCAGGTCGGGGCGGGCGGCGATGCCGCGGCGGAGCGGTTCCCCGGCGGTGTCGAGGAGGACCGGGACGCCGGCCGCGCGGGCCGTCCGGATCAGTTCGGCATAGGCGCCGACATGGACGCCCGGCGGGAGGCTGCCGCAGAGGGCGACCGCCGCGGCGCCGGGCAGCAGCTCCGCGTACCGGGTGCGGAAGGCGGTCCATTCCTCGGGGGTGACGGCGGCGCCGGCCTCGTTGAACTGGGTGGTGTCCCCGGCGGCGGCGTCGACGACGGCGAGGGTGCGGCGGGTCGTCGCCGCGACGGTCACCAGGGCGTCGGTGAGGCGGGGCACGGGCGCGAGGAGTGCGCGGAGCCGGTCCCCGGTGGGGCCGCCGGCGAAGCCGGTGACGACCGTCTCGTGGCCGAGCGCGGCCAGCACCCGGGCCACGTTGACGCCCTTGCCGCCGGGCCGTTCGGCGTGGTCGGCGACCCGGTGGCTGGTGTGCGGGACGAGGGCCGGGACGCGGTAGGTGACGTCCAGCGCCGTGTTGAGGGTGACCGTGAGGATCACCTGTCCACCCCCCGTACTTCCGGTAAGACCTGCGGAGACAGCCGCGATCATGCCAAAGGGACGGCGATCGGCCCAGCCCCTGGGCCGGTAACCGTCCCCTTTCGGCCTGATCAGGCGGTCTGTCGGGGGGCTTGTCCGGTGGTCTGTCAGGTGTCCGTCAGGCCCGCTGCGGCACGCGGGTGGGGATGCCCTGCGGCGCGACGATCCACTCGCCCTTGCGCATGACGCCCTTCACGTCGAACGCGGCGTCGAGGACGACCATGTCGGCGTCCTTGCCCGGCTCCAGGGAGCCGACCCGGTCGTAGACGCCGAGGAGGCGGGCCGGGTTGGCGGAGATGGCCTGGACGACGGACTCGACGGGGAGCCGGTCGACGGTGGCGGCGCGCTTGAAGGCGCGGTCCAGGGTGAGGGTGGAGCCGGCGATGGATCCGCCCTCGACGAGGCGGGCCACGCTGTCCTTCACCTCGACCTCCAGCGGGCCGAGCATGTAGCGGCCGTCGCCGAAGCCCGCCGCGTCCATGGCGTCGGTGATGAAGGCGACGCGCTCGGGGCCCGCGTGGTGGAAGGCGAGCTCCAGGGCGGCCGGGTGGAGGTGGGTGCCGTCGTTGATGAGCTCGACGGTGATCCGCTCGTCCTCCAGGAGCGCGGCGATCGGGCCGGGCGCGCGGTGGCCGAGGCCGGGCATCGCGTTGTACAGGTGGGTGGCGACGGTGGCGCCGGCGTCGATGGCCTGGACGGTCTGCTCGTAGCTGGCGTCGGTGTGGCCGATGGCCGCGATGACGCCGTGCTCGGCGAGGAGGCGTACGGAGTCGAGGCCGCCGGGCAGCTCGGTGGCGAGGGTGACCATCTTGGCCTGGCCGCGGGCGGCGTCGATCAGCTTGAGGACCTCGGCCGGGTGCGGGTCGCGCAGCAGGGTCTCGTCGTGGGCGCCCTTGCGGCAGGGGGAGATGAACGGGCCCTCGAAGTGGAGGCCGGCGATCTCGCCCTGCTCGGCGAGCTCGGAGAGCAGTCCGGCGCGGGCGGTGAGGAAGTCCATGTCGCCGGTGACGAAGGAGGCGACGACGGTGGTCGTGCCGTGCAGCCGGTGGGTGTGGACGCCCTTGAGGACCTCGTCGACGGTGCCGGAGGTGAAGGAGGCGCCGCCGCCGCCGTGGTTGTGCATGTCGACGAAGCCGGGCACCAGCCAGTGGCCGCTGAGGTCGAGGACCTCGGCGTCCTCGGGAGCCGCGCCCGCGATGCGACCGCCGTCGACGATCACGCGCCCGTTCTCGACGATCCCGGTGGGCAGCACGACGCGTGCGCCGGCGAGAACCTTGTGAGCGGACATCAGGCGGAAACCTCCGGGTCGGTGGTGCGCTGGTCGGCGAGCAGGTCCCAGGCGAGGAGCCCCGCGCCCAGGCATCCGGCGGTGTCCCCGAGGGCCGCCGGGACGATGACGGGCAGCTTCTGGAAGGTGACGCGTTCCTCCACGGCGGCCCGTAGGGGTGTGAACAAGGTTTCCCCGGCCTCGGCGAGACCGCCACCGATGATGAGGGTGCGGGGGTCCAGCAGGGTGAGGGCGGTGACCAGGCCGTCGGCGAGGGCGTCGACGGCCTCCTGCCAGACGCGTACGGCGACGGGGTCGCCGGACTCGACCGCCTTGGCGCAGTCGGCGGCGTCCGCCCGGGGGTCGCCGGAGGCCGCGGCCCAGGCGAGGGAGACGGCGGAGGCGGAGGCGTACCGCTCCAGGCAGCCGCGCTGGCCGCAGCCGCAGTCGGTGCCGCCGGGGCGGACGACGATGTGGCCGATCTCGCCGGCGTAGCCGTGGGCGCCGGCCTCGATGAGGTCGCCGATGCCGATGGCGCCGGCGATGCCGGTGCCGAGGGGCACGAAGAGGAAGCGGTCGGCGCCGTTGCCCGCGCCGATGCGGCCCTCGGCGAGGCCGCCGGTGCGCACGTCGTGGCCGAGGGCGACGGGGAGGCCGCCGAGGCGTTCGCTGAGGAGGGCGCGGAGGGGGACGTCGCGCCAGCCGAGGTTGGCGGCGTAGACGGCGATGCCGCGGTCGGCGTCGACGATGCCGGGGACGGCGACCCCGGCGGCCGCGGCGGGCTCCCCGTACCGCTCCTCGCCGAGGGCGCGCAGGTCCTCGGCGAAGCCGAGGATCGTCTCGACGACGGCTTCCGCGCCGCGGTCGCGCCCGGTGGCGCGGCGGGCCTCGTGGAGCAGGGTGCCGTCCGCCCCGACGAGGGCGGCCTTCATGCCGGTGCCGCCCACATCGAGGGCGATGACGTGTCTCACGGGGGACAGTCTCGCGCGAGACCGCCCTAAAGGTCTAGTCCACTGCCGAGGATTGTTGCGCTCGGATACAAATTCGGGCCGGTGGTGTGGGGGGTTTGTGGCGAAGGTCCCTCCGGAGTTGCGGAAGTGATACCCGACTGGTGTAGACCTCTAGTTCGAGACTGGGGGAGACTTTCGACCCCCAACCCTGTGAATGTGCAGCTCACTGCTGCTCAATGACGAGCAAAAGGTGGATGAAGCCGTGGAGCGGCGACGATTCCTTGGACTGACCGCGGCCGCCGCCGCCCTGGGCCTGACCGCCACGGTCGCCGGCTGCGGCACCCTCGGCGGGGACGGCGGCGATGTGACCCTGCGCCTGGTCGCCGCCGACTACGACCTCACCGGCGGCAACACCACCCAGAAGTACTGGGACGACCTCGTCGCCGCCTTCCAGGCCGGCCACCCCGGGATCAAGGTCGAGGTGCAGGTCGAGTCCTGGGACGACGTCGACCGCAAGGTCGCCGAGATGGTGAAGGCCGGGCAGGCCCCCGACGTCGCCCAGATCGGCGCCTACGCCGACTACGCGGCCGCCGGGCAGCTCTACTCGGCCGACGACCTCCTCACCATCCCCGTGCAGGCCAACTTCGTCCCGGCGCTCGCCGAGGCCGGCGAGAACGACCGCACCCAGTACGGCCTGCCGTTCGTCGCCTCCACCCGCCCGCTCTTCTACAACGCCGACCTCTTCGAGAAGGCCGGCGTCGAGCCCCCCACCACCTGGGCCGAGCTCGCCGCCGCCGCGAAGAAGCTCAAGAAGGCGGGCGTCCGCACCCCCTTCGCCCTCCCCCTCGGGCCCGAGGAGGCGCAGGCCGAGTCCCTGATGTGGCTGTTCGCCGGCGGGGGCGGCTGGACCGACGACTCCGACCGGTACGCCATCGCCTCCGAGGCCAACATCGCCACCTTCACCTGGCTCAAGGACGAGCTGGTCGGCCAGGGCCTCACCGGCCCCGTCGCCCCCGGCAAGCTCAACCGCAAGGCCGCCTTCGCCGCCTTCGCGCAGGGCGAGGTCGGCATGCTCAACGGCCACCCGTCCCTCCTCCAGGAGGCCGCCAAGCAGGGCGTCAAGGTCGGCCAGGTCCCGTTGCCCGGCGTCGACGGCCCCGCCAAGGTCTCCATGGGCGTCGCCGACTGGATCATGGGCTTCAAGCAGAACGGTCACCGCAAGGAGATCGGCGCCTTCCTCGACTTCGTCTTCAGCGACGAGAACGTCCTGAAGTTCGCCGGCGACAACGACCTGCTGCCCGTCACGGTCAGCGCCTCCACCCGCATGGAGTCCGGGACCGAGCACGCGGGCCTCCGCGAGTTCCTGAAGGCCCTGCCCACCGCCCAGCTGCCGCCCGTCGGCAAGACCTCCTGGGCCAAGGTCAGCGAGACCATCAAGCAGGACATCGGCCGGGCCGTCACCCCCGCCGGCCGCCCCGCCGACGTCCTCGGCGCCATCGCCCGCACGGCGACGGCGGCGGAGGCGGCGGAGTAACCGCCTCGCCGGCCGTCGTATATAGGTTGGTCCTATGACCGAAGAGCACGTGCCCGACACCGACCCCGCCGAGCCGGAGGACTCCTCCGGGCTCGGGGAGCGGGAGCGGGCCGTGCTCGCCGTCGAGCGGCGGTCCTGGCCCGGGCCCGGTGCCAAGGAGCGGGCCGTGCGCGAGGGGCTCGGCCTCTCGCCGACCCGCTACTACCAGCTCCTCAACGCGCTCCTCGACGACCCGCGCGCCCTCGCCCACGACCCGGTCACGGTGAACCGGCTGCGCCGGGTCCGGGAGGAGAAGCAGCGCCGGAGGTAAACCCCCGCGGGGAGGTGAGTCCGGCCACGCTGACGCCGGGCGAAGGCGTCGGTAGGGTCGGCCGTATGGTCAGCAGCCTTCCGCACCCGGCCACACCCTCCGGCCGCGACGGCCTGGACGCGCTCCTCGCGCGCCCCTCCGAGGCCGTCGTCGCCCTCGACTTCGACGGGACGCTCGCCGAGATCGTCCCCGACCCCGAGCGGGCCCGGGCCCACCCCGGCACCGTCCCCGCCCTCGCCGCCCTCGCCCCGCACCTGGCCGCCGTCGTCATCGTCACCGGCCGCCCGGCGGGCGTCGCCGTCCGCCACGGCGGCCTCGCCGGAGTGCCGGGCCTGGAGCACCTCACCGTCCTCGGCCACTACGGCGCCGAACGCTGGGACGCCGCCACCGGCACCGTCACGGCCGCCGCCCCGCACCCCGGCGTCGCCGGCGTCCGCGCCGAGCTCCCCGGCTTCCTCGACCGGCACGGCGCCTGGCCCGGCGTCTGGATCGAGGAGAAGGGCCGCGCGGTCGCCGTCCACACCCGCCGCGCCCGGGACCCCGAAGGCGCCTTCGAGGCGCTGAAGGGCCCGCTCGGCGGGCTGGCCGCCGCGCACGGCCTGGTCCTGGAGCCGGGCCGGCTGGTCCTGGAGCTGCGGCCCCCCGGCATGGACAAGGGCGTGGCGCTGGCGGAGTTCGTACGCGAGAAGGGCGCGGGTTCCGTCCTGTACGCGGGCGACGACCTGGGCGACCTGCCGGCCTTCGCCGCCGTGGAGAAGCTCCGCGGCGACGGCCTCCCGGGCCTCCTCGTCTGTTCCGGCTCCACCGAGGTCCCGGAGCTCGCCGACCGCGCGGACCTGTCCGTGGACGGCCCGTCGGGCGTCGTCGCGTTCCTCGGGGAACTGGCGAGGGCGGTGCGGCGGGACTGAGCGTCCCGCCGCACCGCCCTCTCGGGGGTGACCGCTTCCAGGGGTGACTACCGCGCGGCCGGGTTGGCCACGGTGATCGTCAGGTCGTCGCCGGCGTCGCCGGTGACGGTGACCTTCACGCCGTGTCCGGCGACCTTGACGCTGGCCTGCGGCGCCGAGGTGTCGTAGTAGGCGTTCGGGTCGGTGTCGTCGAAGACCGGGATGCCCGGGACCGACGGCGCGCAGGCGGCGAGGGTCTCGACGGTCTGCTGCTTGCCCTTGCCGGCCAGGACCTCGGTGTGGAGGCAGGTGGCGTCGGTGGCCTCCAGGCCGAAGGTGGCGTCGAAGGGCTGGCGGCGGTTGCTGGGCGCGGCGCCGTTCGGGTACGTGAACGGCGTCGGGCGGGCGTCGACGGCCATGGCGGAGCCGCCGCCGGGGTGGTTGCTGACGTTGTTGTCGTCGTAGGACCGGTCGACGTACCAGACGAGCATGCCGTTCTGGTAGCGGAAGTACTCGACCCAGTCGGGGGCGGTCAGCGGCTTGGCGAACTGGTACGGGCCCTCGGCGAGGAGCGCGTCGGCGCCGACGTACTCGCGGTTCTCCACCAGGTAGTACTGCGGGTAGGTGGCGGACTCGGTGCCGGTGGAGACCTTCCAGCGGCCCTGCGCGGTCCAGCCGTTCGCGCCCTGCTCGACGTCGTCCGTCACCAGGGTCGTACCGCCGCTGGACAGGCCGATGTCGTCCAGGAAGGCGCCGGCGAGGTGCACGCCGCCGTCGGTCTGGTAGCGGAAGCGGAAGAGCGAGGGCTGTCCGGCGGCGTCGTAGGAGAACCGCAGGGTGGTCCACTTGCCGGCCGAGGAGCCGTCGACGGCCTCGCCGGCGCGGGCCCAGGTGGCGCCGCCGTCGAGGGAGTACTCGGCGAAGAGGTAGTCGAAGTCCGCCTCGATCTCGTACCAGGCGCTCGCCTTCACGGTGACGCGCGGGGCGGCCGGGACGGAGCGGGTGAGGGCCTGGTTGAGGCCGTCGGCCGAGCCGGTCCACCAGGCGTGCGTGCCGGAGGCCGGGGTGGCATAGGTGGTGGAGGCGGCCTTGTCGGGGAGCGCGACGCGGACGGCCTGCGCCTTGCCCGCCTCCTGGAGGGCGGCCGGGCTCAGCGTGTAGCCGCCGTCGGAGCCGAGCGGCGCGTCGACGTAGTCGAGCCAGCCGAGGAAGAGCTTCTCCTCGGCGCCCATCAGGCCCGGGTGGGTGCCGATGCCGGCGTTCGCGGCGTCGCCGTGGCCGAGCCAGGAGCCGGAGCTCATCAGGGTCCAGAAGGCGGTGGAGTTCTCGCCGCCGTCGGTGTCGTAGTAGTCCGGCAGGCCGAGGTCGTGGCCGAACTCGTGGCAGAAGACGCCGAGTCCGCCGTTCTCGCCCTCGGTGGTGTAGTCGCCGAGCCAGTACCTGGACTGCCCGATGCGGGCGCCGCCGGCCTTGTTCTGCGTACCGGCGACGTCGGGCCCGGTGAGCCCGTAGTCGTCCCCGTTGACGTACCACCGGTGCGACCAGATGGCGTCCTCGCCCTGGGCGCCGCCGCCGGCGTCCTCGCCCATGCCGGCGTGGACGGCCTGGAAGTGGTCGATGTAGCCGTCGGCCTCGTCGAAGTTCCCGTCGTGGTCCCAGTCGTTGCGGTCCCAGACGTCGAACTGCGCGAGGTACGCGTCGATCTCGGCGGGCGTCTTGCCGGCCGCGAGCTGCGCGTCCCACCAGGCGTTGCCGGTGTCCTGGATGAACGCCCACGAACCGCCGTTGTCCTCCACGGCGTTGTCGCCGTAGACGGAGGCGTTGCCGGGGACCTTGACCCAGTCCTCGACGACGTTGGAGACGGAGTAGGCGCCGTTCGACAGCTTCTCGTAGTACGTCTTCATCGACTCGCCGGGGCCGTTGAAGAGGTTCTCGTAGTAGGCCTTGTCGAAGTCGGCCGTCCAGGCGTTGGAGTTGTCCGTGGCCCGGTCCGGCTGGGCTATCTGGTTGTGCAGCGGCCCGGGGGTGGTGCCGAGCTTCCCGGACCCCTGGTCGCCGAACTCGGAGAGGATCGTGAGGATCTTCTCCTGCCGTACGGCGGTGGTGGTCTCGGTCTCGGCGAACTTCCCCGGCGCGACCTCGACGACGCCCCGGGCGTTCGCCTTGGCCTTGCCCTTGGCGACCAGGTCGATCGCCTTCTCGCGCAGCTCGGTGCGCTGCTTGGTGAGCGGCCCCGGCCGGTTGTCGGCCCGCTGGGCCTTCGCACCGGCCTGCACCGTGTCCCGGGCCTCCTGCGCGGCGGCGGGGGTGAGCCCCGCGGCGAGGAGTGCGGTGAGCGCCGACCCGAGAGTCATGCCCACGACAATCTTCTTCACGTGTGTTGCGATCCTTCCGCTTGCCTCTGGGGGAAAACGGATCGCCTGGGGGAACGATCGCCGCGAGTGTGCCACGGGACACCCCTCCCCGAGGAGGGGTCGTCACCGATTAACGGAACCGAATCACCGCCGCAACGGTCCGCGCCGCCGCGCCGGCCTCTTGCTGCCGCGCCCCGAGCCGCCCGCCGGTGGAACCCGTGCGCCGACCGCGCGGGGTGGGGCGCGGCGTGGCGGGAGCGGTGCGGGGTGAAGCGGAATCCGTACGCACCGAGCCGACGCCCCCGTGGGCCCACCCCGGTCCGGCCCCGTACGCGACCCATCACCGCAGCGCCCTCAGACCCCGCCCGGACCTCGGCCCAAGACAAGCGGCCACGGCGGCGGGAGAGCCGACCGGTCGTCCGCCACGTGGCCCCCAGCAACCAGCCACCGGCCCCGGCCACGCTTCCCTCGAAGGCACCGCCCTCGGCCCACGGCGGCGGAGGGATCCGCGCGGCGAGGGTGGGCGGGGGGCGCGCCCGCGCGGCGGGTGCCTTACCTGTTAAAGACGGAGCGACCCTGGCGGGGCGCTGGCCTGCGGGAATGGTCAAGGGACCATGCGAGCCCGTAGGCTAGCAATACGAAATTGAATAACTGGCTACCCGGATCTTGTATGTCTCATTCATAAATGAATCAAATGTTCGGTGTTCTGGGTCAAGCCCATCCATCCCGGAGGTACTCTGTGCGTGCGGCCCGACGTGTGACGAAGATCGAGACGGTCAACCGGTCCACGGGTGAGGTACAGGACCTCACCGTGCACTCGTCGGTCGGTGCCGCGCACGCGCTCTGGTTCCGGGGAGGTGGCTACACCACGATGGGTTACGACGCTCATGAAGCCCTCGCCGAGGCGGACCTCAGCGGGGCGGGCTACAAGCTGTTCCACAAGATGTGCGCACTCCAGAACCGCAAGGACCACGGCCTGGTGCGGGTGGAGAGCCAGGCGAAGTTCGCCGAGCAGGTAGGCATGTCCCAGCCGACCGTCTCGCGCGCCCTCAAGCAGCTCTCGGACGCCGGATTCATCTACCCCGACGGTCGCGACTGGCGCCTCCGGCCCGACTTCGTCTTCAACGGGAACGGGGCCGCGCAGGGCCGGGCCATCCAGAACGTCCCCGCCGACAGCACCGACCCGTACTCCGGGCTGACCGTCATCGACGGCGGCGGCGACAGCAACGACTAACCCGCCGTGGTCCGCCGGATCATCGCGGCGAGCACGGGCGAGGCGGGGGACGGCTGACTCGTGCCGATCACCGTGTACCCCCAGGACTCGTAGACCCGCCGCACCTTTCCGTCGCCGGCCGCCGCGTTCACCATGAGGGACACGTACGCCTCGCTGCGACCGGCGAGCAGCTCGTCATGGATGCGCCGGGCCAGCCCCGTGCCCCGATGGGAAATCGTCACGCCGATCTCCTTGAGGGCCAGGGCGGGACGGCTGGTGAACCGCGCGTCGACCTCGCCCATCCGCTGCCACCACCGGTCACCGTTCTCCACGGTGTTCCCGTACGCATAGCCGACCGGCCGGTCCTCGGCATCGAACGCCAGCACCACCCCGAACCCCGGCTCCCTTCCGTGGCGCTCCAGGCGTTCGGTGAAGGTCTGCACCGAGTAGTTCGGCAGATGGAGCAGGGGCTCGCGTACCTCCGCGTACACCGCGATCAGCGGTGCGGTGACCTCTTCGAGGTCCGAGGGCGTGCCCGCGTAGCGGCGGAGTCGGGGGATCATGCGGGCTGCCTCCAGGTCTCGCGAGTGTGCTGCGTCCAGGTGTGGGCGAAAGCGGTGCCGGGGGCCGCGTACTCCAGACGGCTGCCGAAGGCCCGGAGCATTCCCACGACGCGGGGGTGACGGGTCGCGGCGTCGGCCGAGATGGACATGGCGCTCGCCAGGGCTGCTTCCACTTCTCCCTGTTCGAGTTGGGCCCGCGCGACACGGGTCGTGGCGATGGCCTTGGACCGCTGCATGTGAGGGCGCAGTGCCGCGAGGCAGCGGTGCCCATGGGCTTCCGCCCGCTCGAAGTCGCGGAGGGAGAGATACGCGGACAGGGCGAGGCTGTCGAGTTCGGCCTGGTCGTAGAAGGCGTTCAGCCACACCGGCCGTGGGGCATCCGGATCCGCGCGCAGCAGGGCTTCCTGCGACTGCTGGAAGGCTCGGTGGGCGGCCGTGCCGTCACCGGCTGCTCCGTGGATCGCGCCCTGCCGGGCCAGGCCCAGGGAGGCGAACATGGGGTCCTGGCGGGTGATGCCGAGCTTACGGGCCACGTCGTTGGCCGCGAGTGCGTCCGCCGGACGTCCCATGTGCCGGTACATCGTCCCTGCGTGGGACCAGATGCGGAACTTGATGTACGGGTCTCCGGCCATTTCGGCGAGTTGCTGGGCGGCATGCATGTGCCGGGCGGCGTCGTCGAAGCGCCGCCCGTCGATGGCGGCCCACATCGCGGAGGACCGGAACGCGGCAGCCGCGGCGTAGACCTGCTTTCTGATGCGCTGGCTGGCCGTGCCGGCCTCCTGGAGGGCGAGGGCTTCGTCCGCGAGAGCCGTGGCCGTGTGCTCGATGACGAGACGCCCGCCATGACGGTGGTCCTTGGCGATGATGTCCGCGAACCTGCGGTGGAGGCGTTCGACGTCGCTGACGCCGATGCGTCGGGGTGTCCCGTGGGACGGGGTTGCCGAGGTGAGTGCCAGCGCAGTGCCGACTGCGATGAAACTGGCGGCGTTCCACTGGATCCTCCGGCGGGGGCATGGTGCGGGGGGAATCGAATCCCAGATCTCTCAGGGGGCAGCGGAAGACCGCTTCCAGTGCCCTGCGCGTACGGCCGATCGGGCGCCGGGTGGCTCCGCTGAGCAGATTCCGTACGGTCCGGTCCGACACATCGCCGGGCCTGCCGGTGATCTCCAGCAGGGCGGCGTTCATCCGACCCGCCAACTCTTCCTGAGTGAGGCCTAAGTCGGCCATCCGCTGCTTCAGCACGGCGTTGACTGCCACGAGACAGAACGTAGTGCCGGCCCGTGCTCCGAGCCAGAGGAGTCGCAAAGGGCAGGCAAAGTCTTCCGGTCCCGCCGCGTGCGCCGACCGGAGACCTTTCCTGTCCCGTGGCGGTCTCCGGCCGTTGACTGATCGCACGTCGACCACAGGAGCAAGCGATGGACAGTTCACCTCCTCACCGCGCGCCAGAGGCGGGCGGGCCCGACTACGTCGCGGTGAGCGCGGAGTTCGGGGTTCCGAGCCGGGAGCTGCGTGAACGGGGGGCCGAGGGGTGGGCGCGGTTTCTCGACCGTGTCTTCGGCGAACCGGGCGGGGAGGAGGGGGAGGGGTGAGCGCTGCCGACGATGCCGGCCATGTCCAGCACGAGTTGATCGGGTGCCGAGTACGGGACATCGCCTGCGGGGGCGAGGGTGCGCTCATGGCGGTTACGCACGAGATGCACGACCACGGCCGTGTGGTCGACGTCGCGCACATCCGCCCCGCTTCCGGGGTGGAGTGGTCGACGGCCCTCGGCAACGTCAGACCGTCCAGAGTGCCCGTGTCCGGCGCCGCGTGTCCGGTGCCATTCGAGCCCGGCACCCTGGCGCCGGACGAGGCCCAGCCGCTGCCGGACTGAACCCGGCCGCTGCCCGTGACGCCTGCCTCGCCGTGGCCGGGCACCGCGCACCAACCGAACCGACCGATGGAGGAAGCGTGTTCACCCACTCCGACCGGCTCCCGACCGGGACGCCGTTGCCCATGGGACACCACACGGCCGTGCCGTGGGGTGTCCAGCGCATGGCCCCCTACCCGGCCATGGCGCCCGCCTGGGTCCGGGCCGAGATCGACCCGGACACCCAGACCGCCCGGTATTTCGACGCCGCCGGTCAGATCATGGAGATGCCCGGTCACGGGACCAGTACCGGAACCAACCCGGCCACCAACACCGGCAACCCCTCGGACGGCTCCAGCGGCGGTGGGTCCGGCGGTGGCGACCAGGACACCGGAAACGACTCCGACCAGTGACCGAGGTCGGCCCGGTGCTGGTCGTCACCATGATCGACGACCCCACGGCCGACCTGGTGATGAGCGAGCTGCACGACCGGGACGTCCCGGTCGTGCAGCTCGACTCGGGGGACTTCCCCGCCACCTTGTCGTTCGCGGCCACCCTCACGCCTCACGGCATCGCAGGAACGCTGACCACCCCCACCAGGACCGCCGACCTCGCCAGCGTGCGGTCGCTGTACTACCGGCGTCCGTCCGGCTTCGCCTTCACGCATCTCGACGAGCACGACGCCCGCTTCGCCACGACTCAGGCCCGCTATGGTCTCGGAGGCGTCCTTGCCTCCCTCCCCGGCTGCCTGTACGTGAATCACCCCCACCGCATCGGGGACGCCGAGTTCAAGCCCTCCGGGCTCGCAGTCGCCGTGCGATGCGGATTCCGCGTCCCACGGACCCTCATCACCTCCGATCCGGACGCGACCCGCTCGTTCATCAGGACGAACGGCCCCGTCATCTACAAACCCCTGTCGACGCCCCTGTACCGGAGAGACGGAGTGTCCTGCACCGTTGAGGTCGCAGAGGTCACTGCGGACCAGGTCGACGAGCGGGTGGCCGGCACCGCCCACTTGTTCCAGAGCCGTATCGACAAGGTCGCCGACGTACGCGTGACGGTGATGGGCCGGAGGGTGTTCAGCGTCCGGATCGACTCGGACCTGCTCGACTGGCGTACGGACTACGACCGGCTGACCTACACCGTGGTCGAAGCTCCGCCCGGGATCACCGGCGCCCTCCATCGGTACCTGGACCACTTCGGGCTGGTCTTCGGCGCATTCGACTTCGCCGTGGACCGGACGGGGGCATGGTGGTTCCTCGAATGCAACCCGTCCGGCCAGTGGGCCTGGATGGAACCCGAAACCGGACTGCCCATGGTCGCGGCCATGGCCGACCTCCTCGGACGGAAGACCACGTGAGCGACGACAAGACCCTGCGTGAGGCCCTGGCCGAGCGGCTCGCCGCCGGTGGTCGACTGCGCTCGCCCCGGTGGCGCCGGGCCGTGCTCGACACGCCTCGGCACGAGTTCCTCAGGGGCGGGTACTTCCGCCGGGTCGACGGCGACGGGCCCACCGGCTGGGAGCCGGTCCTGTCCGACGATCCGGCGTGGCTCCCCGGCACGTACGACGACGAGTCCCTGGTGACCCAGATCGCCGGGACGGTGGCGCCCGTCGACATCCACGGCCGGATCTTCCGGGCGCCCACCAGCTCCAGCACCCTGCCGAGCCTGGTCGTCCGGATGCTCGAAGAGCTCCGCCTGGAAGACGGAATGCGGGTCCTGGAGATCGGCACCGGCACCGGCTATTCGACCGCGCTCCTGTGCCACCGTCTCGGGGACGGCCTGGTGACCTCGATCGAGGTCGACGAAGACGTGTCCGCCCGGGCCCGTACCGCCCTGGGTGCCGTGGGCCTCCGTCCTCGGCTTGTCGTCGGGGACGGCCTCGACGGGTACCCGGAGGATCGTCCGTACGACCGGATCGTGGCCACCTGCGGAGTCCTGGACATCCCGCCGGCCTGGCTCGCCCAGACCCGGCCCGGTGGCCAGATCCTCGCCACCGTGTGCGGGTGGATGTACTCTTCCGAACTCGCCCGCCTCACCGTCGACGACGGCGTCGCCCACGGCAGGCTCCTGGGCGGCCAGGTCTCGTTCATGCTCGCCCGGCCCCAGCTTCCGCCCCCGCTCGGGATGCTCCCGGATCTCGGCCAGGGAGAGGAACGCGAAGCCCTCGTCGGCGCCGACGACTTGGACGACTGGACCGCACGGTTCGTCGCCCAGATCGCGGCGCCTCGCACCCAGCGGATCCTGATCCCGCGCGAGGGCGGTGAGACCTGGCAGGTGTTCCTCGACGTCGACGCCGGATCATGGGCCGCCGTTCGTAGGGACGGCAGAGGGTGGACCGTCCGGCAGGGAGGTCCGGAGCGTTTGTGGGACCGGATCGAAGACCACCTGACCCGCTGGCGGAAGGACGGATCACCCGAGCTCGACCGCTTCCGGATCACGGTCACGCCGGACGCGCGGACCATCACCTGGTCGAGCTGACAGGCGCCCACTCCGTCACCGCCGCAGCAGGTCCACCACGCCCGTCAGGTCCTCCGACGGGGAGCCCTCCGTGAGGCGGCGGCGCATGAGGGCGAAGTAGGGGGTGAGGAGTTCGGGGCTCACGCCCTGTTCGGCGGCGGTGGTGAGGAAGGTGGGGGTGCCGGCCGTCTGCATGCCGAGGTTGCTGACCACGTTGGTGGTGTAGTCGCCGCTGGTCAGCTGGTCGGCGGTCTGGGTGACGTGGGGGCCGGCCATGGCGGTGAGCCATTCGGTGAGGAAGGGGGCGAACGCGGCCGGGTCGATGTCCTCCCCGCGGATCAGGGCGAAGGCGTGGGCCGCGCCCGCGAACATGCCGTACATGGCGCTGAGCAGGGCCACGTCGTGGAGGGCCGCGTGGCCGGCGTCCGTGCCGACGAAGCGGGTGCCCGCGGGGACCGCGAGGGTCTTCGCGTGGGTCTCGAAGAGGTCCGCCGCGCCGCTGTAGAAGACGTATCCGCCGGCCTCCGGGACGCCGATCATCGGCGGGACGGCCATGATGCCGCCGTCCAGGTAGCGGGCGCCCCGGGCGGTCGCCCAGGCGGCGCGCTCGCGGGCCTGGGCGGGGGTCGTGGTGGTGAGGTTGACCAGGTCCTTGCCGGTCAGGTCGGCGTCCTTCAGGGCCTCGTCCACCGAGGCGTCGTCCAGGAGGCAGAGGATCACCAGGTCGCTCGCCGCGACGGCTTCGGCGGCGGTCCCGGCGGCCGTCGCGCCCTCGGCCACCAGGGGTTCGGCGCGGGAGGCGGTGCGGTTCCAGACGGTGAGCGGGTGGCCGGCGGCGAGCCAGGTGCGGGCGAGGGCGGTGCCCATGGCGCCGAGGCCGAGGAGGGTGACGGGTGTCTTGGCGGATGCGTTCGCTGTCATGTCCTCAAGGCTGCGGCAGGGCTCTGACCTGCTCAAGTACCCACTTCGGAGTGGGTGGTTACCCTGAGGTGAGCGAGCAGGTCAGGAGGATGCGGCATGACGACGGTGAATCGGCCTGTGGATGACGAGGGGCACGTGTGCGGGATCGACACCGCCATGGAGGTGATCGGCGGGAAGTGGAAGGTGCTGATCCTCTGGGCGCTCCGCGAGGGGCCCGAGCGGCGGTTCGGGGAGCTGCGGCGGATGGTGCCGGGGATCACCGAGAAGGTGCTCTCCTCCCATCTGCGGGAGATGGAGGCGGACGGGATCGTGCGCCGTGTCTCGTACGACGAGGTGCCGCCGCGGGTCGAGTACGGGCTCACCAAGGACGGTCTCCGGCTGAACGACGCGCTGGAGCCGCTCGCCGCGTGGGGGCGGGAGCGGCGGGAGGGTGCCGACGGGAGCTGAGTCTCAGCCGCCCAGTTCCACGGCCAGGGCGTCGGCCTCGCTCTTGGTGAAGCCGCCGGAGATCTGGATCTCGTTGCCGGGGATGGGGGAGGCGACCGAGGGGGCGCTGATCAGCCGGTCGCCCAGGAGGATGGCGATCTGGTTCCTGGGGGCCTCGCGCTTCGAGGCCAGTTCGGTGAGGGCCGTGAAGCGTTTGCCGTCGGCGTCCTGGAAGGTCACGTTGACCATGGCGCCGCCCATCGCCGCGTCGAACGCGGACTCCGCCTTGCGGAGCTGTTTCACGCTCATGCGTTCCGCGTCCCGGGTCGAGACCCGGAAGCACGTCTTCGTCTTCTCGTCGTAGAACGTCGGCGGCGCCATCGCGTCCGTGCACTCCCCGGTCGCCGTCTCCTCCACCAGTGCCAGCCGCAGGTCCTGGCGTACGGGGGAGAGGCCGGGACCGTCGGGCAGCAGGGCGTAGACCGTGGCGGCGGCGCCGGCGGCCAGCGCGACGCCGAGCGTGGCCGTGACCGGGGTGAGGCGGCGGGCGCGGGCAGGCGCGGGGCGGGGGAGGCGGCGGGTGCGGTTCGGGGCCGGCCGCGGCGCCCGCGCGGTGCCGGCGTCGGTGGCGTACCGGCGGCCCGCCGTGCCGGCCTCCTGGGTGCGGCGGACCCGGTGGCGCTCGATGGCGCGGGCCCAGTCGTCGGGCAGCCAGTCGGCGGCGCCGTGCGCCTGCGGCCGGGCGGCGAGGACCGGTTCGACGAGGTCGAGCAGGGCGCCGGGGGCCGGGCGGTCGGCGGGGGCGACGGCGAGGCAGGGGAGGACGAGCCCGGCCGCCTCGGCCGGCAGTCCGCGCAGGTCGAGGTCGGCCTCGGCGGCCCGGACCAGCTGCTCCATCGCCGTGCCGTGGCCCATGCCCCGGTAGGGGCTGCGGCCGGTGAGCAGGAAGAAGAAGGTGGCGCCGAGCGAGAAGACGTCGGACGCGGGGGTGGTCGGCTCGCCGCGCGCCTGCTCGGGGGCGGCGAAGGGGATGGTGCCCAGCGCGTTGCCGGTACGGGTGAGGTCGGCGGCCTGCGAGATGCCGAAGTCGATCACCCGGGGCCCCTCCTCGGGCAGCAGGATGTTCGACGGCTTCACGTCCCGGTGGACGAGCCCGGCGGCGTGGATGTCGGTGAGCGCCTCGGCCGTGCCGGCGGCGATCCACGCCAGCGACTCCGGTGGCAACGGGCCCTGCCCCGCGACGAGTTCGTGCAGCGACGGGGCCGGGATGTACTCGGTGGCCATCCAGGGGACCTCGGCGTCGGCGTCCGCGCCGACGATCCCGGCGGTGAAGGGGCCGTGCACCCGCTGGGCGAGCGCCGCCTCGCGGGCGAAGCGGCGCCGGTCCTCGGGGGCGATGGTCCCGCCGTCGGCGGCGCCCAGCAGGGTCTTCACGGCCACCGTCCGTCCGCCGGGCGACCGGGCCACGTACACCCGGCCCATCCCGCCGCCGGCCAGTTCGGTGAGGACGGTGTACGGCCCGATCCGGTCGCCCGGCCGCACCGCACCCCCTCGCTGCTCCGCCACCGCGCCTCCCCCTGATCACGCCTCGCCCCGGGAGCAGGCTAGGGGGCGGGGGCGTGCCCGGTCCACAACGGACGGGAAGGGGGACGGAGTTGGAGGGGGGCGGGGTCAGTCCGAGGTGGTCCGCAGGGCCTCCACCTGGTCGAGGAACCAGCGCTGCGGGGGGAGGGCGGTGGCGGCCTCGGCGAGGCGCCCGGTGCGCGCGGCGCGCTCCTCGGCCGGCATGGTGAGGGCCGTGTGGAGGGCCTCGGCGGTGGCCGAGACGTCGAAGGGGTCGACGGTGAGGGCGTCGTCCCCCAGCTCGCGGTGGGCGCCCGCGCCGGTCGACAGGACCAGGGCGCAGCCCGCGTCCGAGACCACGGGTATCTCCTTCGCCACGAGGTTCATGCCGTCCCGGACCGGGTTGACCAGGGCCACGTCGGCGAGCCGGTACGCGGCGAGGGAGCGGGTGAAGTCGTCCTCGACGGAGACCAGGACCGGCTGCCAGCCGGCCGTGCCGAACTCGGCGTTGATCTCCTCGGCGAGGGCGACGACGGACGCCGTGTAGGCGCGGTACGACTCCAGGTCCTGCCGGGAGGGGTAGGCGGAGGCCAGGTGGACGACCCTGTCGCGCCACTCGGGGTGCTCGGTCAGCAGCTCCCGGTAGGCCAGCAGGCCGCGCAGGATGTTCTTCGACAGTTCGGTGCGGTCGACGCGGACGATGGTCTTCCGGTCCCCGACCTCCTCGCGGAGCCGGGCCAGGCGTTCGTCGACCTGGGGGCGGTGGGCGAGGGCCCGCAGCTCGTCGCCGTCGACGCCGAGCGCGTACACCCGGACGCGGGTCCGGCCCTTCCCGATGCCGTACCGGCGCCACTCCACGCCGTACCAGGGGTCGCCGCTCGGCCACACGCCCTGGGAGTAGCCCGTCGCGTCCTCACGCTGCTGGAAGCAGCCGATGAAGGAGGCCGCCCATCCCCAGGTGTGGAAACCGAGCTCGTCCGCGCCGAGCATGCCCCACAGCAGCTCCTCGACGATGTCGTCCGGCACCATCCGCAGGTACTCCGGCGACACCCACGGCGTGTGCGTGAAGTGACCGATCCTGAGGTCGGGGCGGAGCTCGCGCAGCATCCCGGGGACGAGCGCCAGGTGGTAGTCCTGCACCAGGACCGCCGCGCCCTCGGCCGCCTCGGCGGCCAGGGCCTCGGCGAAGGCGCGGTTGTAGGCGCGGTAGGAGTCCCAGCGGCGGCGGAAGGCGGCGTCGAAGACGGGCTCGCGGGGGATGTCGTACAGGTGGTGGTGGAGGAACCACAGCACCGAGTTCGCGATGCCGTTGTACGCGTCGGCGTACACCTCCGGATCGATGTCCAGCATCCGGACCCCGGGCTCGGCGACGCCGCGCCGGACGGCCTCGCGGTCGCCGTCGCCGAGCGCCGCGCACACCCACAGGCCGTCCTGGGAGTCCACGGCGCTCAGGCCGGAGACGAGGCCGCCGCCGCCCCTGCGGGAGGAGAGCGTGCCGTCGTCACCGAGCGTGTACGAGACGGGGCCTCGGTTGGATGCCACGAGTACGGAAGCCATGTGGCGAACCTAGCCCGTCCCGTAACCGCTCAAACGTACGTATACGGTCAGCGGTCGGCCGGATACGGACGGCCTCCGGCGTCCACGCCGGTGCTCAGCGGATCCGCCGGCCGCGCATCGCCGCCTTCGCGACCAGGCCCGTCGCCGCCAGGACCACGGCGAGCGCGCCGAGCAGCCACAGCCGCTCGCCGTGCGCGCCGGTCTCGGCCATGGAGCCGCCCGAGCCCCAGGACCCGCCCGTTCCGCCGGTTCCGCCGCCTCCCGTGCCGCCGTGACCGGGGCCGGGGGCCGGGGCCGCGGTGGTGGTCACGGAGGGCGAGGGGGAGGGGGAGGGGGACGGGTCGGTCGGGGCGGTGGTGGGCTCCGTGGGCCCGGACGTCGGGTCGGTGGGCTCCGGCGTCGGCGGCGGCGACGGCGTGGACGTCGACGGGGACTGGCCCGGGTCCGGCTTCTCCAGTTCCGGGGTCACCGCGCACGCCGGGTCCTCGCTGCCCTCGCCGCAGTTGGAGCGCGGGGAGCTCACCACGACCGCGTTGCGGAGCTTGCCGTCGCCCGTCGCCGGGTCCTTCACCTTCACCGAGTACGTGACGGTGGCCGTCTTCCCGGCCGGGAGGTCGCCGGTCCAGCCGATCCTCCGCTTCTCGTACGCGACCTCGCCCAGGTCCGCCTTCGCGTCGCCCGCGTAGTCGGCGTCGTCGAGGGTCTCGGTGAGGTCGTCGGCGAAGGAGGCGTCCGGGTGGTCGAGCCCGCTGACGTTCTTCGCGGTGATCGTGTACGTGAGGGTGTCCCCGGGCTTCACCGTGCGCGGGTGCGCCGTCTTGGTGACCTCCAGGTCCGGCACGGGCACGGAGAAGGCGAGGCCGGAGGGCACGTAGGTGTCGCCGCTGGTGGAGAAGGTCAGCTCGGCGGAGGCCGCGCCGACCGGGATCGCGCCGTCGGGGACGTCGAACTCCTTCGCGTCGATGGACAGGTTGTCGACGAGGTCCGGGGAGACCGCGCCGTCGTCCTCGCTGACGAAGAAGTTGGCGGTGTTGCCGGTGTGGGACTCGGTGACGTTCTTCCCGTCGACGAGGAACCTGTCGCCGGGGGTGTTCCAGTCGCCCTCGTACGCCGTCACGCTCGCCCGCGCCTTCCCCGGGGAGCGGTGGAAGCCGTCCACCGTGATCGTCGTCGCCGGGGAGGTCGAGCGCTGGAGGACGTGCCCGCCGTAGACGTGGACGGAGCGCCGCTCCGGCGCCTTCACCGGGTCGGGGCCCGGGAAGCGGTACACGACGGTGAGGGACCAGCCGGCGACGCAGCCCTTGCCGTCCGGCGCCCAGACGCCGCTCACGCCGACCGCCACCGGCGCGCCCGTCCCCGAGACGCCCGCGAAGGCGGCGGTCACGTCGGACTCGCCCGTGTAGTAGTGCGGACCGCTGGTGTCGGCCGGGTCGACGACCATGCTGTCGATCGAGACGGGCGCCGCCGCCTTCGCCCCGACCGCGAGCAGCGGGGCCGTGGTCGCCGGGTCCCCCGGGGAGGGCGCCACGTCGGCGCCGGAGATGTCGCAGCGCTTCAGCCGCGCCCCGCTCGGGCCCCGGTACGTGCCGTCGTTGCCGCCCCAGGAGAGGCGGGCGTACGCCACCTCGGCGCCCTCGGGGAGCCGGACCCGGCCGGTGCTGGAGCCGTAGGCGTCGCCGGTGCCGGCGGTGTCGAGGCGCCGCATCACGAAGGTGTTGTTGTTGTCCGCGCCCTCGCCCTTCGTGGCGGTGGCGCAGCGGGCCGCCAGGTCGGCGGGGGTCTCCGGGCAGCCCATGACGGTGTTGCCGATGGTGGTGAAGTCCCCGTACAGGGACTCCTGGTACCGCTCGCCGAAGGGTTCGACGACGTCGGCGGCGGCGGGCCCGGCCGTCGTCAGCGAGAGCGCGCCCACGGCGAGGGAGCCCGCCGCGAGCACGCGGAGAAGCGGGTGCGATGATCTGAAGCGCATAAAAGGGCAATGTAGGCAAAGCGCATCATCTACGGACGTTACGCCACGCGATGGCGCGCCTTCGCGTCGTGACGTCCCTACGCCACGCGGCGCTGCGCGTACTCCGTGATCTCGGCCATCGGCGGGCGCTCCTCCGTGTCCACCGCGTACGTGCGCGGCTCGAAGCCGTCCTCGCCCCGCTCGAACTGGGTGAGCCAGGGGCGTACGAGATGGCCCCGGGAGAGCCGCACCTGCGCCGTGCGGTAGATCGCCGCCGCCATCCGGCCCAGCGCCTGCCCGTCCTGGTGCCGGTGCTTGCGGACCCCGACGTCCACCTGCGCGAGGGCGTCCAGGCCCACCGTGTGCAGCGCGTCGACGAGGAGGCCCAGCTCCACTCCGTAACCGACGGGGAAGGGGAGCCGTTCGAGCAGCGAGCGCCGGGCCGCGTACTCGCCGCCCAGCGGCTGCACGAAGCCGGCGAGGCGCGGCCAGTGCAGGTTGAGCAGCGGGCGCGCCACCAGTTCCGTCACGCGGCCGCCCTGACCAGGGGTGTCTCCGAAGGGGCGGTCGTACATCGCCTTCACGAAGTCGACGTCCGGGTCGGTGAGGAGCGGGCCCACGATCCCCGTGACGAAGTCCGCCGAGAAGTCCCTCAGGTCCGCGTCGACGAAGCACACCACGTCCCCGCCGGTCACCATGAGTGAGCGCCACAGGACCTCGCCCTTGCCCGGCACCGCCGGTATGCGGGGGAGGATGTCGTCGCGGGCGACGACGCGCGCGCCGGCCGCCGCCGCGACCTCGGCGGTGCGGTCGGTGGAGCCCGAGTCGATCACCACCAGCTCGTCGACGAGCGGCACCGCCTCGGTCATCAGCTCGCGCCGGATCACGCCGACGATGTCCCCGACCGTCGCCTCCTCGTTCAGCGCGGGCAGCACCACGCTGACCGTCGTCCCCCGCTTGGCGGCGAGCACCCGCTCCAGGGGGCGGTCGGACACGGACCAGGACCGCCGGGTCAGCCAGCGCTCCACTTCTTCCAGCAACGTGATCTCCATCTCGCGGATCGGACGACCGTCTCCACCTTCGAAGCCTTCGGTTACAGTCTTGAACAACGCGGAGGCCCGATGCATGTCGGGGTCCCGCCCGCGTCTCACAATCGAATACCGCTCATCCAGAGGGGCAGAGGGATACGGCCCGTTGAAGCCCCGGCAACCCTCCAGTCGGTTTGTCTTGCGCCAGCGAGGCCCCCGGCTAGGGAAGGTGCCAAATCCGTCTCATGGCGAAATGCGTCATGAGGAAGATGAGGAGAAAGGGCCTCCCCTCCATGGCTGTACAGACCTCCGCACCTGCCGCCGCCGACACCACCGGCACCACCGTCGATCTCGGTCCCGCGTCCGGGCTTTCCTGTCGCGAATGCGGCGAGGTCTTCGCCCTCGGCCCGATCTTCGCCTGCGAGCTCTGCTTCGGCCCCCTCGAAGTGGCCTACGAACTGCCGCTCGGCGACCCGGAGGAGCTGCGGAAGCGGATCGAGGCCGGCCCCGCGAACATCTGGCGGTACGCGCCCCTGCTGCCCGTCCCGGCCGACGTCGCCGAGAAGCCGAACCTGAACCCCGGCTGGACCCCGCTCGTCAAGGCCGACAACCTCGCCCGCGAGCTCGGCGTCGCCCCCGGCAAGCTCTTCGTCAAGGACGACTCCGGCAACCCGACCCACTCCTTCAAGGACCGGGTCGTCGCCCAGGCCATCGAGGCCGCCCGCGCCTTCGGCTTCACCACCCTCTCCTGCTCCTCCACCGGCAACCTCGCCGGCGCCGTCGGCGCCGCCGCCGCCCGCGCCGGCTTCCGCTCCTGCGTCTTCATCCCGCACGACCTGGAGCAGGGCAAGGTCGTCATGGCCGGCGTGTACGGCGGTGACCTCGTCGCCATCGAGGGCAACTACGACGACGTCAACCGCTTCTGCTCGGAGCTCATCGGCGACCCGCTCGGCGAGGGCTGGGGCTTCGTGAACGTCAACCTCCGCCCGTACTACGGCGAGGGCTCCAAGACGCTCGCGTACGAGATCTGCGAGCAGCTCGGCTGGGTCATCCCCGACCAGCTGGTCATCCCGATCGCCTCCGGCTCCCAGCTCACCAAGATCGACAAGGGGCTCCAGGAGCTCGTCAAGCTGGGCCTCGTCGAGGACAAGCCGTACAAGATCTTCGGCGCCCAGGCCGAGGGCTGCTCCCCGGTGTCGGCGGCCTTCAAGGCCGGCCACGACGTCGTGCGGCCCCAGAAGCCGAACACCATCGCCAAGTCCCTGGCGATCGGCAACCCGGCCGACGGCCCGTACGTCCTCGACATCGCCCGCCGCACCGGCGGCGCGGTGGAGGACGTGAACGACGAGCAGGTCGTGGACGCGATCAAGCTGCTCGCCCGGACCGAGGGCATCTTCGCCGAGACGGCCGGCGGCGTGACCGTCGGCGTGGCGCGCAAGCTCGTCGAGGCCGGCGTCATCGACCCGAACCTCACCACCGTCGTCCTCAACACCGGTGACGGGCTCAAGACCCTGGACGCCGTTGCCGACAGTTCTCAGGCGACCGCCACCATCCGCCCGAGCCTGGACGCGTTCCGCGACGCGGGCCTGGCCCACTGACACCCGCCGACACCCGTACGGAGAGCATCGACATGGCCGTGAACGTCCGCATCCCCACCATCCTCCGCACCTACACCGGCGGCCAGGCCGAGGTCCCGGCCGAGGGCGGCACCCTCGCCGAGGTCATCGCCGACCTGGAGAAGAACCACACGGGCATCGCCGCCCGCGTCCTGGACGACCAGGGCAAGCTGCGCCGCTTCGTGAACGTCTATGTGAACGACGACGACGTCCGCTTCGAGCAGGGCCTGGAGACCGCCACGCCGGACGGCGCGGGCGTCTCGATCATCCCGGCCGTCGCCGGCGGCTGCTGATCCTTACCTGTTGGTAGCTTTCGCTACAGAATTGCCCCTTCCGCGAGAGAAAGCGGAGGGGGCAATTCTGCATGGTTGAGCGCGATAGAGTTGGGGAAGCCCCCTCCGCCGCGCATGCCGGGCGCATATGAGAGTGGCCGCGGACCTGACGAGAACGGGCCAAGAAGCGGCCGAAAAGCATAGGCACTCTGCCCCTTATGCCGCTTTCGCCCGGCCCGAGTTGCCCGGCAATTCATGGATTTCTCCCCGATTCCCCTTTCCGCGCCTTCCAGAATTCCCGGTGGATTGCCCTGTTGCAGAGGGCAGTTGGACAGATACATTCAGCCGCGGTCGACGCGTTCCGGCGCAGGTTCTGACCCGGGTCCGTGAAGTGCGGATCCGCGCAAGGGCCAGTAAGTAATAGGGGAGTTAGGCATGGCTCAGGGCACCGTCAAGTGGTTCAACGCGGAGAAGGGCTACGGCTTCATCGCGGTCGACGGTGGTGCGGATGTTTTCGTCCACTACAGCGCCATCCAGATGGATGGGTACCGCAGCCTCGAAGAGGGCCAGCGAGTCGAGTTCGAGATCTCGCAGGGTCAGAAGGGTCCGCAGGCGGACATGGTCAAGGTGACCGCCTGAGGCGCGGCGCGATCGGCCACCGACGTCTCGTCGTCGAGGGGCCCGCATCCCCTGGGATGCGGGCCCCTCACGCGTTCCCGGACGCCGGTGGGGCGCCTCGCGCGCGCCTCCCGCGCGCGGATGGCGTCGAGGTGCCCGATCCACGAGAGTCGCTTGCACTCGCATGGGTCGAGTGCTAATCATTGGCGTTAGCACTCGGAAGGTGAGAGTGCTACGAGGACTGGGCATGACGAGGCCGCCGACCCGGGTGGGGCAAGGAACCACACGGTGCGCGGAGGCCGTCCGTCGCGGGCGTCGGCGCGGTCCTGGAGCGTTATCCACCCCATGTCCGGGAGGACCACTTCACATGGCCAAGATCATCGCGTTCGACGAGGAGGCCCGGCGCGGTCTCGAGCGCGGCATGAACCAGCTCGCTGACGCCGTCAAGGTCACCCTCGGCCCCAAGGGCCGTAACGTCGTCCTCGAGAAGAAGTGGGGCGCCCCCACGATCACCAACGATGGTGTCTCCATCGCCAAGGAGATCGAGCTCGAGGACCCGTACGAGAAGATCGGCGCCGAGCTGGTCAAGGAAGTCGCCAAGAAGACGGACGACGTCGCCGGCGACGGTACGACCACCGCCACCGTCCTCGCCCAGGCGCTCGTCCGCGAGGGCCTCCGCAACGTCGCCGCCGGTGCCAACCCGATGGCCCTCAAGCGCGGCATCGAGAAGGCCGTCGAGGCCGTCTCCGGCGCCCTGCTCGACCAGGCGAAGGAGGTCGAGACGAAGGAGCAGATCGCCTCCACCGCCTCCATCTCCGCCGCCGACACCCAGATCGGCGAGCTCATCGCCGAGGCGATGGACAAGGTCGGCAAGGAAGGCGTCATCACGGTCGAGGAGTCCCAGACCTTCGGTCTGGAGCTCGAGCTCACCGAGGGCATGCGCTTCGACAAGGGCTACATCTCGGCGTACTTCGCCACCGACATGGAGCGCATGGAGGCCTCGCTCGAGGACCCCTACCTCCTCATCGTCAACTCCAAGATCTCCTCGGTGAAGGACCTCCTCCCGCTCCTGGAGAAGGTCATGCAGTCGGGCAAGCCGCTGCTGATCATCGCCGAGGACGTCGAGGGCGAGGCCCTGTCGACCCTGGTCGTCAACAAGATCCGCGGCACCTTCCGCTCCGTCGCGGTCAAGGCCCCGGGCTTCGGCGACCGCCGCAAGGCCATGCTCCAGGACATCGCCATCCTCACCGGCGGCACGGTCATCTCCGAGGAGGTCGGCCTCAAGCTGGAGTCGGCCGGTCTCGACCTCCTGGGCCGCGCCCGCAAGGTCGTCATCACCAAGGACGAGACCACCATCGTCGACGGTGCCGGTGACAGCGAGCAGGTCGCGGGCCGCGTGAACCAGATCCGCGCCGAGATCGAGAACAGCGACTCCGACTACGACCGCGAGAAGCTCCAGGAGCGCCTCGCGAAGCTCGCCGGCGGCGTGGCGGTCATCAAGGCCGGTGCCGCGACCGAGGTCGAGCTCAAGGAGCGCAAGCACCGCATCGAGGACGCCGTGCGCAACGCCAAGGCGGCCGTCGAGGAGGGCATCGTCGCCGGCGGCGGCGTGGCCCTGCTCCAGGCCTCCAGCGTCTTCGAGAAGCTGGAGCTGGACGGCGACGAGGCCACCGGTGCCGCGATCGTCAAGCTCGCCCTGGAGGCCCCGATCAAGCAGATCGCGGTCAACGCCGGCCTCGAGGGCGGCGTCGTGGTCGAGAAGGTGCGCAACCTGACCCCGGGCCACGGCCTCAACGCCGCGACCGGCGAGTACGTCGACCTGGTCGCCGAGGGCATCATCGACCCGGCCAAGGTGACGCGCTCCGCGCTGCAGAACGCCGCGTCGATCGCCGCGCTCTTCCTCACCACCGAGGCCGTCATCGCCGACAAGCCGGAGAAGGCCGCGGCCCCGGCCGGCGGCGGCATGCCGGGCGGTGACATGGACTTCTGATCCTGACGGATCGGCAGTTCATCGCTGACGCGAGTCGAACGCGAACGCCGAGGGCGGCACTCCCCGCGAGGGGGGTGCCGCCCTCGGCGCGTTCCCGGTCCTTCCGCGTCTCAGACCACCGGCCGGACGAGCGCCTCGGCGAGCGGCTCCCCGGTCCGGCGCGCGTACGCCACCCGCGCCTTCACCTCGGCGAGCGTCCGGGGCCGGTAGCCGGGCCCGCACCCCTGACAGCAGCTGGTGGGGAACCGCACCCCCGCGTGCAGCAGCACGGACAGCACCCGCCACCCCTCGGTGTCCCGCCGCCGCGGCGGCTGGAACGCGGTCCCGACCCCGGTCGTCGGCTCCCCGCACCGCGGACAGCGGTGCTCGGGCCCGTGCTCGTCCCCCTGCTTGTACGAGGCGCGGCACGGCAGACAGACGTACGAACTCCTCCGGATCCCCATGGGGGCAGGGTAGGGGTGGGGGAAGTCTCTGGCATGCCGGTTTCGACCGGTTGTACGATCACTTCAGCCGGCAGGTGGGGGGCATCGGGCCGGCGCCCGCGCGTACCGCCGTGGCCGTCCGTCCGTCTGCCATGCCGCCGTCTCCGCGTACCCCTCCGCAGCCTGTCGTCATCGACGCTTTTCGTATGAGGGGGACCCCTTTTGTCCGTTCGAAGAACGGTCGCGCTCGCGCTGAGCGCGGCCCTGGCCGTCACCGGCCTCACCGCCGCGGCCCCGGCCGCGGTGGCCGCCGACACCGCGCCGTACGAGGCGATCATCGACCCGATGCCCCAGGCGGGCACCCTGCCGGCGTATACGCTCGAAGCGGTCGGCGTCAGCGGCGCGCTCCTGGCCAAGGGCCCGGAGAAGCGCTGGGTGAAGCTGGGCTACGGAAACAGCGTCGTGGCTCCGGCGTGCTCGTCCGCGGACGAGTCCTACGCGTACGGCGACCGGTACGTCTGCCCCGACCCGGAGAGCGGCCGCGCCACCGTCCACGACTTCAAGGCCGGGCGGGCCGACACGGTGGACACGACCGCCGGACAGACGTGGCTGCCGCTCGTCGCCGGCAATCAGCTGGTCCGGGTCCAGCCCGGGAGCGACGGGGTCACCCTCTCCTTCCACGGGTTCGGGACGGGCGCGCCCGCCGACCGCCAGGTGCGCCTGCCGGGCGCCACCGCGCAGCCGTCCGTCCTCACCCAGGACGACACGGGCGCGGTCATCGGCTACGCCACCGGGGACACCCGGACCGTCGCGCTCCTCGACTTCGCCTCCGGCGCCGTCACCCCGCTGACCCAGGCGTCCTTCCCGGTCGTCTCCGCGTCGCTCGACACGGGCCGGATCGCGCTGGGCGGGGGTGCCGGGACCGCGAAGGTCCTCGTCCTCTCGCGCACCGAGCCGACCGCCCCGGCGCGCGAGGTCACGCTGCCCCAGCAGATCGCCGACGGCACCACCGTGCCCGTCCTCCTCGGCGATTGGATCGTCGGCAAGGCCCCCCTGCCCGACACGGAGACCCTGTCCGGCGCCGCCGAGCTGTGGGCCGTGCCGATCGCCGGCGGGGAAGCCCGCCGGTTCGGAGTGACCGTCCGTCAGTCCGATCCCGTCTTCCGCTCGTCCGGCTGGCTGTACACCTTCGGCGAGAACGACGACGCCGACTGGTGGAGTCTGCTGCGGATGGGCATCAGCGCCGACGGGGAGCCGTGGGCGTACTGGGAGGCCTCGGTCGGCGAGCCCGCCAAGACGGAGGGCCTGACCCTGTCGTACGGGCAGCTGGTGTCGCAGTCCGGCTCGGCCCGTTCGGAGCGGTACCTGCTGGGACACGGGTCCGACTACAAGTCGGACGCCCTGTGGGGCTGTGACGCCATGGTCGCGAACAACCGGTGCCCGCATGCCCCGTCGAGCGCGACCCTGCCGCGCTGGTGGGCGGACGACGGCGCGGGCCGGCTGGTCACCCTGGAGCAGGCCGACAAGCCGGGCTGCGTCGCCTGCGCCGTCGCGGTGAAGGTGTGGCCGTACCCGGTGCGGAACGAGGACCGTCCGCCCCGGACGGTGGTGCTTCCGTACGCCACCGCGCTCAAGGCCAAGACGCTCGTCCGGTCCGAGGGCCGGTACGTGCACTTCTACGCCACCTCCGGCACCACCCTGCGCTCCATCGTCGCGGACGTCGAGACCGGCGCCGTGCTGCGGGACTCCACCAACCTGAACCAGTCGCTCTGGGGCCGTCAGCTGTGGACCGGCTCCGCCACGAACGGCACGGTCTCGGCGGTCGACGTGGTGACCGGGGCGACCGTCGCCACCGCCGACCTCGGCACCGGCTGCGCCTTCACCGGCCTTGAGGTCGTCGGCAAGTGGATCACGCGGCGGTGCGCCTCGGCGCCGGGTTCCGTCGTCGTCCACGACCGTGAGGCGAAGAAGTCGGTGTGGACCCGCATCCCGGCCGCCGCCAAGCCGCGGCTCGGTGACGGCTTCATCGCCTACACCGCGACCGGCGCCACCACGGGCCTGTACGTGGAGGACGTCCGGTCCGGCACGCCGGTCGAGCGTCATCTCGGTGACCTCGCGGCCGACCGCGATCAGTACGAGGGCCAGGGCTGGACGGTCGACCGCCACGGCGGCGGCATCGCCTACGTCGACTCCTGGGAGGCGATCAGGGTCGTCGGCCTCGGCGGCACCACCAGCCGGATCACGGCCGTCGACGCCTCCGTTCCGGCCGCGGTCGACATCAGGAGGGGCGTCTGGCAGCCCCGCTGGTGGCTGTCGAAGGAGAAGGCCGGCGCGGCTCAGATCTCCCTGAAGAACAAGCTGACCGGGCAGGTCGTGCGCACGCTGAGCGTGTCCGGTCCGACGGGCACGGTCCACCTGTACGGCGGCTGGGACGGGAAGTACGGCTGGGACGGGACGGACACCGCCGGCAACAAGGTGCTCAACGGTACGTACACCTGGACCCTCACCGTGAAGCCGAGGGACGGGCAGGGCGCCGATCTCGTCCAGACCGGGTCCCTGCGCGTGACCGGCGGGGCGCCCGTCTGGCGTGACCTCGCCGGCGACGACGCCGTCGGCGACCTGCTGGTCACCGACTCCCTGGGTGCCGTCTCGATGTACCGGGGCAACGGCACGGGCGGCCTGTCGGGGCGGACCGCCGGGACGGGGACGAAGTTCCCCGCCGGGACGCTCCTCATGCCCTTCGGCGACGTGAACAGCGACCGGTGCAATGACGTCCTCGTCCGCGTCGGGAACGAGCTGCGGGCCTACCGGCCCGGCTGCGGCAAGGTCGTCTCGGCCTCGTCGCCGTACACCCTGATCGGCACCGGCTGGGGCCAGTTCGACCAGCTGACCGCGCCCGGCGACCTGAACGGCGACGGTCACCCGGACCTGGTCACCCGTCAGACCAGCACCGGCGACATGTACTTCTACGCCGGCACCGGCGGCACGTACCTGAAGCCGCGGGTGCGGATCGGCGTGGACTGGAAGCTCTACAAGAAGGTCGTCGGCGTCGGCGACATCAACACCGACGGCCGCGCCGACCTGGTCGCCCTCGACTACGCCGGCGTGCTCTGGCGGTACGACGGGACGCCGAGCGGCCGCGTGACCGCGCGGGACCGGATCGGTGGCGGCTGGAACGTCTACTCCGCCCTGGCCGGGGTCGGCGACGTGACCGGGGACGGGCGGGCCGATCTGCTCGCGCGGACCACGGACGGGAAGCTGTACCGGTACGCCTCCGACGGCCGGGCGAAGTACGCGGGCCGCGTGCTCATCGGCAACGGCGGCTGGAACGCCTTCAAGGGGCTGTTCTAGGCGTAGGGAGAAAAAGGGGGAGGCCCGGGGCGTCACGCCCCGGGCCTCCCCCCTTTCTCCTTCGTTACGGCTCGCGGCGGAAGAGGGCCGTCCAGAGGAAGCCCTCGCCGAAGTGCGGGGAGTCCGCGGGTTCGGCGCGCATGCGGCGGACCTCCAGCGGGGTCAGGTCCGCGAAGACGGCGCGGAGGTCGGTGTCGGTGTAGGCGAGGCCGCCCTCCAGGGCGCCCGCGCGGTAGAAGCCGGCGTCGGGGCGCTCCGAGCCCATGCCGCCCTCGCCGGCCGCGAAGGCGGTCAGCGCGAACAGGCCGCCGGGGGCGAGGACCCGGTCCAGGAGGGCGAGGTAGCTGACGCGGCGGTGCGGCGGGAGGTGGTGGAAGCAGCCCGAGTCGTACACGAGGTCGTAGGGGCCCTCGACGGTGCCGGGCGCGAAGGCGTCGCCGCGGTGGAAGCGGGCGCCGGTCGTGCCCGTCTCCCGGGCGCGCTCCTCCGCCCAGCGGACGGCGGTCGCGGAGAGGTCGACGCCGTCCACCTCGTAGCCGAGCGAGGCCAGGTGGAGGGTGTTCCGGCCGGGGCCGCAGCCCAGGTCGAGCGCCCGCCCGCCGCCCTTGAGCAGGCCCTGGCCGGCGTACGCCACCAGGTTCTCGTCCGGCTTCGGGACGAAGAACGGCACCGGCCGGTCGCGGTCCGCGTAGAAGCCGTCCCACCAGTCCGCCCCGCCCTCCGTCCACCGGTCGGCGCCGGGCGCGAACAGCCCGTCCAGCAGCACCAGTACGTCCTCGACCGTGCGGATTCCGCGGTCCGTCCCTGCCATGTGGCTCTCCCCTCGACGTGACTTCCAGGGTAGAGGCGGGGAGGGTAAATGCCCAGGTCAGGTGGGGTGTTGGAGGTGCGA
This sequence comes from Streptomyces sp. NPDC007863, assembly GCF_040633895.1. Lineage (NCBI taxonomy): Bacteria > Bacillati > Actinomycetota > Actinomycetes > Kitasatosporales > Streptomycetaceae > Streptomyces > Streptomyces sp. NPDC007863. Next base: position 129,791 of record NZ_JBEYEI010000016.1, read on the forward strand.
GGGGAGGGCTTGTGAGGGGCGTGGGCAGGGTGTGGGGCAGGTCAGGGTCCCTTTCCCCTCGGGCTGCGCCACGTCGCGCTCCCGGCCCCTTCGGCGGCCGGGAAGGGGGGTGTGGAGGGGCCGACCGGGCCGGGTTCTCGGCGACATGACGTATCCGTGGCGGCGGCGATTCGCGCGCCTGTACGACCCGCTTGCCGGCAGGTGGGGGCCTCGGGCCGGCACCCCCGGCCAGGCGTACGTGCCCCTCGCGCACGACGTCCTCCCGCGGCCCCTCCGCAACCTGTCGCCATCGACCTTTCCGCCTGAGGGGAACCCCTTTCTTGGTACTCCTCCACCGGGACCGGTCTGTACGTCGGCCGGGTGCTGATCGGGAGCGGCGGCTGGAACGGGTTCAAGAGCCTGTTCTGACGGGAGCGCCCCCTTTCTCTGTTCGCCGTCGGCGCACTCGGTGCGCCGACGGCGAACCGGCCTCTGGGGAGCGGGTGTTCGGTGGTCGACTGGGCGCATGGACATTCTGGTGCTGGGCGGGACCGCCTGGGTGGGCCGCGAGGTCTCGCGGCGGGCGTTGGAGCGGGGGCACGCGGTGACGTGTCTCGCGCGCGGGGAGAGCGGGGAGGTGGCCGAGGGGGCCGGGCTGGTCGTCGCGGACCGGCGGGATCCGGGGGCGTACGACGCGCTGTCCGGGCGGGACTGGGACGCCGTGGTCGAGGTGTCGTGGCAGCCGGGGTTCGTGAAGGCGGCGCTGGCGGCGCTCGGGGAGCGGGCCCGGCACTGGACGTACGTGTCGTCGGGGAACGTGTACGCCTCGCAGGCCGAGATCGGGGCCGACGAGTCCGCCCCGCTCATGACGCCGACCGAACTCGACGAGGTCGACCGTGAGTTGTACGGGGAGGCGAAGGCCGCCTGCGAGCGGGCGTCGGCCGCCGCCGTCGGGGACCGGCTGCTCGTCGCCCGGGCCGGGCTCATCGGCGGGCCCGGCGACGTCAGCTGCCGCACCGGCTACTGGGCGGCCCGGGCCGCCCGGGACCCGGAGGCGCCGCTGCTCGTGCCGGACGAGCCCGGGCTGCCCACCCGCGTCGTCGACGTGCGGGACCTCGTCGACTGGATCCTGGACTCGGCCGAGAAGGGGCTGACCGGCGCGTACGACGCGGTGGGGCCGAACGTGCCGCTCGGCGAGTGGATCGAGCTGTCCCGCCGGGCCGCCGGGCACCGCGGGCCCGTGGTGCCCGCCGGGTCCGCCTGGCTCCTGGAGCAGGGCGTGACGGAGTTCATGGGGCCCGAGTCGCTGCCGCTGTGGATCGTGGCGGAGGACTGGAGCGGCTTCCAGGCGCGTTCGGGTGCCGCGGCGGCCGCCGCCGGACTCCGGCAGCGGCCGCGTCACGAAGTGATCGCCGACACCCTCGCCTGGGAGCGGGAACAGGGCCTCGACCGGGAGCGGCGCGCGGGGCTGAGCGTGGAGCGGGAGGCGGAACTGCTGGGCCTGCTGGGCGAGTAGGAGTTCAGTCGAGGGACGGGGCGGAGGTGAGCGCGGTGTACGAGGCCTCCGCCCTGCGGGCTTCGGGCGTTCCAGCGGGGGCGTGGCCGAGGAAGTCCCCGGTGGAGCCGGAGTAGGTGATCACGCCGCGGGTGAGGGTGGTGACGTGGTCGGCCTCCTCGGCGAGGTCGGCGACGTCGTGGGTGGACAGGAGGACGCGTACCTCGTCGGTGGCGAGCCGGAGGACCAGGTCGCGGAAGACGCGCCGTTGGGTGGGGTCCATGCCGGCCGTGGGCTCGTCGAGGAGGAGCACCCGGGCGCCGTGCACGAGGGCGGAGGCGACGCCGACCCGGCGGAGCTGTCCGCCGGAGAGCCGCTTCGTCCTGACGCCGGAGTGTTCGCTCATCTGCACCCGGTCCAGGGCGGTCGCGGCCGCTTCCCAGGCCTCGCCGCGGTTCATGCCCTTCAACCAGCCGGTGTAGGCGACCTGTTCGCGGGCGGTGAGGCCGGTCATGGCCGTGATGTTCTGGGGCATCCAGGCCACCTTCCTCCGGTACTCCTTGGACAGGGAGGACACCCGGTCCAGGTGCACGGTGCCGGTCAGGGGGCGGCTCGCTCCGGCGGCGAGTTTCAGCAGGGTCGTCTTCCCCGCGCCGTTCGGGCCGAGCAGGATGGTCAGCCCTTCGGGCACGGTGTAGTCGAGGCCGTTGAGGACGCGGCGGTCTCGGCGGCCGTAGGCATAGGAGACGGCTTCGAGGACGAGGGACACGGGCGGCCTTTCACACGGGGCGGCGAGTGCGGGTCAGCGCGGCCAGACCGGCGGCGAAGACCAGGAGACAGAGGAGGAACGTGGGCAGGTACCCGGCGGGGTGGAGGGTGACGGCCCACGGCCACGGCCGCCGGATGTCGCGGTAGCCGACGAACGCGGTGACGAATACCCAGGCGACGGGGGCGACGGTCGCGAGCTGGGGGCCGACGGCGCCGCCCAGCAGCGCGAGGCCGACGAGGAAGAAGGTGTTGCGTCCCGCCTCGGTCGCCGCCGGGGAGTGGGAGGAGAGACCGATCGCCCACGCGGTCGCCGCGCTCGCGGCGACCGCGTGGAGGACGAGGAGCGCGTCGTACCGGTGGACGGCCCGCGCCGCCGTTTCCTCACCCTCGGGAAGGCGCTGGGCGAGGCTGTGGGTGAGGACGCCGGTGACGATCAGAGGCACGATGTTCATCAGGAAGAGCAGGCTGGTGCCCGGTCCGAACATGCCGGGCAGGGCGACGGACTGGTCGTGCGCCAGTGCGGTGAGCGCGGCGAACGCCATGAGGCCGGGCAGGACGACGGCCGTCACGCGGCGCCCCTTGAACCACCAGATCACGATCCACCTGCCGAAGGTGCGGGTGCGGGTGCGGGTGCGGGTGCGAGGTGGCAGGCCTTCGCCTTCTCCTGTTCGAACCACGCCGCGCGCTGAGCGGCCGTGGGGAGGGCGCGGCCCTTCGCGGCACGCTCCCGTACCTTCGCCAGGACCGCGCCGCCGTTCGCGATCTGGCCGTACTCGGCCCTGCGCCACGCGAGGTAGGGCTCCTCGGCGTCCACCTCGTACGCGGCCCACAGAACGGCCGCGTCGTGGTTGACGATCCAGTCGGCGGAGACGTCGGGGCGGAGCGTGGTGGGGAAGGCGCAGGGAAAGGAAACGGAGTGGAGGAGAACGGCGTACCGGAGGCCCGTGAGATCGCCGTCCGGCCGGTCGGCCTCGGCGGTGAGCGGCAGCCACCAGGTCGAACGGGTCGACGGGGGCCGGTCGCGCTCGTATAGCAGGCTGTCGGCGACCGTGGCGGGTGGAGTGACGTCGACACCGGCCGCTTTGAGCCGTTGCAGTGAGGTGGCGATCTCGCGCCGTGCGGCGTCGAGATCCTCGACCGCGCCCCCCGCCTCCGCCATGCAGACCCGGGGAGCCGAGCCGGTACAGCGGGCCGGTGCGTGGCCGGCGGTGACCGGTCCCTCCGCCACACTCCAGCCCGAGGCGGTGTGCACGCAGACGGCCATGACGGCGAGAGCCGCCACCGGGGCGCCGACGCGCCACGGACGGCGGCCTGCACCGGTCCACCACGCGGCGACGGCCGCCGCCGGTGCGGCGGCGAACAGGAACGGCACCAGGACCGTGGGTACGGAGAAGTACTCCCCGAACGCCGCACTCGTGTCGAGCTGCCCGGACACGTGCCGGGGCCATACCGGGTCGCTGTACGCGCTGGTCTTGGCGATGGCGTAGAAGGCCGCCACGGCGGAGAACGGTGCGGCGATCAGCCGTGGGGTGATGTGTCCGAGGGCGCAGCCGACGATCGCGTACGCGCAGACGATGCCCATGCCCATGAGGAGGGGCAGCAGGGACGCCGGTGTGGGCACCAGCCGCGTCTCGACCAGGCGCATGACGACCGGCAGGAGCAGGATCAGCCAGCCGGCGACGATGGAGGGCGCGAGCGCGACGGCGGCCACGCGGTAGCGGGAGCGGCCCGGGGCGAGGTCCCACACACGGTCCCTCTTGAGTCTCCCGCCGTCCCAGGTCGCGAGGCCCAGGGTGATGGCGTACGCGAACGCGTAGAAGTACAGCAGGGCGATGTGCACCTGCTGGGGTGCCCAGAGGGGGCCCTCGACGACCTCGGCATAGGGCCGGGTGAGATGGAGGGCGTGGAAGAAGTAGAAGACGACGATGCCGACCCAGACCGGTGCGGTCCACAGGGCGGCGGAGGAACGGAGGAGGGCTCGGGTTCTCAAGGGGGCGGCGCCGATCTCGGAGAGAAGCCGGGAGACGGAGCGCCACCTCCCGGCCGGGTCGGGGGCGGGGGTCCGTCAGTCGGCGGCCGTGGTGTCCACGTACACCTTGTCCACGGAGACGGTGGCCCTGGTGTAGATGGATCCGTTGAGCGCCGGGATCGTGAAGTAGCGCTTGGTGCCGCCGTCGATGTGCGTGTTCCACACACCCTGAGAGGTGTAGCTGGGGCCCCTGAAGCACCCGGTGAGGGTGTTCACGCCCAAGTCCTTGTCGAGGCTGTAGGGGATCTCCTGCCACAGCTTCAGCATGAGGGAGGACACGGGCTCACCTTCGGAGGTGCAGCCGGTGAACAGGACCTCCGTGTAGTCGTTGTCGTCCCAGTGGCGGGACTCGTTGTTGCCCGGACCCCAACCGGTGAGCCAGCCGTCCCAGTTGAGAGGCTGGACCTGTCCCGGTTCCGGAGTCGAGTAGAGGGGGAACATCCCCTCCTCGTTCGGCTTGATGGTGTACAGGTCGCTGCCGTCGGGGCGAGGCGTGTCGGCGTGGGCTGCTGTCGTGACGCCGGAGAGCGTGGCGGCGGCGAGCGCCGCGATCAGTAAGGTGCGCCGCGTTCGTGTGCGAGGCATGGTCCCCCCCCATGGGGTCGAAGGTGTACGCCGGGAAGATTCAAAGCGACGTAGCCGTGTCCGTCTGTGGCTTGGGTCACGGCGCGGTAGGCATGGGGTGGAGGTGGCCGGAAGAGAGGGGCCGGAGGCATGGGGTCCGTCCGGCTTTGGTGCCGGATCGGCGCTATCTCCTGGGATTGCGCGGGGAGATATTGACGTAATCCGGGTGGCGTCGTCACGGGGCCACCAGGGCCGGGTCCTGGTGGGAGCGGTGCAGGGCCTCGGTGACGAAGCCGTTCTTCTTCAGCTCCTCGACGAGGGCGGTGAGGTAGGCGATCGTCTCCGGGGCCCTGGCCGTCGTGGTGCCGACGGCCTGGCGGATCTCCATGAAGCGGCCGTCGATCAGGCGGACTTCGGGGTGGGCGGCGACGTACGCGGCGGTCGGCTGGCGGATGCCCGCGCCGGCCTCCAGGTCCAGGGTGCGGAAGACCTCGACGCCCTCCGCGCCGCGGACGACGGTCGCGTGGGAGAGGGCGCGGGTGAGGTGGAGGTCGTAGGCCGAGCCCTGCTTGACGCCGATGCGGACGCCGGGCGCGTCCACGTCCTCGACGGAGACGAGCGGCGAGTCGCGGGGGACCGCGTACACGCCCTCGATGACGACGTACGGGGAGGTGAAGGCGACCTCCTTCTCGCGCGCGGGGTCGATCGCGAGGAAGCAGAGGTCGGCGCGGCCGTCCGCCATCGCCTCGAACGACTTGCGCGCCGCGTCGAAGCAGAGCGTCTCGACGGGGAGCGCGAGACGCCGGCCGATCTCGCGCGCGAGGTCGACCGTGATGCCGGCGGGCGCTTCCGGGGTGCCCTGGGCGAGTACCGGGTTCCCGAGGTTGACGGAGGCCCGCAGGGTGCCGGTGGGGGCGAGGTCGGCGGCGATCGCGGCGAGGTCGTGGTGCGTGGTCGTCATGGTTGCGGAGTCTAGGACGGTGTCCGCTCTCGGCGGGGCATCTGGTTCCGGCCATGCGCACGTGCTTTCGGAAGCTTGAATTCCATGTGGGGGCAGCCGTTCCGGATGGCTGGTTCTTTTCCTTTACCCCCTCTGACCTCGCGATTCGCGCCCGTGGTTCACGTTCGCGATCGAAGATCGCGGTTGGTCTAGACATTTATTCCGGCAGCCGGGTAGGTTTCGGAACGCGAGTTCTCGTGAACGTTTGCACGACCCGAATATCCATCTCCACTTTGTGAGGGATCCTATGGTCAAGGCAATTGTCGGCATGGCGGACCGCCTTCTCGGACGCGTTCTCCGCGAGGAGAGCGCCGAGGCGTACTGCGCCTGCCCCGCGGGCGGCAGCAGCTGGTGCTCCGGCTCCACGCTCTACGTCAAGGTCTGCTGTTCCTGGAACTGCGCGGCGGCGCCCACCTGCGTCACCAAGTCGTACCCGGGCGACTGCTGACCGCCTCCCGCACTCCGCGGTGAACCCCTCCCTCCCCGGCGCCGCCCCACGCGGCCCCGGGGAGGGCCCCGGCCGGACCGGACGACGGAGGAACGACCGTGACCGACGTGACCGACCCCCTGAACCTCGCCCTCCGCTGCGTCGTCGCCGTCGTCTTCGCGGCCTCCGCGCTGGGCAAGGCGCGTGCCCCCGGCGCGTTCCGCACCACCGTCCGCGAGATGCGGATCGTGCCGCTGCGGGCGCTCGGCCCGGTCGCCGTCGCGGTGCCCGTCCTGGAGGCGGTGCTCGCCGTCGCCGTCTGGGTGCCGGCCCTCACCACCTGGGCGTTCGTCCTCTCCTTCGGCCTGATCGCGGTCTTCACCGCGGCCCTGGCCTCGGTCCTCCGCCGGGGGATCGACACCTCCTGCTCCTGCTTCGGCGCCTCCCGGACCCGGGTCGGGCCCGCCCACCTCGTCCGCAACGCCGTCCTCCTGGCGGCGACCGGCACCGGCTTCGCCGCCTCGCTCGCCGCGGGCGGTCCGGGGTCCGTCCCGGTGGCCGGCTCCCTCGACCCCGCCGGGGTCTTCGTCAGCCTGTTCGGCGCGCTCTGCGTGAGCGCGCTCGTCCTCTCCACCGACCTGCTCGCCGACGTCTTCTCGGGAACCGGCGGAGCCGGCCGGCGGACCTCCTGACCCCCCGACCGCCCCCTGCGCATCCGCCGCGAACCCAAGCGAGGCCCTTCCCATGCTCGTCGCCGCCGTCGTGCTGATCGGCTGTCTCTCCGTCTTCAACCTCTTCCTGCTGCTCGCCCTCGCGCGCCGCACCTCGGGCTCCGCCGGGAATTCCGGCGAATACGTCTCCGACGCCCCGGAGAACACGCTTCCCGACGGTTCTCCCGTCCCCGAATTCCATGCCCACGCGCATTCCGGGGAGGAAATCGACCGGAATTCCGTCGCCCCTGGATCCGTCATCGGATTCCTCTCCACCACCTGCACGCCCTGTGTCGAGCAGGCGCCGGAATTCGCCGCCATGGCGAAGGACTTCCCGGGTGGCCGGGACCATGTGCTCGTCTTCCTCAAGGGCGGCGGCCCCGAGCGGCAGCGGATGATCGAACTGCTCGACCCGGTCGCCCGCGTCGTCCCCGAGGCCGCCGGCACCGGGGGCGCCTCCGCCTCCTTCGGGATCGTCCGCTGGCCCAGCTACCTCGACGTCGACGCCGAGGGCCGGATCAGCGACCGCGGCCAGGTCGCGCCCGCCGCCCCGAAGACCCCCGCCGCCCCGACGGCCTCCGCCTCCCGGTGAAGCGGCAGCCGAGGGCGGACGTGCTCCGGGCCGGGCGGACCGCCGCGAAGCTCGCCTGGCGGGCGGGGCCCGGCGCGCTCCTGCTCTACCTGGCGGGGAGCGTCGTCGCGGGACTCCTGCCCGCCGCCGCCGCGCTCCTCGTCCGAGAGCTGTTCGACGCGATCACCCAGGACCGGCCCACGGACGCCCTCGTCCGCGTCGCCGTCCTCATGGTCGGCGTCGCCCTCGGCATCGCGCTCGTCCCCGCCGTCACCGACTTCCTCCGCGAACAGCACGCCCGGCGGGTCCAGCTCCGCGTCCAGGACGAGCTGTTCGAGGGCGTCAACCGGCTGCCCGGACTGCGGCACTTCGAGGACCCGGCCTTCCAGGACGAGCTGCGGCTCGCCCAGGAGGCCGGCTCCTCCGCGCCCGGCATGCTGATCGGCTCGGTCGTCGGCGGCGTGCAGGCGCTCGTGACCTTCCTCGGCTTCCTGATCACGGTCTGCGTCCTCAACCCGCTGCTCGGCGCGCTGACCGTGGTCATGGCGCTGCCGACCTTCCGGACCCAGCTCACCGCGGGCCGCCGCCGGGCCGCCGTCATCCGGGACATCGTGGCGCGCAGCCGCCGCCAGCTGTTCTACGCGAGCCTGCTGACCGACACCGACGCGGTGAAGGAGATCCGGCTCTTCGGGCTCCAGGACCACTTCAAGGACCGGGCCCGGGCCGAACTGGCCGCCGCCTCCGAGGCCGAGCGGCGCACCGAACTCCGCAACCTCGTCAGGGGGGTCGGGCCGTCCGTGCTCGGCGTCGCCGTCTACGGCGCGGGGCTCGTCTGGGTCGTCGGGGCCGTCGGCTCCGGCGCGCTCTCCGTCGGCGACGTCTCCGTCTTCCTCGCCGCCACCGCCGCCATCCAGACCGGCGTCGGCCAGCTCGCGAACACCGGCAGCAACGCCTACCAGGCCCTCCTCACCTTCGTCTCCTACCGGGCCCTGCGGGACCTCACCCCCGACCTGCGGCAGCTGGAGGGGCCGGCCGAGGAGCCGCGCCCGCTGCGGTCCTCGATCACCTTCGAGAACGTCTGGTTCCGGTACGACGACTCCTCGCCGTGGGTGCTGCGCGGGGTGGACCTGACGCTCACCGCGGGCGCGGCGACCGCGCTCGTCGGACTGAACGGCGCCGGCAAGAGCACCCTGGTGAAGCTGCTGTGCCGGCTGTACGACCCGACCGAGGGCCGGATCCTGTGGGACGGCACCGACATCCGCCGCTTCACCCCGGACGAGTACCGCCGCCGGATCGGCGTCGTCTTCCAGGACTACGGCCGCTACGACCTCACCGCCGCCGAGAACGTCGGCCTCGGCCGGCTCGACCGGGCCGGCGACACCGCCGCCGTCACCGCGGCGGCGCGGGCGGCCGGCGTCCACGACCGGCTCACCCGCCTGCCCGCCGGCTACGGCACCCTCCTCAGCCGGATCTTCGTCCCGGACGCCGAGCAGGGCGGCCCCGGCGCGTCCTTCGCCGGCCAGTCGCTCTCCGGCGGCGAATGGCAACGGGTCGCCGTGGCACGGGCGTTCATGCGCGCCGACGCCGACCTGCTGATCCTCGACGAGCCCAGCGCGGGCCTGGACGCGGAGGCCGAGAAGGAGATCCACGACAGCCTGCGCACCCTGCGGGGCGGCGCGACCGGCGTGGTGATCTCGCACCGGCTCGGCGCCGTCCGCGACGCCGACCGCATCGTCGTCCTCGGCGACGGCCGGGTCGTCGAGGAGGGCACCCACCGGACGCTGATCGAGCGCGGCGGCCGGTACGCGGAGCTGTTCACGCTCCAGGCCGACGGCTACCGTACGGACGCGCCGGACCCGGTCCCGGACCCGGTGCCCTGAGGAGAGGCGAGACGCGGATGTACCCGTACGTGATCCTCGGCGCGACCGCCGGCCCGGTCCTGCTCCTGGTGCTGCTGCGCCGCTTCCTCTCCCGGCTGCGGATCAACGGGCCGAGCATGATGCCGGCCCTGCGCGACGGCCAGCGGGTCCTCGTGGTCCGCGGCGGCGCGGCCCGGCTGCGTACCGGCCGGATCGTCGTCGTCGCCCCACCCGAGGGACTCGTGCGCCCCCGCCCGGGCGCCGGCCCGGCGGCCCGGCCGCCGCTGGTGGTGAAGCGGGTCGCCGCCCTGGCCGGGGAACCGGTCCCGCCCGAGGTGTGCGCCGCCGCCGGCGTCCCCGAGGGCGCGCTCGTCCCGCCCGGCCGGATCGCGCTCCTCGGCGACAACCCCGCCTTCAGCACCGACTCCCGCTTCTGGGGCCTGCTGCCGGTCTCCAGCGTCGTCGGCGTCGTCGTCGACCGGGTCGACCGGGGCCCCGCGCCCGCGTGACGTGCGCGGAGGCGGGGCCTCGTCCTTCGGAGCCGTACGGAAGGACTCCCGGTGCGGGTCAGACCTTCACGGCCTCGGGCTCGGGCTCGTGGCCCGGGGTGGCGGCGGGCGTGCCCGCGGCGACCGGGGCGGGGGTCGCCGCCGCCTCCGTGTCCACGTCGAACTCCTCGATCAGCTCGCGGCTGAAGCCCCAGAAGTACGTGGCGACGAAGCCGACGAGGTAGCCGACGATCAGGCCGCCCGCGTAGATCGCGATGGTCGTGCCGAGGCCCTTGTTGCCGTCGAGGAGCGGGAAGAGCGCCCAGCCGGACGGGCCGATGGCGGTGGAGCCGACCTTGTCGCCCAGCATCGAGAAGAGGCCGACGAACCCGCCGCCGAACGCGCCGCCGACGCAGGCCGTGACGAAGGGGCGGCCCAGGGGGAGGGAGACGCCGTAGATGAGCGGTTCGCCGACGCCGAGGAAGCCGGCCGGGAGGGCGGACTTGATGGTGCGGCGGATGGAGCCGTTGCGCGGCAGCTTCAGGTAGACGGCCATGGCCGCGCCGACCTGGCCCGCGCCCGCCATCGCCAGGATGGGGAGGAGCGCGGTGTAGCCCTGCTGCTCGATGAGCGTGGTGTGGATGGGGATGAGGGCCTGGTGGAGGCCGAGCATCACCAGCGGCAGGAAGAGGCCGCCGAGGAGGAAGCCGGCGCCGGCGCCCGCGTTCTCCAGGAGCCAGTTGGCGAAGTCGCCGATGCCCTGCGAGACCTCGCCCGCGACGAACATCAGGCCGTAGATCGTGACGAGCCCGGAGACGAGCACGGTGAGCGTCGGGGTGACCAGGACGTCGAGGGACTCCGGCACCCAGCGGCGGCACCACTTCTCCACGTACACGGCGAGGACGGCCGCGCCGAGCGCGCCGAGGACACCGCCCTGGCCGGGGGAGAGGGTCTGGCCGAAGACCTCGATCTTGGCGACGCCCGCGAAGACGATGATGGCGGCGACCGCGCCGCCGAGGATCGGCGTGCCGCCGAACTCCTTCGCCGTGTTGAAGCCGACGAAGACCGCGATGAGGGCCATGAAGCCGCTGGCGATGGCGGCGAGCGCCGGGGTGACGCCGGGCAGCCAGCCGAGGTTGATCAGCAGGCCGTTGAGGCCGGCGATGATGCCGCAGCCGATGAGGGCGGGGATCAGCGGGACGAAGATGTTCGCGATCTTGCGGAGGAAGAGCTTGAAGGGGGTCGCGTTCTTCGCCTTCCGCGCCGCCTTGAGGGCGGCGCCCTTGTCGGCCAGCTCCTCGGCGGAGTGCGCGGGGGCCTCCGCGGCTCCCTCGGCCACCAGGGCCTCGAACTCGGGGGTGACGCGGGCGACCGTGCCCGGGCCGAGGACGATCTGGTACGTGTCGTCCTCCACCACGCCCATCACGGACGGCAGGGCCTTGAGGGCCTCGTCCTGGACGAGCGAGCGGTCGCGCAGACCCAGCCGGAGGCGGGTCATGCAGTGGGCCACGGAGGAGATGTTCCCGGCGCCGCCGACGAGGGGGAGGATCGCGGCGGCGATGGCGCGGTTCTTGTCGTCTGTGCTCATGGTGCGGTGGTGCCTTCGGTACGGGGGCGGGGGACGGCTCAGGGGGTGGTCGCGTGCAGCGCCGCACGCAGATGGCCGTGGGACTCCTCCAGGCGGCGGGCCGCGGTGGCGGCGTCGACGTCGGCGAGGATGATCAGGATGGCGTTCTTCACCTCCCCCTCGGCGGCGGCGAGCGCGGCCTCGATCTGCTCGTCGGGGGCGCCGGTCGCGAGCGCGACGATGCGGCGCGAGCGGGCCTGGAGCTTCTCGTTGGAGGCGCGGACGTCGACCATGAGGTTCCCGTAGGTCTTGCCGAGGCGGATCATGGTGATCGTCGAGATCATGTTGAGGACGAGCTTCTGGGCCGTGCCCGCCTTCAGGCGGGTGGAGCCGGTGAGGAGTTCGGGCCCGGGGACGACCTCGATGCCGTGCTCGGCGGCGGCGGCGAGCGCGCTGTCCGTGTTGCAGGAGAGTCCGATGGTGAGCGCGCCGAGGGCGCGGGCGTGCTCGACGGCGCCGATGGCGTACGGGGTGCGGCCGGAGGCGGAGATGCCGACGACGGTGTCGTCGGGGCCGACGCCGAGCGCGTCGAGGTCGGCGCCGGCCAGCTCCTTGGAGTCCTCGGCGCCCTCGACGGCCTGGACCATGGCGGAGGGGCCGCCCGCGATCAGGCCGACGACCTGGGAGGGGTCGGTGTTGAAGGTGGGCGGGCACTCGCTGGCGTCGAGGACGCCGAGGCGGCCGGCGGTGCCGGCGCCCAGGTAGAGGAGGCGCCCGCCGCGGGCCATCCGCTCGGCGGTGGCGTCGATGGCGGCGGCGATGGCGGGGAGCTCGCGGGCGACGGCGGCGGGGACGGACTGGTCCTCGCCGTTCATCGTGCGGGCGATCTCCAGGGTGGACAGCCGGTCGATCTCGGCCAGTTCGGGGCGGAACGCCTCGGTGGTGAGGGTGGCCAGCTGGGCGCGGAGCTCGGAGTACGTGGTGGACACGGGCGGCTGCTCTTTCATGGTCGTGGTGTCAGCGGGTGGTTCGGGGCGCGTGCCGGTGGGCGAGGGCTTCGTACGAGGCCGCGAGGGCAGGGGCCGCGGTCTCGTACGTACGCTGTGTGATGACGGTGAACAGGCAGTCCACGACCAGGAGTTGACTGGTGCGGGACGACATGGCGGCCGGCCGGAGCTCGCTCTCCCGGGCGGTGGAGGTGGTCAGCACGTGGTCGGCGTACTGGCTGACGGGGCCGTCGGGGCGGCCGGTGACCGCGACCGTGGTGGCGCCGTGCTCGAAGGCCACCCGGAGCGGTTCTATGACGTCGCCGGTGGAGCCGGAGTGGGTGATGGCGAGGGCCACGTCGCCGGGGCGGAGCTGCACGGCGTTGGTGACGGCGAGGTGCGGGTCGCCGTGGGCGTGCGCGATGAGGCCGATCCGCAGCAGTTTCTGTACGAGGTCCTGGGCGACGAGGCCGGAGGCGCCGACGCCGTACACGTCGATGCGGCGGGCGCCGGCGCAGGCGGCGGCGACGGCGCCGAGCTGCGCGGTGTCGAGTCCGGCGGCGGTGTCGGCGAGGGTCTGGCGCTCGTCGTGGGCGAGCTTGGCGACGACGTCGGCGACGGGGTCGTCGACGGCGATGTCGGCGGTGACGGAGGGCGCGCGCCCGGACTGCTGCTGGGCGGCGAGCCCGGCGAGCGCGAGCCGCAGGTCGCGGTAGCCCGGGTAGCCGAGGATCCGCGCGGTGCGGACCACGGTGGCCTCGCTGGTGCCGGTCAGCTCGGCGAGACCGGTGACCGTGAGGGCGGCGCACCCGGCGGGGTCCCCGGCGACGGCCTCGGCGACCCGCTGCATGGAACGGGTCATGGAGGGGGCGAGGGTCCGCACCTTGGCGGCGAGGGCGGCGGGGGCGGGGGGCGCCTCCCCGCTGAAAGTTTCCTTCACGTCATTGGTCACGCTTGAAAGATACTTTCAGGACCGGGCGCGGACAAGACCCCGTACGTCCCGGATGAGGAGGGGACCTTCGTCCTTCCGGGACGGCCGGGGGACAATGACCCCATGGACGACATCGACCCCGTGGAGCAGGCGCTGCACGCCGCTCGCGCACTGGTGCTGGCCGACCTCGCGGCCCGTGACGTGGCCGCCGCGCAGGTCGTGTCGATGGTGGAGGACGCGGTGACGCACCGCCGCTGGTGGGTCGAGCACTGGCCCGAGGGCGTCGAGTACGTCGCCGGCCTCGTCGCCCAGGACGTCCAGGACGCCCTCCTGGAGGCCTACGGCCGCTGGCCCCTCTGCCCCGTCTGCTCCTCCGGCGACCCCCACGCCCTCGACGTCGAACCCGAACTGGGCCCGGACCCCCACTGGGTCTGCGGCAAACAGGGCGTCGTGGTGGCCCGGGTGGGCGGGCTGACATGAGTCTCCCCGCCGACGGGCCGGGGCCCGCGGGCGGAGCCGGCGGTACAGGACCCCGCCGATGACCCTCTACATCGACCCGCCGACCTGGCCGGGCCACGGCCGCATGTGGTCCCACCTCGTCAGCGACGCCTCCTTCGAGGAACTCCACGCCTTCGCCGCCGCCCTCGGCGCCCCCGCCCGCGGCTTCGACCGCGACCACTACGACATCCCGTCCGACTGGTACGAGAAGACGCTCGCCGCCGGCGCGCTCCCGGTCGGCTCCAAGGAACTCCTCCGCCGGCTCACGGAGGCGGGGCTGCGCCGGCCCAAGGGACGGCCGGCCTCCTAGGCGGGGTGCGAGCGCCCTCCCGGAAAGAGATCCGGTACGTCGGGCAAGGGCGGGAAGTGCGGCGCGCACTCCGGGCACGCGTACACGTTCCATCCGGGCCCGGAACTCTGGTGCACCTCGGCGACGGTCACGGGTGCGTCCGTGATCCGTTGGCACCGCGCGCACATGCGGACGGGCTTCCGCGCGGACGGCTCCGGGCTCGGCACGCTCACCACGCCATCACCCCCGGGGCGTGCACGTCCCGCGTGTCCAGGTCGACCCCGAAGTCTGCCGCCAGCACCAGGCCGACCCGCCGCCAGAGTTGCAGGGCAGCCCGCTCCTGCTGCCGTTCGTGCGCGAGCAGATAGGGACGGACGAGGGCGGTGCCCTCCCCGTCGAGGGTGTCCATGAGCCCGTACGGGGAGCGGGGGCGGCGTTCGTCCATCCGCAGGGCGGGGACGGCGGTGGTCGCCGGGGCGCTTGCCCGGCGCTGCCGGGAATCGGCCGCCAGCGCGCTGAGCAAGTGTGCGAGCAACGCGACGATAAGGTTCCGCATGGCCGAAGCTCCATTCTTCGGTCAGCCCCTGGGGTGGCCCTGCCCGGCCGCGCCAGGGGCGCTTCTGTGTCGGGCATCACTGTATCCGCAGTTATCCACGGTTATCTACGGATGCGCAGAAAGCTGCGGACAACCACGCTGCACCCATGGATCTCGATCGCACCCGCCCCCTCTGGAGACAGATCGCCGCCGAGCTCATCCGGCGTATCGAGTCCGGGACCTACCCGCCGGGCAGCCGTGTGCCGTCCACCCTGGAGATCGCCCAGGAGTTCGGCGTGGTGAACGCGACGGCGGCGAAGGCGATGCGGCACGTACGGGAAGAGGGCTGGACCCGTGGGGAGGTCGGGCTGGGAACCTTCGTCGCCGACCCGCTGCCGTCGGACGACTGAGCACCCAGGTCTCCGAGTCGCCCCGTCTGCGCGGCGGGGCGTTTCCCGTTGTGGAAACCGAAACCCCTTGTCGCCGACGGACCCCGCCCGTAACCATCGGAGGCACCTACGAGTAAGGGGATCGTCGTGAAGGTGACCATGCTCGCGAAGAGTTGCGACAAGCGGGACTGCCCCACCATCTACAAGACCGACCGGGGCACGATCCTCGTACAGGGCGAGACCCCGGCCGATCACGGGCTCAGCATTCCCGATCACGAAACCCTGGTGGAGATCCCCATGGAGCTGATCCGGCAGGCGTTCGGAGAGAACGCCAGTGCCTGACCGCACCCTGGACGACATGTTCGACGGCTTCCGTCAGGAAGCCTTCCGGCTGGAGACGCTCGACGACTACAGCCGCTCCGGCAACGTGGACGCCTACCGAAGATTCCTGGATGGCGAGCCGATCCCGGACGGCTACAACGCGGACTGGCTCGACGAGGTCGGGACATGGACGCGGTCGGGGCGCAGGGTCTACCGGGTCCACGTCCTCGGTCGTCCTCTCACCCCGTACCTGCGGTTCGAACTCAGCTGGGGATACGTGACGAACGCGACGGCCGGGGAGGAGTTCTTCATCCTCGATGTGACGGACGGGATCAACCCCCTGGAAAACTCGGGCGACTTCTGGCTCTTCGACTCCACCACGGCCGTGTCCATGAACTACACGGACGACGGCGGATTCGCAGGTGCCGAGGTGCTGCCGGACGATGTAGGCCCCGAGTACGCGGAGCGCAGGGACGTGGCCTTGGCGCGTGCCGTGCCGTTCGCCGACTGGTGGACCAAGCACGCCGGATGAACCGTTCGGAGCTGGGCGTCACGCTGCGGGCCTTGCGGATCGCTTCCGGGAGGGAAGCCAAGGCCGTTGCCCGCAGCGCCGTCATGTCTCCCAGCAAGCTGAGCAAGATCGAGACGGGGAAGCTGTCCCCGAGCGCCGACGACGTGGACCGCATCCTCACCGCTCTGGAAGTGTCGGAGGCGGTCAAGGCCGAATACCTGGACGCGGCCCGCGCCGTGGCCACGGAGGCCACGGCCTGGCGGCTGATCCAGCGCGCGGGTCTCCACAAGGCGCAGGAACGGCTGCGGGCGATCGAAGCCCGGATGAGCCTCCTGCGCGTCTTCCAGCCGGCACTCATTCCCGGCCTCCTCCAGACCCCCGAGTACGCGCGTGCGATTCTGTCCCGCCACGACGATCTGACCGAAGAGACCGTACGGCGCACGGTCGCGGCACGGCTCGAACGGCAATCCGCCCTCTACGACGAGGGGAAGGCGTTCCGGTTCGTTCTCACGGAACCGGTGCTGAGATGGCTCATCGTCCCGCCCATGGTCATGGTCGGCCAGCTCGACAAACTGATCTCCGTCACCAGGCTCCCGAACGTGGATCTCCGGGTCGTTCCCCTCGCAGGGCCCAAGCGTGACATCCCCAACCACGCGTTCGTCGTCAGGGACGACCGGGCCGTGACCGTCGAGACCGTGCACGCGGAAGTGGTCGTGACCGACCCCCGGGACGTAGCCGTGTACGTGGCGAAGTTCGACGGCTTCGCCGAGGACGCCGTCACCGGCGCGGAATCGATCACGCTGCTCGAAGGCGTCCGGGACGAACTCTTGCGGCAACGGGAAAGCCTCTAGATCGGGGTCGTCCATCCGGACGACTCTGGGCCCCATGGCAACTGACGACATCACGGACGAGTACGGCACCCACGCCCCGTCGGGGCACCGGTGTCCGCGGTGTGCGCGGCCGATCCGGCCGGACGAGCGGATGCGGCGCGGCTTCGTGTCCGGTACGGACCCCGGGGTCCGTGCGAACGTCGTCTACCGGCACACGGGCATGACGTGCCCGCAGCCGTCGTGATCACCGCGCACGACTGCACCCGATGCGGTCGCAAAACCCTCGGCGTGAACGGGCGATACGCCTGCACCCGATGCGGCGACGCCAATCCGTCGAGCGAGGGTACGGCCCCGCTCCCCGGACCTTCGTCCCGGATGGCATCCAGGAGAACACGGAACACCGTCGGAAGGAGCACCACATGAGTGACACGAAGAGGCCCACCACGATCGAGCGCCGGGAACTCGGCCGGTTCCTGGGCATCGCCGGGCGGCGGTTCGCGCGCGGGGAGGGGGCCGCCGAGATGTTCTCGCGGGCCGTGGACGCCGTGTGGCACCGGATGCTCGCCACCCCGGAGTACGCGGGCTTCTGCGCCGGGCACGCCGGGGCGGTGCTCGGGCACCGGGAGGCGAAGGGGGTGGGGCCGGTCGGCTGGGTGGCGGCGTACGAGGAGGCGTACGGCCCGCTGCCGGAGATCTGGTTCACCGACGAGGAGGGGCGCCTCGACGAGACAGCGCTGGCGCACTACCGGGAGACCGGGCGGGTCGTGGCCGAGTGGGACTGCACCCCCACCACCGGAGACGGCGACGACGTCGCGCCGGGCGGCCGGTGAGCCCCGCGCGCACCGGCGGGGCGTCCCGGCCGACCGCCGGGGCGCTCCGCCTCGTCGAGGCCGGCGCGGTCCGGCCGCGGTCCGTGGACGTCAGCGGGTACGTGCGGCGGATGACCGCGCACTGTCCTTACCTGGGCCCCTCCGTCGAGCGGGGGCTGACCACCTGGACCGTCTACGGAGTCGACGGTGACGCGGGAGCGGTGGAGGCGGAACTGTTCCACGCCGGGGCGACGGCCGCCGAGCGGTTACGGCCCCTGATCCGTCAGCCCCATGGGTTCCTGCGGTGCGAGAACGTCGTTCTCCTGGGCGAGACGCCCGGGGCCTGGCACCGGGCGCTTCTGGCGTGGCCGCACTGGGCCCTCAAGAACCTGTACGGCCCGGTCGGGATCATGGTCGGCACGTTTCACGAGGGCGAGGAGGAGATCTTTGCGGCGGGCGATCGCCTTCCGGCGGCTCCGGTTTCGTTCCTTGCCGTACGGGCGGCCGTCCGCCGACGTGATCCCCGGCTTCTCCGCTCGACTCCCGATCTGGCCGCCGCACTTGCCATGGCCGACGACGACGGCCGCGATGTCTTCGAGGGCATTCCCTACGACTGGCAGGAGATCCGTACGTGGACGAGGCGCTTTCTCCCCCGGACGAGGCCGTCCACCGCCTCAAGAGCCATCTCGGCGAACCCCTCCGCGCGCGGCTCCTGAGCGATCGGCGTGGTTCGCGGGCCTGGAAGGTCCAGGGCCCTCGGGGAGCCGTCGCACTGAAGGCGAACGACCCCCACGGCGACTGGGCGCGGGACAAGGCCGCGGAGCTGGCCCAGGAGGACGTTCACCTCGCGCGGCTCGTCGAGGCCGGAGCGGTGCGCCCCGGGTATCGGGTGAGCGCGGGCGCGTGGGAGGGCGGGCGGTGGCTCGCCGTGCGGTGGGCCGACGGCCAGTCGGTGTGGGAGGCGTTCGCCCCGGTGCGGGCCGAGGACGGGCCGGGGGCGCGGCCGTGGCTTCTCGACGCCGCCCGGACGTGGGCCGGGTGCCTGGACCGGATGCATGCCGTCGGATGGGCCCACGCGGACGTCCAGCCCACCAACGCCCTGGTCGCGGCAGACGGGAGGGTGGCACTCGTCGACTACGCCCTCGCCTGCGGGCCCGATGACCGTCCGCGCCTTCCCTACCGGGGTGCTCTCACGCACACCACCGCCCCTGAGATCGCGGCCGCCGTCCTCGCGACGCCGGTGGACACCCACGTACGGGCGACTCCCGAGGCGGACGTCTGGGGGCTCGGCGCGTCGCTGTACTGGTGCTGGACCGGGCGGCGCCCTGTCGGGTACGAGGACGGCGACGGCCGCGCGGTGATCGCCGCCTGCGTGCCGCTTCCGAAGGTCCGGCCATGGACCTTCGGGGAGTTCGAGGCGGCGATCACCGTGTGTCTCGCTCCGGTGCCGGCGGACCGCCCCACGGCCGCCGCGGTCGTCGCATCGCTCGCCCGGTGACCGGGCTGCGCCCGCTGACCACCGATGACGCCGCGGCTGTCCGGCGCGTCTACAGCGGAGCCGCCGTGGCCTTTCTCGGACGGGCCGGGATGGGCGGGCAGGAGGCCGTGGAGTACGTGGCGCGGGTACGGGAGTGGGCCACGGCCGATCCGGTGGTCCAGTACGTCCTCGGCGTGGAGGTCGACGGGGACCTCGTCGGCGTCGTGAAGCTCGGCCGCCGGTCAGGCGGCCACGGGCGAGTGAGTTACGTCCTGCGCGAGGACCGGTGGCGGAGCGGTCACGCGACGAGCGCCGTTCGGCTGCTCGTCTCCTTCGCCTTCGGCGCCGGGGGCTTCACTTCCCTCGGCGCCAGGCGTCACCCGGACAACGGTGCCTCGGGCCGGGTGCTGGAGAAGGCGGGGTTCACGCGGGTCGGGTGGTGCGGCGGGATGGTGGAGTACCGGTTGGCCGCACCTGAGCGTGGGGTCAGCCCTGGTGGTCGTACGCCTGCTGCTTCGACGGCGCGCCCTGGGCGCCCATCACCACCCTGGACCTGTTCGTGCGGGTGAGGCGGAGGGCGAGGGCGGCGGTGGCGAGGGCCAGGAGGGTCATGGTGGCGCCGGCCCAGGCGGGGGAGGCATAGCCGAGGCCGCCGTCGATGACCGTGCCGCCGAGCCAGGGGCCGGCGGTGTTGCCGAGGTTGAAGGCGGCGGTGGTGGTGGCGCCGGCCAGGGTGGGGGCGGCGCCGGCGACGTCGAACATGCGGGCGTTGAGGGCGGGGGCCGTGTAGAAGGCCGAGACGCCGAGGAGGAAGGCGAGGGTGACGGTCGCCGCGGGGACGGCGGCGAAGAGGGCCAGGGCCACCAGGAAGACGGTGGAGGCCGTGATGCCGGTGAGGAGGACGCCGAAGAGGTGGGCGTCGGCCACGCGGCCGCCGATCACCGTGCCGACCAGGGCGCCGATGCCGAAGAGGGCCAGGACGCCGGAGACCCAGGCCTCGCCCAGGCCCGAGACGTCGGTGAGGAGCGGGGCCAGGTAGGAGAAGGCGCAGAAGACGCCGCCCGCGGCGAGGGCGGTGACCGTGATCGAGAGGAGGACCTGGCGGTCCCGGTAGATCGTGAGCTCCTGCCTGAGGCGGGGCCTCGTCTCCGGGAGCGGGAGGTGCGGGATGCGGGTGACGACGCCGGCGAGGGCGATCGCGGAGGCGGCGCCGACGGCCCAGAAGGCGGAGCGCCAGCCGAGGTGCTCGCCCAGGAAGGCGCCGGCCGGGACGCCGAGGACGTTGGCGATGGAGAGGCCGCCGATCATGACCGCCAGGGCGCGGGCCCGGGTGTCGACCGGGACCATCGCGATGGCGACGGCCGCGCCCACGGCCCAGAAGCCGGCGCAGGCGAGGGCGCTGACGACGCGGGACGCGAAGAGGATGCCGTAACTCGGGGCGAGCGCGCCGGCTATCTGCGAGAGGCCGAAGACGGTGATCAGGGCGACCAGGGTCGTCTTGCGGGGGAGGCGGAGGGTGGCCACCGCGAGCAGCGGGGCGCCGACGACCATGCCGATGGCGAAGGCGGAGATGAGCAGTCCGGCCTGCGGGATGGAGACGTCCATGTCGTCCGCGATGGCCTGCAGGAGGCCGGAGAGCATGAACTCGCTCGTGCCGAGTGCGAAGACGGAGAGGCCGAGGATGTAGACGGCCAGGGGCATCCGGGGGGCGGTGGGGGCGGGGGTGGGAGGAGGAGCGGGGAGGGGCTCGGCGGAGAGAGACGGCATGACATGTGTGAACCGGTGATTCGTTCCTGTCATTCCGAGGCACCGGTTCTTCTCGCGATGCGAGACGCGCCCCCCGGCGGCCTGCCGCGCCTCCTTCCCGCGTGCGGCTCAGAGGCGGTCGGGGTCGAGACGCCCGGCCGGGATCCCCCCGGCCGGGCGTCTGCGTTCTCACCGGCCGGTCAGCTCCGCGAGTTCCTTCTCCAGGTTCTCGCGGGCCTGTTCCTCCCAGACCGCCGCGCCGTACGGGGTGCGGAAGAGGCGGGGGAGGGAGAGGAGGTGGCGGAGGACGGCGGCGCGGCCTTCGCGGAAGGCGTCGTCGGGGACGAAGGCGTACTCCTCGCGGACGGCCGCCGTATACCCCCCGTAGGTGTCGGGGCCGGTGGCGAGGATGGCGAGGTCGGCGTCGCAGAGGGTCTCGCCGTTGAGGTCGCCGGGGGCCGGGTCGTGGGTGACGGTGAGGCGGACCAGGCGGGCCACCTCCGCGACCTCGTGGGCGGTCAGCCCGGCTTCGGTCAGGGCGCGTTCGGCGAGGTGGGCGGAGCGTTCCTCGTTCTCGGACCGGTCGGGGCGGTAGACGGCGTCGTGGAACCAGGCGGCCAGGCGGACGAGTTCGAGCTCCCCGCCCTCGCCGCCCATGTCGGTGAGCTCGTCGATCCGGTCGAGGACCGCCCGCAGGTGGGCGGTGGTGTGGTAGCGGCGTTGCGGTTCGGCCCAGCGGGCGAGCAGGTCGTGGCCGTACGGGGCGGGGTCGGGGCCCTCGCGGCCGGCGCGGGCGGCGAGCAGGGTGGCGTTCCAGCGCCGGAGGAGGTCGCCGGTGGCGGTCGCGCTGTCCTCGGTTGCGGTCATGGGCGCATTGTGCCCGTTCCGGCCGCTCCGGTCCCGGGCGCGCCGTGCCCGTTCCGGCTGCCCGGATCCCGGGCGGAAGCCGGCGCCCCTCTCGGTCTTATATACCCCCCATGGGTATGTTACGGTGCTCCGAGAAGGTACCCCCTAGGGGTATGTGAGCGACCCGGGTCACCGGTCGGCCGCGAGCGAAGGGCAGTGCGATGTCGAACGTCAACCCCCGGCGCTGGTGGGCACTCCTCGTGCTCGCCACCGCCCAGTTCATGGTCATCATGGACACCTCGATCATCGGGGTCGCGCTCCCCGAGATGCAGAAGGACCTGGGCTTCTCCCAGGGCGAGCTCCAGTGGGTCTTCAACGCCTACGTGATCGTCTTCGGCGGTCTGCTGCTCCTCGGCGGACGCCTCTCCGACCTCGTCGGAGCCCGCAGGATCTTCGTCACCGGCTGGGCCGTGATGATCGCCGGCTCGGTCCTCGCCGCCGCCGCGCAGACCGCCTGGGTCGAGATCGCGGGCCGCGCCGTGCAGGGCGTCGGCGGCGCGCTCATCGCGCCCTCCGCCATGACCCTCCTGATGATGCTCTTCATGCACGACCCGAAGGAGCTCGGCAAGGCGATGGCGCTCTACGGTGCCGCCGCCCCGGCCGGCGGCACCGCGGGCGTCTTCCTTGGCGGCGTCTTCACCGAATGGGCCGCCTGGCAGTGGGTCTTCCTCATCTACATCCCGATCGGCCTGGCCACCCTCGCCGCCACCCGGCTCCTCCCGGAGGTCGGCTCCCGCCGCGGCGCCGTCGACGTCCTCGGCGCCGCCGCCGTCACCGCCGGCCTCGCCCTCGCCGTCTTCGCCGTCGTCCGCGCCCCCGAGGCCGGCTGGGGCTCCACCGCGACCGTCCTCCAGCTGACCGGCGCCGCCGTCCTCCTGGCCCTGTTCCTCGTGATCCAGAAGTCCGTCCGCGAGCCCCTCATGCCGCTCGGCGTCTGGCGGGTCCCGCGCCTCGGCTCCGCCAACCTGGCGATGACGCTGCTCGGCGCCGCGTGGATCCCGATGTGGTACTTCCTCAACCTGTACCTCCAGCAGGTCCTCGGCTACGGGGCCTTCGCCTCCGGCGCCGCGCTGCTCCCGATGACCGTGCTCCTCATGATCTTCATGACGGCCGTCACCGCCCGCCTGATGGCGAAGGTCGGCGCCAAGCCGCTCATCGGCGGCGGTCTGCTGGTCCTCGCCGCCGGCCTGGTCTGGCTCGCCGCCGTCGAGCCCACCGGCACCTTCCTCGTCGACGTCCTGCCCGCCTCGCTCGTCGCCGCGCTCGGCATGTCCCTCGCCTACATCCCGGCGATGATCGCCGCGATGTCCGGCGCCCCGCGGGAACAGGCCGGACTCGCCTCCGGCATCGTCAACACCACCTACAACGTCGGCTCCGCGCTCGGCCTCGCCGCCCTCACCGCGGTCGCCATGTCGCAGGGCGCCGACCGGCTCGGCGACCTGCCCAGGCTCACCGAGGGCTTCTCGGCCGCCTTCCTCGGCGCGGCGGTCATCGCCGCCGTCGGCGGCGTGGTCACCCTCCTGGTGATGAAGGGCGACAAGGCCGTGGCCGCCGCGGGCGCCGCCGCGGCGCCCGCCCCGCAGGGCGAGAAGGCCGCCGCCTGACCGCCGCCCGCCCGCCCGAGGGGCCGCCCGACGTCCGCCCCGGACGCCGGGCGGCCCCTTCGCCGCGGACGCTCGCCCGTTCGGTCCCCGTCGCGGTGCGGGGGCACCGGGGCGGGGGTGAGCTGGTCGGGACCCCCACCCCCGCACGTACGGGAGCAGCAGCATGGCCGTCATCGTCACCGTCGAGATCCCCGGCGGCACCCAGGAGCAGTACGAGGCCACGACCCGCCGCCTCAAGGAGTCCGAGTGGTGGCCCCCGCAGGGCTTCCTCGCCCACGCGGCGGGCCCCGACGGCTCCGGCGGCTGGCGGGTCGTGGACTTCTGGGACTCCGAGGAGGACTTCCTCGCCTTCGCGGCGAAGGCCCGCCCGATCTTCCAGGAGGTCGGCCTCCCGCCGATCCTGCCCACCTTCCAGGACGCGGTGAACGTCATGCTCCGCTGAGGCGGCCGGCGCCGGCCGCCGCCCGAAAACCCTTTGCGGGGAAGCGGGACGGCCGACACCCTTACGCCCCATGACCAGTCATCCTTCCCCGCGCCCCGTCGCGGACCTCTTCGCCGCCGACGGGCGGCTCGTCGCGATCCCGCGACGTCCGGCCCGCCGCGAGGCGCTCCTCGCGCACCTCGCCGAGAGCCTCTTCGAGTCCGGCCGCGTCTACCGCGAGTCCGAGGTCAACGAGGCCCTGAAGACCGTCCACGAGGACTACCCGGCCCTGCGCCGCTACCTCGTCGTCGGCGGCTTCCTCGCCCGGACGAAGGACGGCGCGGCCTACCACCGACAGCGCACGGCCCCGGTCACCGGAGGTGCGACCCCCGCCGTCGCGTGACCGGCGCGGCGGTGGCCGGCCTGCTGGCCGGCTACGGCATCGCGGTCCCGGTGGGCGCCGTCGGCGCGCACCTGGTGGCGGTCGCGGCCCGCGGCCCCTGGCGTACGGGGGCGGGCGCGGCGCTCGGCATCGCGGCGGCGGACGGGGTGTACGCCCTGGTCGCGGTCGCCGGAGGGGCCGCGCTCGTGCCGCTCCTCGCCCCGGTGGCGTCGCCCCTGCGCTGGGCGTCCGTCCTCGTCCTCCTGGCCCTCGCGGCGGCCTCGGCCCGTACCGCGCTCCGCGCCCACCGCGCCGGGACCCCGGCGGAGGACCGGCCGGTGACGGCACCGCACCGGGCCTTCTGGACCTTCCTCGGCATCACGGTCCTGAACCCGATGACGGTCCTGTACTTCACGGCCCTCGTCCTCGGCGGCCACGCGACGACGGGCCCGGCCGAGGCGGCCGTCTTCGTCGCCGCGGCCTTCGCCGCCTCGGCGAGCTGGCAGCTGCTGCTCGCCGCCACCGGCACCCTCCTCGGCCACGCCCTGACGGGCGCCCGCGCCCGGCTCCTCACGGGCCTGGCGTCGAGCGCCCTGATCGCCGTCCTGGCGCTGGGCCTGGTGGTCCGGTGAGCCGGTGAGCCGGGGGCCAGTGAGCCCGGTGACCCGGTGGCCTAGTAGGGCTGGACCAGGACGTGCGCGGCGCCCGGGACGCCGATCTTCAGGAGTTCGTCCTCCTCGGGCGTCGTGGGCGTGCCCGTCTCCTGCTTGAGGACCGCGCGGGACAGCGCCTGCACCCACAGCGCGCGGGGGCGGCGGCGGGCCTCCCAGGCGGCGAGCGCGGCGGGGACGGTGTCCTCGTCGCGCAGCGCGTCGGCGAGCACGAGGGCGTCCTCGACGGCCATCGCCGCGCCCTGCGCGAGGTGCGGGGTGGAGGCGTGGGCGGCGTCGCCGGCGAGGACGATCCGGCCGACGTGCCACGGGTCCTCGACGGTCACCTGCGAGATGCGCGTGTGGACGACGGACGCCGGGTCGGTGACGGAGGCGACGGCCTCGCCGACCGGCCCCGTGAACATCGCGAGCCGCTTCGCCAGCTCCTCGTGCGCGGTGCCGGGGTCCGGACGGTAGTCGGCGTCCTCGGGGAACACCGCGCCCAGGTACATGAGTTCGTCGGTGATCGGGGTGAGCAGCGCCTTCGCCGCGGGCCCGAACACGCACATGAGGACCCCGTCGATGCCGGGGAGGCGGGGGACGGTGACCCGCCAGTTCGCGAAGCCGGTGTACTCGGGGGTGTGGCGGTCGCCGTAGAGGCGGGTGCGGAGCGGGGAGCCGATGCCGTCGAAGCCCACGACGAGGTCCCAGCGGCCGGCGGAGCCGTCCGTGAGGGTGACGTCGACGCCGGTGCCGTCGTCGGCGAGCGTGTCGACGGTGGCGCCGTACCGGAGCGTGGCACCGGCCTCGCGGGCGGCGTCGGCGAGGAGGCGGACGAGCGCGGGCCGGGGGATGCCGTTGGCCGGCGGGGCGCCGTCCATGCGCGGCTGCGGCAGGTCGAGGCGCACGGTCCCGGCCGGGTCGGCGATGGTGAGGACCTCCCACGCGAAGCCGGCGGCGAGACAGGCGTCGAGGAGCCCGGCCTCGCGCATCACGTGCAGGGCGTTCGAGGGCTGGATGATGCCGACGCCGAGCGCGTCGGGCCCGTCGCGGACCTCGGCGACCTCCACGGTGTGCCCGCGGCGGGCGAGCAGGGCGGCGAGGGTGAGCCCGCCTATGCCGCCGCCGTGGACGAGGACGCGCAGGGGTGGTGCCATGTCGTTTCCTCCGGAGGAGATGTCGTGCGGAACGTTGTCGGGCGTCGGGCGTCGGGCGTCAGGCGTGCGTCAGGCGCCGGCGGCCGCGTACCGGGCCAGGAACAGGTCCACTCCCGAGGCGATCGTCCGCTCCAGCTCGGCGTCGTCGATCTCCGCCTCCGGCGAGAAGGTCCGCACGAGCTGCGGCACCCCCACCGTCGCCGCGACGAGCTGCTGCACCGCCAGCTTCGGGTCCGGCACGTCGAGGACCCCGCGGGCGGCGAGCTCGGTGAAGGCCTCGACGAGCGGGCCGTTGTTCATGTCGTAGCTGACGCGGTACCAGAGCTGTCCCAGCTGCGGGAAGCGGTCGATCTCGCCGATGACGAGCCGCCGCAGCGACATGATGTCCGGCCGCAGCAGGATCCGCGCCCAGTCCGTCGTCAGCCGCACCAGGGCGGCGCGCAGGTCGGGGGCGGCGGCGACGGTCGAGTTCGTCGGCTCCAGGTCCGCGTACGTCTTCGGGAGTATCCCGCCGACGACGGCGAGGAACAGCCGCTCCTTGCTGCCGAAGTGCTTGTAGATCGTCGCCTTCGACACCCCGGACCGGGCGGTGATCGCGTCCATCGACGCGGCCGAGTACCCCTCCGCGAGGAACTCCGTCAGCGCCGCGTCGATGATCGCCTGCCGTTTGCGGGAGGCCGCGTCGGCGGGGTCGGGGATGACGGGGATCCCGTACGCGGCGAGGACGTCCTCGCTGACGGCCATGGGGTACGTCCTAGCGGTAGGGGAGGGGCGCACCAGTATAGGAACCGAACGGCTCGGTCCGTCAGGCGCGTTCAGTCGCGGCGGGCCGCGGCGAGGGCCGTCAGGGCGACGGCCGTGAGGCCCGCGCCGGCGGCGAGCACGGCGCCCCGGGAGCGCCAGGACAGGGCCGACCACTGGGACTCCGCCGACAGCAGCGAGCCGAGGCTGGCCCAGGAGCCGGCCGAGAGGACGGAGGCCGCGGAGCCGACCGAGCCGATGGACAGGAAGGAGCCCACCGAGCCGATCGACAGCGTCGAGCCGACCGACCCGATGGAGAGGAACGAGTTCCGCGAACCGATGGACCAGCGAGAACAGTCAGCGCTCATGGCCCGATCGTAGACACGGCCGGGGTCAACGGCGCGGCGTGACCGAGCCCGCGTACACGTTCTTCGGCGTGACGATCTCCGTGACGGCCCTCGCCACCAGCGTGGACGGCTCCTGGCCGCCGCTGAACGTGTCGGTGTTGAGCATCAGGACGAGCGTGGCCTTCTGCGACGGGAGGTAGACGGTCACGGTCTCGTAGCCGGGGAGGGAGCCGTTGTGGCCGATCCAGCCGTTGGTGTTCAGGATGCCGAGGCCGTACGAGGTGCCGGGGAAGCCGGTCGGGAGGGTCTTGAGGCGCTGCGCCTGGGTGGCGGGGCTGAGGAGTTCGCCGGTGGCGAGGACCTTCGCCCAGCGGTGCAGGTCGTCGAAGTCCGAGATCATCCCGCCGGCCGCCCAGGCCCAGCTGGGGTTCCAGTCGGTGGCGTCGGCGACCGAGCCGTCGAGCGTCTGGTCGGTGTAGCCGCGCGGGTGCGGCTCCGGGAACTCGGCGCCCTTCGGCAGGAACGAGTGCCGCAGCCCGGCCGGCCGGATCACCCGCTCGTGCAGGACCTTCGCGAGGGGCCGGCCGGTGACCTTCTCGACGACCAGGCCGAGGAGGACGAGGTTGGAGTTGGAGTACTGGAAGGTGGCGCCCGGCTGGAAGGTGTTCGCGTGCCGGTAGCCGTACGACACCGCCTCCCACGGGTTGAACGGCCGCTCCGGCTCGCTCAGCAGGTCGTGGACGAAGTCCGGGTCGGCGGTGTACGGGAACAGGCCGCTGCGCATCTCGGCGAGCTGCCGCAGCGTGATCCGGTGGCCGTTCGGCACGCCCCGGACGTAGTCGTCGATCGGGTCGTCGAGCCCGACCTTCCCCTCGTCGACGAGCTGGAGGAGCGCGGTGACGGTGAAGGTCTTCGTCTCGCTGCCGATCCGGATGTACCCGTCGGTGGTCATCGGCCGGCCGGTCTTCTTGTCCGCGACCCCGGTGGCGCGGACGTAGCACCCCTTCCCCGGCATCCAGACGCCGACGACCAGACCGGGGATCCCCGCCTGCCGCCGCACCTTCTCGACGGTCGCGTCGAGCCGCGCGACGGTGGCGGACGGCAGCCCGTCCTCGCCCCGGCAGTCGTCTCCGTCGCCGTGCCGGAGCGGTACGGGGACGGGCGCGGCGGTCGCCGGGAGCGCGGCGGGCGCGAGGGCGGCCGTCGCGAGGAGCAGGGCGGTGGCGAGGAGCCGGCGGGGGGTGGGTCGTCGCATGGGGAACGCCTTCCGGGGGCGGGAGATGGGGGTGAGGAGGAGCGGGTACGCGCGCTGCCAGATCAGCACCGGCGGCCGTACCGTCGCGGCGCCCGCCGACGGGAGCGGGGCGAGTCCACTCGTTCGGCGCCGCGCCATCCGCGCCGCCCACCCCCGGTCGGCGCAGCGCGCCGCGCAACCGGCGGGTTCGCCAAGCGCGTCCGGGAGGGAGACCGCAAGATCGTTTCTCCGGTACGGAAGGTACGCATCCATGAGCAGCCCCCGCACGGCCGACCGCTTCCTCTACGTCACCCGGCACGGCGAGGCCACGCCCGACGAGTCGGGGCTGACGGAGGCGGGGCGGCGGCAGGCCGCGCTGCTCGGGGAGCGGCTGCGGGGCGTGCCGCTGGCGGCCGTCCACCACGGGCCGCTGGCCCGCGCCGCGGAGACGGCCCGGCTGGTCGGCGAGCGGCTCGACGGCGTGCCCGTACGCGTGGCCGAGGAGGCCGGCGACTACGTCCCGTACCAGCCGTCGCGGGAGGAGCTGCCGGGCGAGGTGGCCGACGCGATGCTCGGCTTCCTGGAGCAGTTCCCCGCGGAGGAGCGGGCGCGCGGCGCGGAGCTGGCGGCGGAGGCGGTCGCGCGCTTCACGGGGCCGGTGGAGGGGGACGAGCCGCGCCACGAGCTGCTCGTCACCCACAACTTCCTCGTCGGCTGGCTGGTGCGGGCGGCGCTGTACGCGCCTGCCTGGCGGTGGATGGGCGTCAACCAGGCGAACGCGGCGCTGACGGTGATCCGTTACGCCCCCGGCCGCCCGCCGGCCGTCCTCGTCCTGAACGACACCCGGCACCTGCCCGAGGACCTCCGCTGGACGGGCTTCCCGCCGGCGCTCCACGTCTGACCCCCTCCCGGTTCCGCCCCGGAAACGACGAACCGCCCCCGTGCGGGGGCGGTTCGTGGACTTCTCCGGTCGTGGACTGCGCCGTCGTCAGCTCCGGATCAGCCGGGCGATCGCCTTCGACGCCTCGCCGACCTTCTCCTTGGCCTCGTCCCCGCCGGCGGCGATCGCCTCCGTGACGCAGCAGGCGAGGTGCTCGTCCAGGAGGGCGACGGCGCAGGACTGGAGGGCGGCGTTGATGGCCGAGACCTGGGTCAGGACGTCGACGCAGTACGTGTCCTCGTCGACCATCCGCTGCACTCCCCGGACCTGGCCCTCGATCCGCCGGAGCCTTCTGATGACGTCTTCCTTGTGCGGTGAGTAACCGGCCACGGCAGCTCTCCCGTCGGGTCGAGGGGTCCGGAGGTCACGCGGCGGCGGCCTGGAAGCCGCGCAGCCGCAGGCTGTTGCCGACCACGAAGACCGAGGAGAAGGCCATCGCGGCACCGGCGATCATCGGGTTGAGCAGTCCGGCCGCGGCGAGCGGCAGGGCGGCCACGTTGTAGGCGAAGGCCCAGAAGAGGTTGGACCGGATGGTGCCGAGGGTCTTGCGGGAGAGCCGGATGGCGTCCGCCGCGGCCCGCAGGTCGCCTCGTACGAGGGTGAGGTCGCCGGCCTCGATGGCGGCGTCCGTGCCCGTGCCCATGGCCAGGCCCAGGTCGGCCTGGGCGAGCGCGGCGGCGTCGTTGACGCCGTCGCCGACCATGGCGACCGAACGGCCCTCGGCCTGCAGGCGCTTGACCACGTCGACCTTGTCCTGCGGCATGACCTCGGCGATGACCTCGCCGATGCCGACCTCGGCGGCGACGGACTCGGCGACCGCCTGGTTGTCGCCGGTCAGGAGGATCGGGGTGAGCCCGAGGCCCTTGAGCCGGCGGATCGCCTCCGCGCTGGTCTCCTTGATCGCGTCGGCGACCTCCAGGACCGCGCGGGCCTCCCCGTCCCAGGCGACCGCGATGGCCGTCTTCCCGGCCTTCTCCGCCGCGTCCTTCGCGGACTTGAGGTCCGCGGGCAGCTCCATCGCCCACTCTTCGAGCAGCTTCTCGCGGCCGACGAGGACGGCGTGGCCGTCGACGACGCCCTGGACGCCGAGGCCGGGGACGTTGGCGAAGTCCTCGGGGGTGGGCAGGGTGCCGGCCTTCGCGGCGGCGCCGGCGGCGACGGCCTGGGCGATCGGGTGCTCGGAGGAGTGCTCCAGGGCGCCGGCGAGGCGCAGCACCTCGGTCTCGTCCGTACCGGCGGCGGTGTGGACCTTGAGGAGGGTCATCCGGCCGGTGGTGACGGTGCCGGTCTTGTCCAGGACGATGGTGTCGACCTTGCGGGTGGTCTCCAGGACCTCGGGCCCCTTGATCAGGATGCCGAGCTGGGCGCCGCGCCCGGTGCCGACCATGAGGGCGGTCGGGGTGGCGAGGCCGAGGGCGCACGGGCAGGCGATGATCAGGACGGCGACGGCGGCGGTGAACGCGGCGGTCAGGCCCTGTCCGGTCCCCAGCCAGAAGCCGAGGGTGCCGAGCGAGAGCGCGATGACCACCGGCACGAAGACGGCCGAGATCCTGTCGGCGAGCCGCTGGGCGGCGGCCTTGCCGTTCTGCGCGTCCTCGACGAGCTTCGCCATCCGGGCGAGCTGGGTGTCGGCGCCGACGCGGGTGGCTTCGACGACGAGCCGGCCGCCGGCGTTCAGGGTGGCGCCGGTGACGGCGTCGCCGACGCCCACCTCGACGGGCACGGACTCGCCGGTCAGCATGGAGGCGTCCACGGCGGACGAGCCCTCGACGACGGTGCCGTCGGTGGCGATCTTCTCGCCGGGGCGGACCAGGAAGCGGTCGCCGACCTGGAGTTCGGCGGTGGGCACGGTGATCTCGCGTCCGTTCTTCAGGACGGTGACCTCCTTCGCCCCCAGCTGCATCAGCGCCTTGAGCGCGGCGCCGGCCTTCCGCTTCGAGCGGGCCTCGAAGTAGCGGCCCGCCAGGATGAAGGCGGTGACGCCGGCGGCGGCCTCCAGGTAGATGTTCCCGGCGCCGTCGGTGCGGGCGATGGTGAACTCGAAGGGGTGCGTCATCCCCGGCGTACCGGCCGTGCCGAAGAACAGCGCCCACAGGGACCACAGGAACGCGGCGATCGTGCCGACCGAGATCAGCGTGTCCATGGTGGCCGCGCCGTGCCGGGCGTTGGTCCAGGCGGCCCGGTGGAAGGGCCAGGCGGCGTAGACGACGACCGGCGCGGCGAGGGTGAGGCTCAGCCACTGCCAGTACTCGATCTGGAGCGCCGGGATCATCGCCATCGCGATGACGGGGACGGCGAGGGTGACGGCGGTGATCAGCCGCTGCTTCAGGGGCCGCAGCTCGGCGTCGGCCTTCTCCTCGTCGGAGGGGCCGCCCTCGGCGCCGTCGGACGCGGGGCGCTCCGGCTCGGGTTCGGCGGCGGTGTAGCCGGTGGCCTCGACGGTGGCGATGAGGTCGGCGACCGGGATGCCGGCGGAGAAGGTGACCTTCGCCTTCTCGGTCGCGTAGTTGACGGTGGCCTCGACCCCGTCCATGCGGTTGAGCTTCTTCTCGATGCGGGCCGCGCACGAGGCGCAGGTCATGCCGCCGATGGCGAGCTCGACCTGGGCGGTGCCCGGAGTGGTCGTGGTCATTCCTGCTCCTCGGTGCAGCGGGTGGGGTGTGCCGGGTGCCGGGGCCCGGGCGGCGGTCCGGGTCGGGCCCCGGCGGCTCGTGGGGCGGGTGGTCAGGCGCGGCCGGTCAGCTCGTAGCCCGCGTCGTCGATCGCGGCGCCGATGACGGCGTCGTCGGGCGCGCCGTCGGTGGTGACGGTCACCAGGCCGGCGGCGACGTCGACGTCCACGGAGAGGACGCCCTCCACCGCGCCGACGGACGTGGTGACCGAGGTCTTGCAGTGGCCGCAGGTCATGCCGGAGACGGCGTAGACGGTGCTGGTGGCGTCGGCGACGGCGACCGCGGTGGCGGTGCCGGCGGTGGAGCAGCTGTGGTCGGGGGTGCAGCAGGAACCCATGTCGTCCTCCATCGTGTGTCCAGGGGCCGGATACCCTCGGGGGGTATCGGCGGCGTGAGTCCATGTATACCCCCCAGTGGTATTCGGTGCAAGTGTCGAGTCGGCTTGACTTGATACCCCCTAGGGGTATGGTGAAGTGCAGGGAACAGAGAACAGAGGCCATCGCTCACCGAGGAGAGCAGCCATGAACACGGGAATGAAGATCACGGCCTTCGCGGCCGCGCTCGCCGCGACGTTCGGCACCGCGTACGGGGTCGGGAAGGGCGTCGGCCCGGTGGGCGAACCCGCGAAGGCGGAGAGCGGCGACCACGCGGGCCACGAGGCGGCCACCCCCGGCCAGGCGCCCGGCGAGGCCCCCGCCCGGGCCGCCGCCGAACTCCCCGGCGGCCTCCAGGTCTCCGAAGGCGGCTACGCCCTCGCCCTGGAGACCCCAACCCCGCCCGTCGGCCGCAGCACCCTGAAGTTCTCCATCCAGGACGCCGAAGGGAAGAAGGTCACCGCCTTCACCACCGAGCACGACAAGGAGCTGCACTTCATCGTCGCCTCGCGCGACCTGACGGTCTTCCGCCACCTCCACCCCGAGAAGGCCCCCGACGGCACCTGGAGCGTCGACGCCGACCTCCCGGCCGCCGGCGCCTACAAGGCCTTCGCCGACTTCACGCCCGCCGCGAAGGGCGCCGAGGCCGTCACCCTCGGCGTCGACCTCGGCGTCCCCGGCGCCTACACCCCCCGGCCGCTCCCCGCCGCCGCGACCACCGCCACCGTCGACGGCTACCAGGTCCGCCTCGGCGGCACCCTCGACCCCGGCAAGCCCGGTGAGCTGCGGCTCACGGTCTCCAAGGACGGTGAGCCGGTCACCGATCTGCAGCCCTACCTCGGCGCGTACGGCCACCTGGTCGCCCTCCGCCAGGGCGACCTCGCCTACCTCCACGTCCACCCGAACGAGGGCGGCCCCGGCCCCGACGTCTCCTTCACCGCCACCGCGCCGACCCCCGGCGCGTACCGCCTCTTCCTCGACTTCAAGCACGAGGGCGAGGTCCGCACGGCCGCCTTCACGGTGAAGGCCGGCGCCCCGGGCTCCGCCCCGGCCCCCGCGGAGACCGCCGAGCACGATGCGGGAGGTCACCGGCACGGCTAGTCTGGTCATTGGACTAGACCTGTAGTCGTCATTCATGGAGGAATGGGCGCAATGAGCAACCGTGCTGTCCTGGAGGTGATCGCCCTCGACGAGCAGGACGCGGTCGCCGCCCAGACCGGGGGCGCCGACCGCCTCGAACTCGTCACCGACATGGCGGCGGACGGCCTCACCCCGTCGACGGCCACCTTCACGGCCATCCGCCGCGCCGTCGACATCCCGCTGCGCGTCATGCTGCGCCTGGCGGACGGCTTCGCGGCCGGCGACATCGACGCGCTGGCCGGCCGGGCCGCCGAGCTCCGCGCCGCCGGCGCCGACGAGTTCGTCCTCGGCTTCCTCACCGCCGACGGCGCGCCGGACCTCGTCGCCGTCGAACGGCTCATCGCCGTCCTCGACGGCGCCCACTGGACCTTCCACCGGGCCATCGACCGCGCCGCCGACCGCGACGGCCTGCGCAAGCGCCTCGCCGACCTCCCCGGCCTCGACACCTACCTCACGGCCGGTGCCGCCGGCGGCGTCGACGACGGCCTGCCCGTCCTGGAGGCCGAGGCCGCCCGCTCCGGCGAACCCGGCTACGAACCGCAGATCCTCGTCGGCGGCGGCCTCCGCCTCGACCACCTGCCCCGACTGCGCGCCGCCGGCCTCACCGCCTTCCACATCGGCGGCGCCGCCCGCCCGCAGGGCTGGACCGCCCCGGTCTCCGCCGAAGCGGTCCGCACCTGGCGCGAGGCGATCGACAGGTGACACCTCCCGGGCCGCCCGCCGGTCGCGGGCGGCCCGGGAAGGCCCGCTGGTTCAGCCGAGGTAGGTCCTTCGCCATTCCAGCGGGGACATGACCAGGGCGGCCTCGGCGAGGGCCCGGGCAGAGGGTGTCTTGAGACTGTTCAGCGAGGTGTCGATCCAGTCTTGGACCAGGGTGTTGCCTTGCGCGCGGTACTCCACCGCCTGTACGAGGCACTCCAGCTTGTCCGCGTCGCGGGCCACGAGGGCCGCGGGGGTCTCCTTGGCCTCGTACTCGGCCACGACACGCTGGACCCCGTCCCGTACCGCAGGGTGAGCCGCGGACACCTGGTCCGCCGTGACCGTCTCGTTCGTGGCGGCGTCGAGGTAGCGACGGCCGATGTGCGGGATGTCCCCGATCCGGGTCTCCTGCGTGTCGTGGAAGAGGCACATCAACGCGACCCGTGCCGGGTCCACTCCCTCCATCATCGCCAGCACGGCTCCGATGACACCGACGCGGAAGGAGTGCTCGGCGATGGACTCCGGGTTGTTGTTGCCGGTGAACCACCAGCCGGTCCGCTTGGCGTTCTTCAGTACGCCCATCTCGAAGATGAAGCCGGCAGTGCCTTCGGCGTTCGACGTCTCATCAGCCATGCGATGACCTCCCGTGTCACGTGCGATCGAGCAAAACGTAGTGCATGGCCTGGAGTTCGCGGTGTGACCTCGGTGAAGTGGACCCGCCGTCCAGCAGCCGTCCGGTACGGTCCGCCAGCTCGTCTGCCAGTCCGCGTGACGCCTGAGGCAGCCACGGATACGCGGTCAGTAGCGTCCACAGGGTGTGCACGTAGAGATCGACGTACCCGGGTGCGTCGTGCATCCCGTACGTGAGCCCACGGAGGAGCGTGACAGGATCCCAGGAGGCCGGTCCGCGCTCCCGCATGAACCCGTCGTCGGCCTGCGGCAGTCGTACGCCGCCCAGCCAGTACGCCCAGTAGTTGAGGTTCGCTGTCTCGGCGGCGTCGTCGTCGGCCAGCGAGCGTTCGATGAAGTCCAGCAGCGGCTGAGGATCGCCGAGGCGGGCCAGCGCGGTCGCGGTCGAACGCGCTTCGGCCCACCCTTCCGACCACCCCCGGCGGGCGAGGACGTCCCGGCGGGCATGGAGGGTCTGCGCCGTCCAAGAGGTGGCCTTCGGTCCCCGGTCGTAGGAGGCCAGATACAGCGCCTGTCGATGGAGCAGACCATCTCCGCCGGGCTTCTGGGCGGCCTCGGCGACTTCCCGCAAATGGTCGAAGAGGCGGGCCCGGTCCGTCGCCTCCAGAAGGGGAGCGGAGGCGGCTGGCCCCCGCCGGGATCGGGGGACACGGTCTCGGAGCGCGGGCGGTGCCACCCCCGTCACAGACCACGCCAGCATGTGGGCCGTGTCCCGCGTGTGTACCCAGGTCGCCAACGGGTGTGGACCGCCGTCACCCGCGGGCTCCAGGGCCGCCCCGATGATCTGGTCTGCGTCCATCGCCGGATCCAGCAGGGCGAGCACGCCCGTGTCGGCTCCCAGGAATCCCAGTCGGTGGCGCAGTCGTAACAGCGCTCCCGCCTTCATGTTCGCGAGAGGCCGGCGACCCGACTCCCATCCCTGCACCGTACCGAGATCGACGCCCAGGTCTTCCGCCATCGTGGCTTGGGTCCGCGGAATGCTCTCGCGGACGAGACGGAGCACGAAGCCGGTGACAGTCCCGGCGGTCGCGCGTCGGGGTGCGGGCGGTTTCGCCACCATGACCGTCTCTCCTCGGAGGTCCGTCTCCCACACGTACTGCCAGTCAGTTCTACCGCGTACGCGCCGGGCTTACGTTCAGGACGCGGAAACAGCCAGGCCCCTTATGGGTGACGGGTGTTGACGCTTCCGACCAATCGGTTCCGGTGAAGGAGAGAGGCCATGGAGACGAGGGAGTCACCTCCAGGCGCACCCAGTCGCACGCTGCGCATCAGGGCGGCCGGAGGCTGGGAGAGGTTCATGCGGCGTGCTGAAGCGGAGGAGGCACACCCGGTGGGGACGGACGGATACGAGGCGCATCCGCTGCTGGGCACCCGTGTCCGTGACACCGCCAGCCGGAGCGAAGGCGAGCTGACCGCCGTCACGCACGAACTGCACACCGACGGCAGAGTCGTACGCATCGCGCACATCAGGCCCGAAAGCGGAATCGAGTGGACGACCGCCGCCCGCAACATCCAGACCGCTGCCCTCGCCACGGGGGAGACGGGCCACGACCGTGCCGGGCGGGAGGGCGTACGGCCCTGGGGTGCGAGCCGCCTCGCACCGTACCCGCACACCGTGGCCTGGCCCTTCACCCGCACGGAGATCGACCCCGTCACGCAGATGACCGTGTACTTCGACACGGACGGCCGCACCGTCGACATGAGCGGGCACGGCAGCAGCCAGTCCACCTCGTCCCCGACCGCGACGGGTTCGGACGGAGGCGGCGCGCAGCCACCTCCGCCGTCGGACTCGGACGCCCTTGAAGACCACGTGCCGGACTGACCATGGACAGGTCACCGGTTCTCGTCATCACGGCGCTCGGCGACATCACGGCGGACCTGGTGGTGGGCGAGCTGCACGAACGGGGCGTCCCGGTCGTGCGGCTCGACCCGGCCACCGACTTCCCCGAACCCGCTCGGCTGACCGTGCGGTTCGGCGCCGGAGGGTTCGCCGGCGAGCTGACCACCGCCACGCGGGGGCTCGACCTCGTGAAAGTACGGTCCGTGTACTGGCGTCGCCCGGCCCCGTACGGCGACCCCCGGCAGGCGGAGAGCCCCGAGCGGCGTTTCGGCATCGAAGAGGCCCGTGCCGGCTACACGGGGGTGCTGACCGCCCTGCCCGGCGTTCTCCACCTCAACCATCCGCTACGTAACCGGGCCGCCGGCTCCAAGCCGGTCCAGCTCGCCACTGCCGGACGCCTCGGGTTCCTTGTGGCCCCCACGCTGATCACGAATCGGGTCGAGGACGCGAGAGCGTTCGCGAGGGGGCACGGCCGGGTGGTCTACAAACCTCTGCACGGAGTGCACCTGCCAGGTGCGGACGGGCGCAACCGGACGGTCTGGGTGAGTCCGGTCCACGCCGACGAACTCGACGACTCGGTGGCACTCTGTCCGCACCTGTTCCAGGTACGCGTCCCCAAGGTCGCCGACATCCGGCTCGCGGCCGTCGCCGACGACCTGTTCGCCACCCGGATCGACACCGACGGCGATCACGTCGACTGGCGGCAGGACCAGCGCCTCGTCCGCTGCTCACCCATCTCCGTGCCCGACGTCGTCGTGGACGCCGTCCGTACGTACCTTCGCACCTTCGGGCTCGTTTTCGGGGCATTCGACTTCGCCCTCGACAGCGAGGGCCGTTGGTGGTTCCTCGAATGCAATCCGAATGGCCAGTGGGCCTTCGTCGGCGAGGAGACGAACCGGGCCATCGCCGGTGCGCTCGCCGACGTGCTGCAGAAGGGTGCTTCCGAATGAACGCCGACGCCGACGCCGAAGCCGCCGCGCGACTGCGGCACCGCTTGGTCGAGAAGCTCGTCAAGGAGGGGAGAGTGACCCGCGCCGATGTGCGACGCGCGGCCGAGAACGTCCCCCGGGAGGTGTTCCTCGGAGAAGCGGTCTACCGGCCCAGCCCGCCGCCGGGGGTGACGGAATGGACACCGGTACGGCGAGATCGGATGCCGGCCGACGCGTGGCTGGAGCTCGCGTACCGCGACGAGACATGGGTGACGCAATTGGACGGTGTGCTCGCCGAGGACGCCGGGGGAACGGTCACCGGAGGCACGCCCACGTCGTCCTCGACGCTGCCCGGCTCCGTGTTGTGGTTGATCGAGCAGGCCGGGATCGAGGCGGGGAGTCGCGTGCTGATCGTCGGCGCGGGAACGGGGTACTCCACAGCGGTCGTCTCCGAGATCGTCGGAGCCGCCAACACCACGGCGATCGAGACCGACCCGGATGCCGCCGAGCGGGCGAGGAGGGCGCTCACCGAGGCCGGGTACGGGGCGACGGTCGTCACGGGAGACGGGCTCCGGGGGTACCCGGAGGCGGCCCCGTACGACATCGTGATCGCGTTCTGTTCGATGCGGTACGTCCCCTACGGTCTGCTTCGGCAGGTCCGGGCCGGTGGCGCGCTGCTGCTCACCCTTGCCGGGTGGGGGTTCGGCCACGGGCTGGTCCGGCTGACCGCCGACGGGGAGGGCGGAGCCTCGGGAAGATTCCTGCCCGGGCACACCTCGTTCATGATGGCGCGCACGCACGAACGGCCTGCCCATGGCCCGGTCGAACTCCTGCCGGGTGTCCGACGGCCGAGCGTCATCGACCCCGCCGTGCTGGACGACTGGACGGCAAGGTTCGTCGCCCAGCTCGCCGCCCCCTCTGCCGAACGGACCGGTCTGGGAACGGAACAGATCCTGCTCGACGTCGCCACCGGCTCGCACGCGCGGACCCGGTCGGACGGCGAGGGCGGATGGACTGTGACCCAGCGGGGGCCTCTGAGGTTGTGGGACGCCGTGGAGGAAGCCGTGGACATCTGGCAGAGACGAGGGGCGCCGCACCTGTCGGCGTTCGGCGTGACCGTCACCTCCGACGCGCAGCGGGTATGGCTCGGTGACCGCAGCGGCCCCGGCTGGCCGCTGCCCGTCTAGCTGCTCGTGCAGGGGAGCCCAGGGGCGCGATAAATCCCGTGCGGGCGTCCGGCCTTCTCGTTAGCGTCCCTCCCCATGACGGAGGGGCTCGAAGGAATCGACGAAGCGCTCGTACGAAGGCTCATCGCGGCCCGGTTCCCGCACTGGGCGGGCCTGGACGTACGGGCGGTCGCCTCGGCCGGGACGGACAACGCGCTGTTCCGGCTGGGCGACGACCTCGTCGTACGGCTGCCGAAGGCGCCATGGGCGACGGGCCAGGTGGAGAAGGAACACCGCTGGCTGCCGCGGCTGGCCCCCTCCCTCCCCCTGCCCGTCCCGGTCCCGGTGGGCATCGGCGCCCCGGGAGAGGGCTTCGGCCGGCCGTGGGGCGTGTACCGGTGGCTGGACGGCGCCGACGCCTGGACGGCACCGGTACGGGACCTGGCCCACGCGGCGGAGGAACTGGGCCGCTTCGGCGTCGCGCTGCGCACCGCCGACGCGACCGGCGGCCCCCGCTCCTTCCGCGGCGGCGCCGTCACCGCATGGGAGGACGGCGCCCTGCCGTCCGCCGTGAAGGCCCTCGCCGCGGCCGGCCTCCTGGACGAACGCACCGCCCTCGCGGCCTGGGACCGGGTCCTGTCCCTCCCCGCCTGGGACGGCCCCCCGGTCTGGCTCCACGGCGACCTGCTCCCCGGCAACCTCCTCACCCGCGACGGCCGCCTGACCGCCGTCATCGACTTCGGCGGCCTCGGCACCGGAGACCCGGCCGCCGACCTCCTCCCCGCCTGGACCCTCCTCACCCCCGCCACCCGCCCCCTCTTCCGCGAGGCCTCCCGCCTCGACCCCGCCACCTGGGACCGCGGCCGCGGCTGGGCCCTCTGCTGGGGCCTCGTCACCGACCACTACTACGGCTCCCTCCCCGGCCCCGGCACCGCCCCCACCCCGAACCCCGTCCTGGCCGCCGTGGCCCGCAGGGCCTGGACCGAGTCCCTCCCCGAGTTCGGGTGACGACCGGATCACGATCACGTCCGGTTGTTCCCCGATGGGGAAGAAAAGGCAGGTCAGAGCTGCTTCCCGACGCTTGACCGAGGTTCCGGTCCGGGGGATGGTGACGCTCGCGGCCGGGGCCCGTCCCGCCGCGGGCACCAGGGGTGGGGACCTTTGAACGACATCCGTACGCGCGCCGAGGCGCTCATCGCCGCCGACCGCCCGGCCGAGGCGCGGGACCTCGTCCGGGACGCGCTCGACACGGGCGGGCCCGATGCCGGGCTCTGCCTCGTGCTCGCCCGCGCCCACCTGGCGGAGGACGACGACGACCACGACGCCGCCGCCGAAAGCGTCCTCCGCGACGGCCTCGACGCCTTCCCGGACGACATCGGACTCCTCGGCGAATACGCCGAACTCGGCGCCCGCTCCGACGGGTTCGACCACCCCGGCAGGCGTGCGCGCGGCGAACGGGCCCTCGACCGGCTGCGTGAACTCGCCCCGCACTCGGCGGAGTTGCGCAGCGCCGAGGCGGCCGGCGGCGCCGTCTCCGCCGCCGCGCGGGACGCCGTCTCGATCCGGCGGATGCAGTCCTTCGACACGGCCCGCGCCTTCGCCGACGCGCCCACGCCCGCGGCGGCCGCCGCCCGGACCGCCCAGTGGGCCGCCGCCGCCCCGCACGACCGGCGGCTCGCCGTCCTCGCCGAGACGACCGCCGTCCTCGCCGCCCCCGGCCGGGCCGGCGCCCGCCTCCTGCTGCTCCGTGGCCTCGAATACCGCCTCGCCGTCGGCGTCCTCGTCGTCCTGCTGGTCATCCTGCGGCTCACCGTCGTGCCGGAGATCCCGCTGGGCGTGGCCACGGGCGCCGGCCTCCTGCTGGAACTGCCCTTCCTCGGGCTCCGCAGGCTGCTCCGCGACGCCCGCGACCGGGCCGCCGACCGGCTGGCGGCGGCCGTGCCGGAGGCCGTACCCCGGGAGGAGGAGGGAGCGGACGGCGGCTTCGGGGCGCCCGAGCTGCCGCCCGTGCCGCGCTTCACCCGGCGCGAAGGCGCCTTCGCCGGGGCCGCGGCGGCCCTCCTGCTGCTCGTCGGCGGCGCCTCGTACGCCGCCTACACCGCGTACCCGCGCTACGAGCTGGTCTCCCACGACGAGTTCCGCGGCGCGCGGGGTGTCGACCTCGGCGCCGTCGGAGGGCCGACGGCCGAGGACGGAGTGGAGGACTCCGTCCTCCGGATGTACGGCTCCGGTTCCGCCGACGGCTCCCAGCTCGTGGTCTACGCGGCGGTCGGCGACTTCCACCAGGTGAGGGCCGAGGACGTGTCCGGGCGCTACGGCATGCTCGGCGGCCTGAAGGACACGGCCGACGTCCGCGAGGACTGGGACGCGCGGGCCGGTGCCCGCGGCGGCTGGACGCGGTGCGCCCGGGTCGTCGACACCGCCGGGCTCCGCAAGGCCGTGTGCATGTGGGCGGACAAGGGGAGCCTCGGGTCGGTGGCCTTCGTCGCGGAACACATGGGCCGGGCCGGGATCGAGGAGCTGGCCGCGGACGTCCGCGAGGCCTTCGTCCGCCCCGCCGGCGGCTGACGCGCCCGCGAGGGCTGTCGGAGCGGCGTGGTACCCATGTCCCCATGACCCGGTTCCACGACTTCAACCTCAAGCTGCTCGTCATCGAGGAGCTCATGTACCAGGCGGGGACGCTCCTCCCGGTCTACGACCTGCACGCGCGGATGGCCGAGCGGGGCATCACCGACGCCGCCTCCTTCGTCCTGGCGAACGGCCTGCACGAGGAGGTGCTGCCGGAGTCCCGGGAGTACTTCGAGGCGCTGGAGATCCCGGCGGAGCTGCTCGCCACCGTGGAGGAGCTGTGCTTCGACGCGGGGACGGACGTCTTCCGGCACTGCGCGCCCGCCTGGGACGGCGAGGACGACCTCTTCGACGTCCGCTCCCTCGACGACCTCGACCTGCTGCCCAACCTCCGCGAGGTCACGTTCGTGGAGGACGGCGTCCTCGCGGTGCCCGACGCGGCGGACGTCTTCGCCGCCCGAGGCATCACCACGGACTGACGCGGAGCCCCGCCGTTCCGTCGTGGGCACGACGGAACGGCGGGATGGCGTTACGGTGCCAACTGCCCCGGCAGGGGGGCCGCGTGGATGATCGTCAGGCCGGAGACGGCTCGGGTGAGGGCGACGTACAGGCGGCGCAGCCCGGTGCGTTCGTCGGGTTCGCCGTCGACGACGGCGGCCGGCTCGTCGAGGACCACGTAGTCGTACTCCAGGCCCTTCGCGAGCGAGGCCGGGACCAGGGTGAGCCGGGACGCGGCGGTCGTCTCCTCACCGGGGGAGAGGTACGCGAGCCCCGCCGCCTCCAGCGCCTCCGCCAGCGGCGCGATCCGCGCGTCCGCGGCGATCAGGCCGATCGAGCCCTCGTGCGCGAGCGCGTCCACGCACGCCGCCACCACCGCCGCGTCGGACGGCGCCGCCAGCTCGCGGAGCTCGAAGTCGCCCGGGTTCTCCCGTACGGACTCGACCGGCGCGAGTCCCGGCGCCATGTGCGGCAGGAGACGGGAGGCGTACGCGATGACGTCCGTGGGGACGCGGAAGCCCGCCG
This sequence comes from Streptomyces sp. NPDC007863, assembly GCF_040633895.1. Classification (NCBI taxonomy): domain Bacteria; kingdom Bacillati; phylum Actinomycetota; class Actinomycetes; order Kitasatosporales; family Streptomycetaceae; genus Streptomyces; species Streptomyces sp. NPDC007863. Next base: position 172,053 of record NZ_JBEYEI010000016.1, read on the forward strand.
TCAGCTCCTCCACCCGGGACCCCGGCTTGCCGAGGTGCGCCAGCGCCTCCTCCCAGCTCGCCGTCGCCCAGGGCGTCGTGCCCTGCGCCAGGTCGCCGAGGACCGTCGCCGAACCGGTCGTGCAGCGCCGCCCCACCGCCCGGTACTGCATCGGCGACAGGTCCTGCGCCTCGTCGAGGACCACGTGCCCGAGCGAGTGGGTCCGCTCGACCAGGTCCGTCGCCTCGTCGATCAGCACCGCGTCCGCCGCCGACCACTTCGCGGTCTTCGCGCTCCGCGCCGGCTTCGCCCACAGCAGCAGCTTCTGCTCCTCCTCGCTCAGCACCCCTTCCGCGTGCTCCGCCAGGAACTCCGCGTCGCCGAGCAGCCGGAGGACCAGCTTCGCCGGGTCGACCGCCGGCCAGCACTCCTTCACCAGCGCCTTCACCGCCGCGTTCCGCGCGACCGTGTTCTGCACCCGGTCGTCGGGTGCCTCGCCGGCCTGCTCCATCCGTACGAGGACGGCGTGCGCGACGCGCTGCGGCAGCGCTTCCCTGGCCGCCCCGTAACGGATGTCGCGCGCGGTCAACTCCCTTACGATCTCCTCCAGTTCGTACGCGGGGACCCGCCAGCGCCGCGAGCCGCGCACCACCATCAGCGGTTCCGCCGGCAGGGTGACGTGCGACCACACGGCCCGCCGCAGCACCTCCGCCATCCGGGCGTCGCCCTTCACGACCGCGGTCGCCGCCTCGTCCGCGCCCCGCACCTCCACGTGCGCGACGAGGTCGTCGACGGTCGCCTGCTTCACCTCCAGCTCGCCGAGCGCGGGCAGCACCTGCTCGATGTACTGGAGGAAGGACCGGTTCGGCCCGATGACGAGGGTGCCGGTGCGGGCGAGCCGCTCCCGGTGCGCGTACAGCAGGTAGGCGACACGGTGCAGGCCGACGGCCGTCTTCCCGGTCCCCGGGCCGCCCTGCACGCACAGCGTGCCGGACAGGTCGGAGCGGACGATCTCGTCCTGCTCGGGCTGGATCGTCGCCACGATGTCCCGCATGGGGCCGACGCGCGGCCGCTCGATCTCCGCCTGGAGCAGCCGGCTGGTGCGCTCGAGCTCGGCGGGGTCGGAGAGCCGCTCGTCCTCGTACGCGGTGAGCTCGCCGCCCGTGTAGCCGAAGCGGCGGCGCAGCCCGACGTCCTGCGGGTCCTTCTTCGACGCCTGGTAGTACGGCTGCGAGACCGGCGCGCGCCAGTCGATGACCATGGGGTCGCCCTGCGCGTCGTGGACGTGCCGGCGGCCGATGTAGAAGCGCTGCCCGTGCTGGGTGGACGGCAGGTAGTCGAGCCGGCCGAAGAAGAGCGGGGTGTGGGAGAGGTCCGCGAGCGCCTTGATGCGGTCCTCGATCTGCCGTTCCAGGACGATCGAGTTGACCCAGTTCGCGGTGACGTCCTTGATGTCCAGCGCCTCCACCTCCTCGCGCATCGTGCGCAGGGCGGCACGGGAGGAGGTGAGGTGGGCCCGCTCGCGTACGAGCGGATCGTCGGTGGGCACGGCAGCGGACACGGTGAAGCCTCCGGTCGATACACGGATCACGGACACGTCGATGTGGCCGCCGGTTTCCGACCGGGCGGCGGCGCTCTCCGTACGCGGACGGGAGGCGGGGAAGCCGGTGATTCTAACTCCGGACCGGGGGTCCGGGCGAATCGGTTTCCCGTAGGGGGCGGGGTCCGCCGTAAGGGTGAGCCGGGTTCCGACCGCAGGTCGATGTGCGGCGAATGTCCTGATTCCAGAATGGAGTCATGAGCGCGACGACCTTCACCCTCGTGACCACCGTCCCCCGCCCCCGCCCCCGCCGCCTGGTGGCGGCCCTGCGGGCCTTCGGCTCCGCCGCCGTCGACGTCGCCCTGCTGGGCGACTACGGCGACACCACGGGCCGGCACGGCGCGGGCGTCCGCAACCCCCGCCCGGTATACGCCCCCGGACCCGGACCCGGCCCCGCCTCACCCGCGGACTGAGTACGCGCCCGGCCCCGGCTGAGTACGCGCACCCCTGCCGGCGGCCCCGGCGCGCTGATGGGATGGGGCCATGACGACACAGCACCCCACCGCCGACCCGTACGCCCCGGGCCCCACCGCGCTCCGCGTCTTCGCGGGCGTCGGACTGCTGCTCGTCGCGGCCTGCGTGGTGGCGACCATGATGGTCACCCTCGGCGACGCGATCTCCGGTGACGGCGTCGGCGGAGGTTTCGTCACGGCCGGCTTCTGGGCCGTGGGCCTCGCCGCCGCGGTGGGCGTGGTGGCCCTCGTCGTGCCCCGCCGCGTCCTCGTCGCCGCCCAGTACGCCCTGGCCCTCATGGGCCCGGTCCTCGCCCTGATGGACTGAGACCGGGCCCGGCGGCCCGGGCTCCTACGGCGCCAGCAGCTCGTCCGCGTCGACGATCCGGTACGCGTACCCCTGCTCCGCCAGGAAGCGCTGGCGGTGGGCGGCGAAGTCCTGGTCGATGGTGTCGCGGGCGACGACCGAGTAGAAGTGCGCCTGGTGGCCGTCCGCCTTCGGGCGGAGCACGCGGCCGAGGCGCTGGGCCTCCTCCTGGCGGGAACCGAAGGTGCCGGAGACCTGGATGGCGACGGTCGCCTCGGGCAGGTCGATGGAGAAGTTCGCGACCTTCGACACGACGAGGACGTTGATCTCGCCGTTGCGGAAGGCGTCGAAGAGCCGCTCCCGCTCCTTGTTCGACGTCTCGCCCTTGATGACGGGCGCGTCGAGGTGCGCGCCGAGCTCGTCGAGCTGGTCGATGTACTGGCCGATGACGAGGATCTGCTGGCCGGCGAACTTCTTCACCAGCGCCTCCGTCACCCGCCGCTTCGTCGCCGTCGTCGCGCAGAAGCGGTACTTCTCCTCCGCCTCGGCCGTCGCGTACGCGAGCCGCTCCGACTCCGTGAGGTTGACCCGGACCTCGACGCAGTCGGCGGGCGCGATGTACCCCTGCGCCTCGATCTCCTTCCACGGCGCGTCGAACCGCTTCGGCCCGATCAGCGAGAAGACGTCCGCCTCCTTGCCGTCCTCGCGCACCAGCGTCGCGGTCAGGCCGAGGCGCCGCCGGGCCTGGAGGTCGGCGGTGAACTTGAAGACCGGCGCGGGCAGCAGGTGCACCTCGTCGTAGACGATCAGGCCCCAGTCGCGGGAGTCGAAGAGCTCCAGGTGCGGGTAGACGCCCTTCCGCTTGGTCGTGAGGACCTGGTACGTGGCGATGGTGACGGGCCGGATCTCCTTCTTCGTCCCGCTGTACTCGCCGATCTCGTCCTCGGTCAGCGAGGTCCGCTTCACCAGCTCGTTCTTCCACTGGCGCGCGGAGACGGTGTTGGTGACGAGGATCAGCGTCGTCGCCTTGGCCTTGGCCATCGCCCCGGCGCCCACCAGCGTCTTCCCCGCCCCGCAGGGCAGCACGACGACGCCGCTGCCGCCGTGCCAGAAGCCCTCGACGGCGTGCTGCTGGTACGGCCGCAGGCTCCAGCCGTCCTCGGCGAGCTCGATCGCGTGGGCCTCGCCGTCGACGTACCCGGCGAGGTCCTCGGCGGGCCAGCCCAGCTTCAGCAGGGTCTGCTTGATCTGTCCGCGCTCGGAGGGGTGCACGACCACCGTGTCGGGGTCGATCCGCGCCCCGACCAGCGGCTGCACCCGCCTCGACCGGAGGATCTCCTCAAGGACCGGCCGGTCGGTGGTGGTCAGCACCAGCCCGTGCGCGGGGTGCTTCGTCAGCGTCAGCCGTCCGTACCGGTCCATGGTCTCGGCGATGTCGACGAGCAGCGCGTGCGGCACCGGATACCGGGAGTACTCGACGAGCGCGTCCACGACCTGCTCGGCGTCGTGGCCGGCGGCCCGCGCGTTCCACAGCCCGAGCGGCGTCACCCGGTACGTGTGGATGTGCTCGGGCGCCCGCTCCAGCTCCGCGAACGGGGCGATCGCCCGTCGGCACGCATCGGCGAGTTCGTGGTCGACCTCCAGGAGCAGCGTCTTGTCGCTCTGGACGATCAGGCAGGACACACATACCTCCGCAGGCAGGTCGCGGCGAGGGAAACGTACAAGTCTACCTCGGCTCCAGGAACTCCAGCCTGTTGCCGAACCCGTCGACGGTGTGGAAGCGGGTGTGGCCGGGGAGGCCGTCGTCCCAGGTGACGGTCGTGCCGCTGCTCTCCAGACGGGCGGCGAGGGCGTGGATGCCGGTGACGCGGATGCCGGGGTGGGCCTTCCGGGCCGGCCGGAAGTCCTCCTCGACGCCGAGGTGGACCTCGATCCCCCCGCCCCGGAACCAGCACCCGCCGCGCGCCGCGAGGACCGGCGGCTTCGCGACCTCCGCCATGCCGAGGACCCCGCCCCAGAACGCCCGGCAGACGTCCTCGCCGCCCGGCGGGATGGAGAGCTGGACGTGGTGCAGCCCGTCCAGGGTGTAGGCGGACGGGTCCGGCGTCGTCGACATGATGCCCCCTTGATGTCGAGAATCTTGACATCAAGGTAAATCTCGGGGGCGGGGACCCGCAAGAGCCGATCGATCCGAGTACGGCGAGCCGGGGGAGATGAGTAGGCGCGCGGTGGGGCGGGCGGCGGCGGGCCGGTCGAATGGCGGCATGAAGCCTCGCACCGCCACCGCCACCGCCCGCGCTGTCGCCCCCGCCCCCACGGCCGTCCCCGCCGGCGTTCCCACGGCCGTCCCCGCCCGCGTCCCCGCCGCCGGGGACGCGGCCGACCCCCACTGGTGGGTGCCGCCGGTGGTGGCGACGGTGCTCGCGCCCGTCGTGTCGTGCGGGGCGGCGGCCGCGGGGGACCTGTTCACGGCCGTTCCCTGGGTCCTCGTCACCGGGTTCGTGCTGCCGCTCCTGGTCGTCGCTCCGGGGTGGTTCCTCGCCCGGACCGTGCGGCGGCGCCGGACGCGCGTCCGGCTCGCCGCCGCGGGGTGCGTCCTCGCGGCGGTCTACCCCGTGCTGCTGGCCGAGCTCGGCTTCCTGGTGTTCGTCGTCATGCTCCTCACCGGCAACGTCCGCTCCTGACCGGCCTCAGACCTCCTCGTCCGCCAGTTCCGCGACGCCCGTGATGCGGTGCAGCGGGTAGGTGCGGACCTCGTCGGCCGTGTGGTCGTAGCCGGTGACGAAGCCGCCCTCGACGCGGACGGGGGCGATGACGCGCTGGCTGGCGGCGCCCTCCGCGTTGACGTAGCCGATCCAGACGGCCGAGCCGGTCATCGCGGCCGCCTGCACCGTCGCCAGGGTCTCCGCCGCCGAGGTGCGGGGGAGGCCGCCGGTGGTGACGGGGACGGCGGGTTCCTTGCGTACGGCCGTGGCGGCGTGGTCGCCGGCCCGGATGGCGCGGACCGCGGCCTTGAGCAGGGTGGTGTCGGGGGCCGGAGGGCCGTCGGGGACGGGCGCCGGGGGTGTGCGGGGCGGGGTGCGGTGGGCGTCGGCGCGGGCGATCAGGACGTCGCCCTCCGCCGACTCGGCCGCCGGGGCGTACCCCATCGACCGCAGGCCGTCGAGGAGCGAGGACGGGTCCGTCTGGGCGGCCAGGACCGTCGGCGCGAGGCGGCGCAGGCGCAGGGCCGCGGAGCGGCGGTCGGCGAGGATCTCGCCGAGCAGCGCGTCGTCGTCGCAGCGCACGTAGGCGGAGGCCGCGCCGATCCGCAGGTGTCCGTGCTTCCGCGCCACGTCGTCGATGAGGTACGCGAGGGGCTGGGGCACGGGGGTGCGCGCGTGCGCGGCGAGGAAGGCGTGCAGGTCGGAGGCGGAGCGGCCGGTGTCGAGGGCGCGCCGCACCGAACCGGGCGTGAACCGGTAGACCGTCGCGCCACCCTTCGACTCCACGTCCGCGAGGACCGCGAGCGCGTCGGCCAGCGGCCGCAGCAGCGGGCCGGGGGCGACGGCCGTCAGGTCGGCCTGGAGGAGCACGTGGTCGACGGCCTGCGGCAGCAGCGGTTCGAGGAGTTCCGCCGCGCGCTCGGCCGCGACCTCCGGCTCGACGCCGCCGCCCTCGGCGGCCTGCCCGGCGGGCGCGTCGAGCGGCAGGTTGAGCAGCGCCCGCGCGGCCGTGGACAGCGCGCCGCGCCCGGTGACGCCGAGCAGTTCGGCGTCCCCGAGGGCCCAGTGGGCGAGGCGTTCCCGCAGGTCGGCGACGGGGCGCGGGGTGCCGGGGCCGCCGCGGCCCGTGCCCGCCTCGGAGGCCCAGGGGCCTGCCGCGCCGGGCTCCGCGCCGGAGTCCGCGCCCGCGCCCGTGCCCGTGCCGATGCCCGTGCCCGCGCCCGTGCCCGCCGCGGCCGGCGGTGTGCTCCTGGCCGTCGTCGTGCCGCGCGTCGGGCGTTCCCAGCGGAGGCGGGCCAGCAGCGTCTCCGGGGCGGCCGCCGCGCCCGGCGGCAGCGTCGCCAGGAGGGCGAGGACCCGGTGGCGTACCTCCGGCGCCGCCGCGCGGTCCAGGTCGGGGCCGAGCGCGGACAGCGTGCGGCCCTTCGCGTCCTGGCCGCCGACGAGACCCGGCGTGCGGGTCGCCGCCAGCCAGGCGCCGACCAGCCGGGCCCAGCGCTCGGCCGGCGGCTGGTCGAGCCAGTCGTCGTACGCGGGCGTCGGCGCGTACCGCTCGTCCGCCTCGCCGTCCGAGGCCAGCAGCCCCGCCCCGTACGCCAGCTCCACCCAGAAGGCGGCCACCGGCTCCGGCACGTCGAGCGCCGCCGCCGTCCGCTTCAGGTCCCGCACCGCGAGCCCGCCGGCCCGCAGCACCGCGGGCCCGCCGTGGTCCCAGGACTTCAGCAGCTCCTCGACCGTGGCGAGCGCCGCGTACGCCTGCCCGGCGGCGGCACTGTCCACAACCTGGGGACGGTACGCGCGGGCCACCCCCACCTCCGGCGCGCGCGGCTCCGGCGACCGGTGCGCCCGCCCGCCCCGCAGGTGCAGCGCCACCTCGCGCGGCAGCACCATCGTGCGCGGCGACACCGGCAGCAGCAGCCCCCGGTCGCGCAGCCAGCCCACCGGCGCCGTCGGCCGCGCCGTCACCTCGCCGTACGGCGGCCCCCACACGAGCCGGTCGAGGACGGAGAGCGCCTCCGGCGGCGCCGTGTCGAGCAGCGCCCCCATCCGCTTGCGGTCGGTGAAGAGCCCGGTCAGCGCGGCGACCGCCGACACCGGGTCGTGCGTCGACGGCAGCCCGGCCGCCGCCACGATCTCCTGGAGCCGCCCCGGCGACATCCCCGCCGTCGCCTCCGCGACCGTCGGCCCGAGCCCGGTGGGGGACGGGTGCTGCGGCGACGGGGCGAGCAGCTCGCGCGCGGTCCGGACGAGCCGCAGCCGGTCGTCCTCGCCCCACACCAGCGCCTGGTCGCGCAGCAGCGCCACCGCGCGCGGCAGCGCCGCCTCGATCTCCGGCTCCTCGCGCCCGCCGGTGAACAGGTCGAGCAGCACGGGGTACGGAGCCGGGTCGGGCGCCACCGCCAGCGCCTCCGCCACCTGGAGCGAGAACCGGTCGAGCCGCTCCAGGGCGCGCACCACCGAGGCCCGCGTCCCGGCCCGGGTCGCCAGCTGCGTCAGATCGTTCGGCACCGGGCCCAGCAGGTCGGGGCGGGCCCGCAGCAGCGCGGCGAGCCCGTCGTCGCCGCGCGCCCGCAGCGCCTCGGCCAGCGTGCGCGGACCCGCCGCGGTCCCCTTCGGACGTCCCTCGGGCACGTGCGCCTCCCGGTCCAGCTCGCCGATCCCCATCCGCCCCACGTTATCCGCTGCACAGGCGCTACCGTCAGGACCGGGACGGCGTTCGGCCGGACGGTGGAGGGGCGGCGTGGGCATCGAGAGCGACCGGATGGTCTTCGACTACCTGAGCGAGGTCGGCGACCTCGCCCAGCAGAGGCACCTCCCGCCGGGCGACCGCAGCGCCCTCGTCGCCGGTCTCCGCGACGAGATCGACCGCCGTCGCGCCACCCGCGGCGAGGAGTCCCCCACCGCCGTCCGGGGCATCCTCGGCGACCTGGGCACCCCGGACGAGGTCGTCACGAAGGCCGCGTCGGGGCCGGGGACGCCGGGCGCGTCGGGGCCGGGGACGCCGGGCGCGGCGTCCGGTGCGGACTCGGGCGCGGCGTCCGGTACGGCCCCGGCCCCGGCCGCCGCCTGGTGGTCCGACACCCGCGAGGCCGCCGAGGAGCCCTCCACGGCCCGGGCGCCCGTGCCGCACCCCCGTCCGGGTGACGTCGGAGCCGGAGTCGGGGCAGGGGACTGGGTCTCCGGCTGGGGGAGCGACGGCTCGGCGGCGGACCCGGACGTGCCCGGTTTCTTCGGCGGCATCGAGGCCCCCGAGCTCTTCCGGCCGCCGGAGCCCGAGGCGGAGGACGCGGAGGAGGAGTCCCGGGAGGAGACCGCCCCCAGGAGCCGGGTGCGCCGCGCCGCCGGGTGGCTGCTGAGCAGCCGTCCGAAGAAGGCGGGGGTGCAGGAGGAGGCTCCGGAGGAGGAGGCCGCGCCGGTCCGGGCGAGGGGCTTCGCGCATCCCTTCCTGCTGCTCGCCGCCGTGCTGCTGATCGCCGGCGCCGCGTTCGGCTGGCTGATCGCGCTGGCCCTCGGCTGGCTCCTCGCCTACGGCTCCCGCCGGCTGAGCCCCGGCCAGGTGAAGACGGCCGTCTTCGTGCTGCCCGGGCTCGCCGCGGCGGGCGGCGTCGTCTGGCTCTGGGGGCGGGTGGAGGGCCGCTGGGGCGAGGCCGTGGCCACCGGCGGCGACGCCATGGGCCAGGCCCTCGCCGAGACCTGGCCCTGGACCCTCCGGGCCGCCGCCCTCGCCTCCGCCGCCTACCTCCTGCTGCGCGCCCGCCGCGCCTGAAGCCCTGTCGCGGAAGCCCCGGGAGCTTCTACGACTCCTCCCACGGCGCCCCCGGCACCACCAGCGGCGAGCCCGTCACCGGGTCGGGGACGACGACCGAGGGGAGGCCGAAGACGTCGTGGACCATCGCCTCGGTGACGATCTCGGACGGGGCGCCCTGCGCCACCACCCGGCCCGCCTTCATGGCGATGAGGTGGTCGGCGTACCGCGCGGCCTGGTTCAGGTCGTGGAGGACGAGGACCACCGTCCGGCCGCGCGCCCGGTTGAGGCGGCGGACCAGGTCCAGGACCTCCACCTGGTGCGCGATGTCCAGGTAGGTGGTCGGCTCGTCGAGGAGCAGCAGGTCCGTCTCCTGCGCGAGGGCCATCGCGATCCAGACGCGCTGCCGCTGGCCGCCGGAGAGCTCGTCGACCGAGCGGTCGGCGAGCGCGGCGACGTCGGTGCGGGCCATCGCCTCCGTCACCGCCCGCTCGTCCTCCTCGGACCACTGCTTCCACCACGCCTGGTGGGGCTGGCGGCCGCGTGCGACGAGGTCCGCGACGGTGATCGCCTCGGGTGCGACGGGCGTCTGCGGCAGCAGGCCGATCGAGCGGGCGATCCGCTTCGTCGGCAGCTTCGCCAGCTCCTCGCCGTCGAGCAGGACCGCGCCCCGGACCGGCTTGAGGAGCCGGCCGAGCGCCCGCAGGGTGGTCGACTTGCCGCAGGCGTTGGGCCCGACGATGACGGTCACCTTGCCGTCGGGGACCACCAGGTCCAGGTCCTCGACGACCGTCCGGCTCTCGTAGGCGAGGGTCAGCCCCCGCGCGGCGAGCCGGCCGCCGGCCGCCGCGCCCGCCCCCGTACCCGCGCCGGTGCGCGTCTGGGTACGCGTCTCCGCGCTCTTCTCGGCGCTCATGCCTTCCCTCCCGTACGGCTCCGGATGATGAGCCAGATCAGATACGGGGCGCCGACCGCCGCCGTGAGGACACCCACCGGCAGTTCCACCGGGGAGAACAGCCGCCGCCCGATCAGGTCGGCGGCGGCGACGACGAGGGCGCCGAGCAGCGCCGAGCAGAGCAGCGGGATCTGCGCCGTGCGCGTCATCCGGCGGGCGATCTGCGGGGCGAGCAGCGCCACGAAGTCGACCGGTCCGGCGACGCCGGTCGCCACGGACGCGAGGACCACGCCCACGGCGACGAGACCGAGCCGCACCCGGCCGAGGCGGACGCCGAGCGCGGTCGCCGTGGCGTCGTCGAGGGAGACGGTCCGCTGGGCGCGGGCCGCCCACAGCACGGCGGGCAGCATCAGCAGCAGCGTCCAGCGGACCGGCGCCGACTCCTCCCAGCCGCGCCCGTTGAGCGAGCCGGTCATCCAGATCTGCGCCTGCTGGGCGACGAGGAAGTCGCCCTTGGTCATGAAGAGGGTGATCAGGGAGCGCAGCGCGATCGCGATGCCGATGCCGATGAGGACGAAGCGGGTGGCGTGCAGTCCGCCGCGCCAGGCGAAGGCGTACACGAGGGCGGCGGCGAGGACGCCGCCGGCGATCGACAGGTAGGGCAGGACCGTGTACGAGGCGAGGCCGAAGGTCATCGCGGCGACGGTGACCGCGCCCGCGCCCTGGCTGATGCCGATGATGTCGGGTGAGGCGAGCGGGTTGCGGGCGACGGTCTGGATGAGCGCGCCGGCGATCCCGAAGGCGGCGCCGACGGCGAGCGCGGTGACGAGCCGCGGCTCGCGCAGCTCCTCGACGACGAACGCGGCGGGGGAGTCGCCGCCGGTGAGGACGGTGAGGACCTCGCCGGGGGAGAAGGTCTTCTCGCCGACGCAGAGGTACGCGACGGAGACCGCGGCGAGCAGCAGGAGCAGCAGGACGACGGCGAGCACCGACCGGCGGTGGACGAGGAGGGAGGCGGGCCCGAGGCGGAGGAGTCCGTATCCGGCGGGCCGGGTGCCGGGGTTCTTCGCGGCGGGGGCCGGGGTCAGGAGGGCGCTCACGCCGGCACCGCCTTCCGTCGCACCAGCGTCACGAGGAACGGCACGCCGATGAGGGCCGTCATGACGCCGGCGGGGACCTCGCCCGGCGGGAAGACGATCCGCCCGGCGACGTCCGCGACGAGGACCATGACGGGTCCGAGCAGCGCGGCCATCGGCAGCACCCACCGGTGGTCGGAGCCGACGACGGCGCGGGCGATGTGCGGGACGGCGAGGCCGACGAAGGCGATGGGTCCGGCGGCGGCGACGGCCGCGCCGGTGAGGACGGTGGCGCCGAGCCCGCCGACGATCCGGACGGTGGCGACCTTCTGCCCGAGCCCCTTGGCGACGTCCTCGCCGAGCGCGAGGGCGTCCAGGCCGCGCGCCACGGAGAGCACGAGCACGGCGCCGATCAGCAGGAACGGCCAGATCTGGGCGATCGTGGCCGCGTCCCGCCCGTCGAGGGAGCCGGTCTGCCAGAACCGGAACTCGTCGAGCGCGGCGGCCTTCGTCGTCAGCACGCCGGTCGTCACCGACAGCAGCAGCGCGTTGACCGCCGCGCCGCCGAGGGCCAGCTTCACGGGGGTGGCGCCGCCGCGGCCGCCGGTGGCGATCGCGTACACGGCGACGGAGGCGAGCGCGGCGCCCGCGAAGGCGAACCACACGTAGCCGGAGAGGCTGTGCACGCCGAGGAAGGCGATGGCGAGGACGACGGCGACGGAGGAGCCCTGGCTGATGCCGAGGATGCCGGGGTCGGCGATCGGGTTGCGGGTGATGCCCTGGAGGGCGGTGCCGGCGAGCGCGAGGGCGGCGCCGACCATCAGGCCGATGACGGTCCTGGGGACCCGGAGCTGCCGCACCACCTCGGCGTCGTCGCCGGTGGCGGAGCCCAGGAGCGCGTCGAGGACGGTGCCGGGGGCGATGGCCCGGGCGCCGACGGCGAGGCTGAGGAGGACGGCGAGCAGCAGGGCGACGACGGCCGCCGAGGTCGCGAGGACCCGTCTGGAACGGAAAGCGGCTGTCATGAGCACCCATCGGGCATCGGGGCGGGAGGTTCGGTAAGGCTTGGCTCAGTCTAAGCAGCGGCCGAATTCGAACACCCGGGCACAATGTCACCCATGACGACGAACGTTTCCGCAGGCCCGCTCACGGTCGGCTTCGACCTCGACCTGACCCTCCTCGACACCCGCCCCGGCATCAAGGCGGCCTTCCTCGCCTTCGCGGAGAAGTACGGCGTCGAGGTCGACGCCGACCTCGTCGTCACCCGGCTCGGCCCGCCGCTGGAGCAGGAGATGGCCCACTGGGTGCCCGCCGAGCAGGTCACCGAGATGACCGCCCGCTACCGCGCCCTCTACCCCGAGTACGCGATCGAGCCCACCGTCCCCATGCCGGGCGCCGTCGAGGCCCTCGACGCGGTCCGCGAGGCCGGCGGCCGGACCGTCGTCGTCACCGCCAAGAACGCCCCCGACGCCCACCGCCACTTCGCCCACCTGGGCATCGAGCCGGACGCGATCGTCGGCCGTCTCTTCGCCGAGGCCAAGGCGGAGGCGCTGCGCGAGCACGGCGCCTCGGTGTACGTCGGCGACCACGTCGGCGACGTCCGCGGCGCGAAGGCCGCGGGCGCCGTCTCGGTCGCGGTGGCGACCGGTCCGTGCAGCCCCGAGGAGCTCCGCGAGGCGGGCGCCGACGTGGTCCTGAAGGACCTGACGGACTTCCGCGCCTGGTGGCAGGCGTACGTGGCGGAGCCCGCCCGCTGAGGGGGCGCTCCGCTCATCGGGGAGCCTCGGGGCTGTCGCAGTTTCAGGGTGAGCCGGCTTCGCGGGCCCCGGGCGCGGGAGAGGGGTTTCCGGGGTGGCCCGGCTTGGTGGGTGTCGGGTGCGGCCGCCCTCTTCTCCGAGAGTCACGCCTTCCGGCGGCGCGTCAAGGGCGCCTTCGGCGTCGCTGCGCGATGGGCTGCGCCCACCCTTGACCCGCCACCTTCAGGCGTGCAGGAAAACTCGGAGGGCGGCCCGGGAGCGGGCCCACGCGGACCGGCCAGGGGCCGGCTGAGGCGGGTGCGCGCCTGCCGGCCGGTGGGCCCCGGAGGCCGGGTATCGCTCCCGTCGGCTGGCGTCCCCCGCCCGGTGGGGTGGGGCTCGGCCAGTGGCGCGCGCCGGTGGGAGCGCATCCGTCGGTTCGGGGTGCGCGGCCGTTGAATGGGGTGCCCTATCCCTGCTCAGCGGCTTCCCGCCGTCCGTCGGCCGGGATTCAAGCCCCGCTGGTCGCTCTGAGTGGGTGGTGGGGAGCGCACGTAACGACCACTGCCGTTCCTAGGCGGTACGCCGTGCCTGCCGTCGCTGGGCTGCGACCGACCGGAGCACCCCGGCGGCGGCGAGTGCGAAACCGACGCCCATCAGCATCGACACCAGGTAGGCGACGGTCGGGAAGGGATCGGTCCCGAGGAAGAGCGGAGCCACGGTGACCAGCGTCGCGACCGCCCCGATCGCGAAGACGACGACACCCGCCTTGACGAGCCCGTCGCCCGGCGCGGAGTCGTCTGCGGATTCGCTCACCGGTCCTGTGGGGATTTCACTGCGCATTCCGCCAGGGTAGTTCCCTGGCCGGCGCCCGGAGCATTAGCGTCTCTGATTCAGCTGAGCGGCCCGTGCGAACCGTCAGGTCCGGCGCGGGTGGTGTCCCCACCTGGGTGGGGAAGCGTGGGCATGGACGTGGAATCCTGCGCCCAGCGCTGCTCCTCGCGGCCGGTGGCGGCGGGGGGTGGCTGTGCTGATCGCGGTCACGCTCTGGTGCCGGTCGGCTGCGCGGGGCAGCCGTGGCCGGTCCGTTGGTGCGTGTCCCCCCGGACGCTGACCGGCACGACCGGTAGGTCGTGTCGGGGAGGGAACCCCGCGTCGCCTGGGCGCGGGACGGTTGGGACGAGGCCGGGTCGGGCCGGTCTTCGACCGGTCCTTCCGGCTGGCTCTCGGGGTGGCCGCCGTGATGACTGCCTTGGTCTCCAGCTTGTCGACCACGGTGCGGATCACCATCTGCCCGCCGGTGCGGTCCACGACTGTCGTGGCCTGATGGGTCAGGCCGCGTGCGGCGATGCGACGCCAGGCGCCCTGATCCCGGTCGCCCTGCCAGCCACAACCGGGGCAGATGGCCCATTTCCATCCGGGCTCGGCAGGACGGTCGGGGGCCTTGCGGTGGCGCAGGGGTGTGAGGCAGTGCGGGCAGTGCTTGGAGGTGTTGCGCGGTGGCACGGTGACTACGGCGATGCCGGTCTCGGCGGCGAGGTGCCGCATCCAGTCGGCGATCCGGCCTCGTACGGTCTGGGAGAGACGGGTGTTCATCGTACGGCCCATGCCCCTGGCTTCCAGTGACTGCAGGTCTTCCAGGTAGATGACCGTGGCTCCGGCGGCGATGGCCTGGTCGACGGCCCAGCGGGCCGCGGCCCGGGCGAGAGCGTCGCTGAGGTTCGACCGACGCTCGGAGACGCGCCGGATCTCCTCCGCCAGCCGTTCGGCCTTGCTGTTCAGTGTGGGGTCGGCGAGCCGGGCGTAGTGGCCGGACTTGGCGTGCAGTCGCTCGCTGATGTGGCGCAGCCGGTGCTGCTTGGCCAGCACACCACCCGACCGGAACTGTCCGCCCGCCCCGAGGGCGGTGATGCGCCCGTCGTCGTGCAGCCGGACGGCCCCCGCGCTGAGGAGGGTGTTCAGGCCCCAGTCCACGCCGAGGCCGACGGTGTGGCCGGAGCGCTGCGGCTTTGGCGCGGGGTGGGCATAGGCGAGATCGACTCGGACTCGTCCGTCGACGGTGCGCAGGGTGGGCAGATGGAGTACCGCGTTCGCGGGGACCGTGGGCGGCAGCGCGATGGGGCAGGCCACCCAGGTCCAGTCGGCGTAGGTCCGCGGATCCGGCCGCGTCGGAAGCTGCAAGCGCAGTAGCCCCCGGTGCCCGTCCTCGGAGCGCTCGATCGTGGCCTCCTGGCCGTCGCACGCGGCGAGCAGGAGCATGCGGGCCGCGCGCGGCGCGAGCTCCATCTCGTATACATCCGCCGGGATGCGCCCGTGCCTGCGCAGGTACGTGGCGATCTGGCGGGTGCGGGAACGGATCACGCCGGAGGGTAGGTGCTCCCCACCCGGAATCGCGCCACGTACCCGCTCCCAATCGGCCGTCGTGCGGTTGTCCGGATCGGCGGGCCATGTCGCCAGAACTCCGGCTGTCACGTCCGCGCGCCACTTCACCGACCGCAGTACGCGCCCCGCCTGTTCCTGTGCCATGCGTACGATCCGGTCGTTCACCCGCACGTGCCCGACCGGGCTGATGCTCCAGCCCAGTCGGCGCAGAGCCATCCATGCCTTCGACGGCAGTCCTCGGCCGCCCGCGTCCACACCCGAGGCCAGTGCGTCCACATTGGTGGCGTTCCAGTGCCCGGACAGCAGTGCACCGGTCATCCCGGCGACCAGGTCGGTGCACCAGCCCACCCGTTCCGCGAGGACGGGGGGAGCGAGGACTTCGCCGGTCCTCTCCACCACCCCCGACCGGAGCAGGGCACGGGCAGTGGCGGTACGGGCCACCTCCCTGTCGCTCAACGGCAGCTTCCGGCTCACCACCCCTCCCCTCGCCCGCGGTGCTGTCATCAGATCAACGACACCATCAGGGCGAGGTCACCCTTTGCCTGATGCCCGGGGAAGGCGGCGGCGTACGGTGGCGGCGTGACGACCGAAGACCTCGGCAAGACCCTGCGTCGGCTGCGCCGTCTGGCGGACCTGACGCAGGAAGAGCTGTCGGAGCGTTCGAACGTGTCCGTGGACGTGATCCGGCAGCTTGAGCAGAGACGGAAGCACTCCGCGCGCCTCCCCACACTGCACGCCCTGGCCAATGGGCTCGGGGTGGAGCTGACGACCCTGCTCGGTGACCCTCCGGCGGTTTCGTCGCAGGGGGAGAACGACGGCCCCAAGTTCGTGGCGGTGCGGCGTGCGGTCATGCCAGCGCTCTGGGGACCTGCACCCCGGCCGCCGGCCTCCGACTTCTCCCCGGACGCCCTGCGCGAGCGGATCGCGGAGGGATGGACCCACTATCACGCAGCCGAGTTCGACGCGGTCATGGACGCTCTGCCCGCCCTGATCTCCGACGCCCGCTCGGTCACGGTCTCCACTGGCCAGGAGGAAAGGGCGGAAGGGTTCGCGGCCCTGGGCAAGGCGCTTCAGCTCGCCGGACACGTCGCTGTCCGTATGGGGAAGACGGACCTGGCGCTGATCAGTCTGGAGCGAGCCATGGACGCCGCCACCCGGTCGTCGAACCCTCTGCTGCTTCCCATGCTGGTGAACTCCACGGCGTGGACGTACCAGCGGCAAGGGCGGCTCGAAGACGCCCTGGCCATTGCCCTGCACGCCGCCGACGACATGAAGAGCGGGGGTCTCACCGAGACCGCGGACGGTTTGAAGGTGTGGGGCGGGCTGACGATGAGCGCCGCCACGTCGGCGGCGAGGAGCGGCGACTACGACCGCGCGGCGGCCCTCATGGGGCATGCGGAAGGGGAGGCCGGGCGCGTCTCCCAGCTTCCCGAGGGCGGCGACAGCCGCATGGTGAGTGTGTTCAGCCCGTCGTCCGTCCGCATCGAACGGGTACGCCTCGCGGTCCAGTACGGCCACCCCCACGACGCGCTGGCGCTCGCCAAGGGCATGCGGCTGAGTAAGGACACCCCGCCGTCCTGGCGGACCTGGCTCCTGCTGGACGTGGCCCGCGCCCACACGGACATCGGAGATGCCGCCGGGGCGGTCAGGGCCCTGGAATCACTCCGGAAGGTGGCACCCATATGGATGCGGCACCACACGTTGGCCGTCGCGATCGTCCGTGACCTGTGGTCGCTTCCCAACCACCCGCCGGGGCTGCGGTCGCTGGCCGAGTTCCTGGGAGTCGCCGGCTAAGGGGCCGAAAGTGGGACGGTGCGTCCCTGTCGGCGCGCGCACCCGGTCGATTGCATGGGAGGCCACTCAGAGCCTGGCCGACCGCAAGGAGTCGACGCATGAACGCCACCGCCCGCAGCGCGGCAGAACAAGTCCCAGAGCGGGCGATCCCGCTCGACGTGAAGACGATGCGGGAGACGGCCCGAAGGGCACTCGGGGAAGGGGCGGGGACCCTGTCCCCGGAAGAACTGGACAGCCTGACCCAAGCCCTTCGGGGGATGCTCATGCTGGTCATCCCGGAGGTGACGGCAGCGGCCGACAGGCACCCGAAGGGGGACATGCCCCGCATCTGCGCCTTGGTGGGTGTGGAGGAGGCTTCGCGTCGGCTCAGGATGCGCGCTGTGTCCGGTGCGTCCCCCTGGGCGCTCAGGCACACTCAACGGCTGGCCCGGTCCGTCCTGGCCCTCACCGGCCACTACCTGGACCTCGGCGGCAGGGCATGAAGCGGACGCTCTACTTCTGCCGGGCCTGCGAGGGCGTGATCACGGAGGAGGCCGACGCGGTGTTCCTCTGGCACGAAGCCGGGAACAGCGGGCCGGGCAGGGACGTGTACGCCCACCGCGAGCATGTCCACCGGGTGCGGGAGGACGAGACCGCGATCCGTCTCCTCGCGCGCATCCTCGTGAAGCGCCTGACCTCTCCGGACGCCACGTGGCGCAGGAACCTCTGACCGCGCCGATTTGATGGCCCGTCTCCTGGACCTCTCTGTCCGTTGCCCGGCCTTTTCCCAGCTCCGGGACCTGGCCGGTTCGAGTGCGGGATTAACCCTCACTGTGCCTGGGGACAGCCCCAGTAAGGTGTTCCAGGGCATTTCCACGGGCGCCCAGGAGTGTCCGGTACCGACAGAGGGAGCGTGTGCTTTGCCGACTGGCAAGGTCAAATGGTTCAACAGCGAGAAGGGCTTCGGCTTTCTCTCCCGTGACGACGGCGGTGACGTCTTCGTGCACTCGTCGGTGCTCCCTGCCGGAGTCGACGCACTGAAGCCGGGCCAGCGGGTGGAGTTCGGTGTCGTCGCGGGTCAGCGGGGTGACCAGGCGCTCTCGGTGACGATTCTCGACCCGACGCCGTCGGTGGCGGCGGCGCAGCGCCGCAAGCCCGACGAGCTGGCGTCGATCGTGCAGGACCTGACGACGCTCCTGGAGAACATCACGCCGATGCTGGAGCGCGGCCGGTACCCCGACAAGGCGGCCGGCAAGAAGATCGCCGGCCTGCTGCGGGCGGTCGCGGACCAGCTGGACGTCTGACCCTTACGGGAACGACAGCGCGTCCGGGCCGAGGGGCGGTACGAGCCCCTCGGCCGCGGCGCGGGTGAGCAGGCCCCGGACCGCCGCGTAGCCGTCCTCGCCGAGGTCGGCGGTGAACTCGTTCACGTACAGGCCGATGTGCTGGTCGGCGACCTTCGGGTCCATCTCCTGCGCGTGCTCCATGACGTACGGCCGGGAGGCGGCCGGGTCGTCCCAGGCCATCCGCACCGAGCGCCGGGCGGAGTCGGCGAGCAGCCGCAGGGTGTCCGCGCCGAGCGAGCGGCGGGCGACGATCGCGCCGAGCGGGATCGGCAGGCCGGTGGTGGACTCCCAGTGCTCCCCCATGTCGGCGAGGCAGTGCAGCCCGTAGGACCCGTAGGTGAAGCGGGCCTCGTGGATGACGAGCCCCGCGTCGACCTTCCCGTCGCGGACGGCGGGCATGATCTCGTGGAACGGCAGCACGACGACCTCGCCGACGCCTCCGGGGACTGTCTCGGCCGCCCACAGCCGGAAGAGCAGGTAGGCGGTCGAGCGCTCGCTCGGCACCGCGACCGTCTTCCCCCGCAGGTCGAGGCCGGGCTCGCGGGTCAGGACGAGCGGGCCGCAGCCGCGGCCGAGGGCCCCGCCACAGGGCAGCAGCGCGTACTCGTCGAGGATCCACGGCAGGACGGCGTACGAGACCTTCAGGACGTCGTGGCCGTCGGTGCCGTTCTCCGCCCAGCCGTTGGTGACGTCGATGTCGGCGAAGGTGACGTCGAGGCGCGGGGCGCCGGGGACGCGGCCGTGGGCCCAGGCGTCGAAGACGAAGGTGTCGTTCGGGCAGGGCGAGTAGGCGATCTTCAGCTGCACGGCCGGGCCTCCGACAGGGTGGGTTCGAGTACGGCCACGGCGCGGCGCAGCGCGGCCAGGGCGTCGCCGATGCGCCAGGCGGCGCGGTCGCGGGGCCCCACGGCGTTCGACACGGCCCGCAGTTCGAGGACGGCGGTGCCGTGGGCGGCGGCGGCCTCGGCGACCCCGAAGCCCTCCATGGCCTCGGCGGCGGCGGCCGGATGCCGGGCGGCGAGCTCGTCGGCGCGGGCGGCGGTGCCGGTGACGGTGGAGACCGTGAGGACGGCGCCGGTGGTGTGCGGGAGCCCGGCCGCCGCGAGGGCGGTGGCGACGGGCCCGGTGAGGGCGTCCGGGACGGGGTGGACGGAGCGGCCGAAGCCGAGCTCGTCGACGGGCAGGTACCCGTCGGGCGTGTCGGCGCCCAGATCGGCGGCGACGATCGCGTCCGCGACGACGAGCGAGCCGAGCGGGGCGCGGCCGGGGAAGCCGCCGGCGATCCCGGCGGAGACGACGAGCCGGTACGGGTCCCCGGCGAGCGCGGCCCGGGTCAGCGCGGCGCCCGTCGCGGCGGCGACCGCCGCGGGCCCGACCCCGCCGACGAGGACGTCCACGGCCCTCGGGCCGTCACCGTCCTCGTACCGGCGCAGCACGAGTCCGCCCGGCACGGGAAGCTCCACGGCCGGGCGGGCGAGGCCGCTCGCGAGGCCGCCGGCGACGGAGTCCGCCTCCGCCGCCACGGCCGTCACGATCAGGATCCGGCGGTGCACCGGAGGATCAGGATTCCTTCTTCAGCTTGAAGTGCCAGATGCCGGTGAGCGTCTTGCCGGTGTTCTCGACGATCGTCACCTGGGTCTCGTCGGTCGCCTCGCCGGTCTGGCTGGAGAAGAAGGCGCTGGCCGGGATGGTCCGGTACGTCTTCTTGTACGGCTCCGGCTCGGCCTGCTGGCCGCCCAGGAAGATCGTCCAGCCGTTGTCGGCGATCGACGGGTCCACACCGAAGCGGATCTTGTCGTCCATGGCGACGGTGATCGACTTCTCGGCCTTCTGGTTGAGGCACTTCTGGACGTCGGACTCCTTGAGGGGGTCGCCGTCGTTGTAGCAGGCCGCCTCGGAGTTGATCGATTCGGACCCGACCGTGACGGTCGCGATCGGAGTCGGCTTTTCGCAGGCGGTGAGGACGAGGAGCCCGGCGGAGACGGCCCCGAGGGCGGCAGCGGCCCGGCGGCGCGAGCCGGAGAAGAACGCAACGGTCATGAGCCGAAGGCTATCGGGCCGCCGCGCCACCGACACGCGGGGGTACGGCGCGCCGCGCTCCCGGGGCCGATACGGCTCCGTCCGGGGCGCCTCAGGCCACCTTCGCGCGCTGCGGGCGGTCCGTGGTGCCCGGCCCGCGCGACGACAGCAGGCCCCGTACGGCGAGGAGCGCGCCGATCGCCAGGAAGCCGGCCGCCACCGCCATCCCCACCGTCCCGTTCAGCGGCGTCACGATCCCGAGCCCGCCGCCCACCACCCACGCCATCTGCAGCGCCGTCTCGGAGCGGGCGAACGCCGAGGTCCGCACGAGCTCCGGCACGTCCCGCTGGATCAGGGCGTCCAGCGACAGCTTCGACAGCGCCTGCGTCAGCCCCGCGACCGCGCCCAGCACGGCGACCATCACCCCGCCGAAGAAGACGGCGGCGCAGACCGCCGTGGCGAGCACGGTCGTGATCATCGTGGCGATGATCACCTCGGGCCGGCGCCCCCGGTCCCGCAGCAGCCCCGCGGCCGCCGTCCCGCAGGCGTTCCCCACCCCCGCCGCCACGCCCACGATGCCCAGCGACACCGCCGCCGACTGCCCCGACAGCGGATGCTCGCGCAGCAGGAACGCCAGGAAGAAGATCAGGAAGCCGGAGAGCATCCGCTGCGCCGCGTTGGCCTGCAGCCCGTGCAGCACCGCCGGACCCACCGTCCGCAGACTCGGCTTCGTCTCGCCGTGCGTCAGCAGGTGCGCCCGCCGCTCGCCCTTCGCCGAGTCCACCTTGTGCGGCATCCGCACCGCCCAGTACGTCCCCAGCAGGAACAGCGCGCACGCCCCGAACAGCGGCCAGCGCGGACCGACCAGCTGGAGCCCCGCCCCGATCGGCGCGGCGATGCCCGTCGCGAGCAGACCGGCGAGCGTCACCCGCGAGTTCGCCTTCACCAGCGAGAAGCCCGCAGGCAGCAGCCGGGGCACCACGGCGCTGCGCACCACCCCGTACGCCTTCGACGCCACGAGCACGCCGAGCGCCGCCGGATACAGCTCGATCCCGCCCGTCGCGACCGCGCCCGACATCAGCACGGCGAGCACCGCCCGGGTGAGCATCGCCGCGGCCATCGCCGCCCGCCGCCCGTGCGGCAGCCGGTCGAGGAGCGGGCCGATGACGGGCGCGAGGAGCGTGAACGGCAGCATGGTGATGGCGAGGTAGAGCGCGACGCGCCCGCGGGCCTCGTCGGTCGGCACCGAGAAGAACACCGTCGACGCGAGCGCCACGGTGATCATCACGTCCCCGGCGCCGTTGACCGCGTGCAGCTCGATCAGCTTCCCGAGCCCCGACTCGCCCGCGCCCTGCGCGTGCGTGGCCCGCCGGATCCCCTTCGCGGTCCCCGTGAACGGCAGGTGCAGCGCACGCCCCACCGCCCGTCCCGCTCGGCGGAGCGGCCCGGGACGATCGTGGGATCGACCGGAGGACCGTGCGGCTGCCACCACCTCATAGTGCCCCAACCCGGGCCCGCCCGAACCGAGCGGACACCCCGGGGTGTCGGGGACACGCCGGTACGGGACGGGCCCCGGCACGGGCGCGGGCGCCGCCCCGGGCCGGGCTCCCGCGGGCTCGATCCGGGTCACTTGGGGCGCGCAGGTGGGCCCAGGCCCGCGAACGGGGTAGCGTGCGTAGCGCGCCACCGGCGGTTCCTCTCGGCCGCGCGCCCCTTCGGCATCCCGCAGAATGGATGACGATAGGTGTGCCCGAGACATGTGAGACCGGTCGGGTGCGGACGTCGATGCGGCCCTCAGGTCCGCTCCGCCCGCCCCGCTCCCGGAGCCTCGCTCCCGGACCTCGGCCGGCGCACCCGTGAGACGGCGTAGGAGAGAAGCGAGACCTGTGAGTGCTGCGACGACGCGAGACCGTACCCCGCGTACCCCGCGAGCCACGCGTACCCCGGCCCCCGACCGCCTCTGCGCCGAGGCCGTAGACCTCGCGCGGGAGGCGGCCGAGGAAGCTGCCGCACCCGGCGTCGTCGGCGAGCACGCCGGCGTCGTCGCGGAGGGCGACCGGGTCGTCACGCACTACTTCGAGTGCAAGGAGCCCGGATACCGCGGCTGGCGCTGGGCGGTCACCGTCACCCGCGCCTCCCGCGCCAAGAACGTCACGCTTGACGAAACCGTCCTGCTGCCCGGCTCCGACGCCCTCCTCGCGCCCGAATGGGTGCCGTGGAGCGAGCGGCTGCGCCCCGGCGACCTCGGGCCCGGCGACCTGCTGCCCACCGAGCAGGACGACCCGCGCCTGGAACCCGGCTACACCGGCGAGGACGTCCCGCCGCCGAACTCCGCGGTCACCTCGGAGCTCGCGGAGCACCTCGACGCGGAGGACGCCGAGATCACGGAGCGGGCGTCGGCACGCGGCGCGATCGCGGCCGTCGCCGACGAGCTCGGCATGGGCCGGGCCCGTGTCCTCTCCCGCTACGGCCTCCGCCTCGCGGCGGACCGCTGGGACGACTCCTTCGGCCCCCGCACGCCGATGGCCCAGGCCGCGCCGGCGACCTGCCAGACCTGCGCCTTCCTGATCCCCCTGTCCGGCTCGCTGAGCCAGTCCTTCGGCCTCTGCGCCAACGAGCTGTCGCCGGCGGACGGCCGGGTGGTCTCCCTCGCGTACGGCTGTGGCGGGCACTCGGAGGCGGCCGTCATGCCGACCCCGCCGCGTCCGGCCGAGCCCGTCCTGGACTCCACGGCGGTGGACCCCTTCCCGCTCCGTCCCCCCACGGACTCCGGCAGCACCCTCCCCGAGGACACCACCACGTCCGACCTGGGCCACTCCTGACCCCAGGGCCGCGCCCTCGCCGCTCCGTCGCCGTCCCGGATCCGTCCGGGGCGGCGCGCCCTGCACCGGGCCTGGTTTCCCGCGCCTGAACGCCCCGCACACGGGCAGCCACATCTGGGGTGTGCCCACCCGGAGCACCTGCCCACACGGTGGTGGCGACGCCCCGTTCCGTACCCGGCCCGGGACCGGCCCAGGCCCCGCCCCGGCAGGGTTCCGGAGGGCCGTCGCGGGGGTTTTCGGGGGCCGTTCGGCGGGGGAAACGGAGGTTCTCGGAGGGGTCGTCGGCGCCGTACCCGGGGCGCGGTAACTTCGGCGCGGGACCGAAGGCCGGAAACAGCAGAGTGGAGTCACACGTGAGCGTCACCGTCCGGACGACGACCGACGGCAGCGACCCCTTCGGCACCGCGCGGCTCCGCAGAGGGGTGCTGGACGCCTGGACCGCCTCCCCGGCCCGCTTCCGCGAGGACGCGAACGCCGAGGAGGACCTCGCCCTGGGGGGCTACCGCGACCGCCTCGTCGTGGAGCTGGCGCAGAACGCCGCCGACGCCGCCGCCCGCGGCGGCGGCACCGGGCGGCTGCGGCTGACGCTGCATCCGGCGGACGCCGACAGCCCCGCCGTGCTGGCCGCCGCCAACACCGGCGCCCCGCTCGACGCGACCGGCGTCGAGTCGCTGTCCACGCTCCGCGCCTCCGCCAAGCGCACCGAGCGGGACACGGCGACGGCCGTCGGCCGCTTCGGCGTCGGTTTCGCCGCCGTCCTCGCCGTCTCCGACGAGCCCGCCGTCCTGGGGCGGCACGGCGGCGTCCGCTGGTCCCTCGCGGAGGCCCGCGAGGCGACCGCGGAGGTGGCCCGCCACGTCCCGGGCCTCGGCGACGAACTGCGCCGCAGGGACGGCCACGTACCGCTGCTCCGGCTGCCGCTGCCCGCCGAGGGCACCGCGCCCGACGGGTACGACACCGTCGTCGTCCTCCCGCTCCGCGACGCCGCCGCGCACGGCCTCACCGAGCGCCTCCTCGCGTCCGTCGACGACGCGCTGCTGCTCACTCTTCCGGGTCTCTCCGAGATCGTCGTGGAGACCCCGGAAGGAGTACGCACGCTGACCCGTTCCGAGGAGGACGGGTACGTCCGGATCGAGGACTCGGCCGCCGAGGGCCCGAACCGCTGGCGGACCGTCAGCCACGCCGGCCCGCTGGACGCGGGCCTGCTCGCCGACCGCCCGGTCGAGGAGCGGCTCCGCCCCCACTGGTCCGTCACCTGGGCCGTCCCGGTGGACGAGGCGGGCGCCCCGCGCTACCCGCGCACCGCGCCCGTCGTGCACGCGCCGACGCCGACCGACGAGCCGCTCGGCATCCCCGCCCTGCTGATCGCCTCGCTGCCGCTGGACACGGCCCGCCGCCACCCGGCGCCGGGACCGCTGACGGACTTCCTGGTGCAGCGGGCCGCCGACGCGTACGCCGAACTCCTCGCCGACTGGCGGCCGGTGACGAGCGGCGCGCTCGACCTCGTACCGGGCCCGCTCGGCAAGGGGCCGCTCGACGGGGCGCTGCGCGAGGCGATCCTGGACCGGCTGCCGCGGGTCGCGTTCCTCGCGCCGGCCGCGCCGACGGAGGAGCTCCCGGCGCTGCGCCCGATCGAGGCGGAGGCCGTCGAGGGCGCGGGCGCGGAGACGGTCGCGGTGCTCGCCGAGGTGTTCCCCGGGCTGCTTCCGGCGGGTCTGGAGCGCCGCCCCGAACTGCGGACGCTGGGCGTGGGCCGGGTGCCGCTGACGGAGGCGGTGGACCGGCTGGCGGGCGTGGAGCGGGCGCCGGAGTGGTGGCGGCGGCTGTACGACTCGCTCGCCGGGGTGGACCCGGACCGGCTGACGGGCCTTCCGGTGCCGCTGGACTCGGGCCGGACGGTCATCGGGCCGCGCCAGGTCCTGCTGCCGCAGGAGGGCACGCCGGCGCAGCTGTCGAAGCTCGGCCTGAAGGTGGCGCACCCGGAGGCCGTCCACCCGCTCCTGGAGAAGCTGGGGGCGCTGCCGGCCACGCCGCACGCCGTCCTGACGACCCCGCAGGTGCGGGGCGCGGTGGCGCACTCCCTCGAATCGGCCGACATGTGGGACCTGGACGCGCCGGAGCTGGACGCGGACGAACTGGTGGAGATCGTCCTCGGTCTCGTACGGGACGCGGACCTGGAGCCCGGCGACGAGCCGTGGCTCGGCGCGCTGGCCCTGCCCGACGACGAGGGCGAGCTCGCCCCGGCGGGCGAACTCGTCATGCCGTACTCGCCGTTCGCCGCCGTCATGCGGGAGGGTGAACTCGCCTACGTCGACGGCGAGCTGGCCGACCGCTGGGGCACCCGCCCGCTCGCCGCCTGCGGCGTCCTCGCGCACTTCGCGCTGGTCCGCGCCAACGACCTCGTCCTCGACCCGGACGACCTGGAGCCCCGGGTGGGGGACTTCCCGGAGCCGGACGACGCGGGCCTGCTGGAAGCGGTCGACGTGTGGTGCGAGGACGTCCTCGACCAGCTGCCGCCGACCCCGGTGCCGCCGGTGGCGACGGAGATCGTGGCCGTGCGGGACCTGGACCTGATCGACGACGACGCCTGGCCGCGGGCGCTGGCGCTCCTCGCGCGGCCGCCGTACCGGGACGCCCTGATCCAGCCCGTGCGGGTCCTCCTCCCGGACGGCACGACGAAGACGGTCCGCCCGTACACGGCGTGGTGGCTGCGCGACCACCCGGTCCTCGACGGGCGCCGCCCGGCGGGTCTGCGGGCGGAGGGCTCGGATCCGCTCCTCGCCGGCCTGTACGACTCCGCCGACGCGACCGGCTTCGAGGACGAGCAGGTGCTGCGCGCCCTCGGCGTCCGCACCTCCGTGGCGGCCCTCCTGGACGAGCCGGGCGGCGCGGCGGAGCTCCTCGGACGTCTCGCCGACCCGTCCCGCGAGGTCACCTCGGCCCAGCTGTACGCCCTCTACACGGCGCTCGCGGACCTGGATCCCGAGCAGGTCACCCTCCCGGACGAGCTCCGGGCGGTCGTGGACGGCGAGCTGGTCGTCGTGGACGCCACCGAGGCGCTGGTCGCGGACGCCCCCGACCTCCTTCCGCTCGCCGCCGGCCTGCCGCTCCTCCCGGTCTCCCCGTCCCGGGCGGCCGATCTCGCGGAGCTCTTCCAGGTCCGCCGGCTGAGCACGGCCGTCCCGGCGGAGGTCACCACGGAGGGCGAGGTGCACGAGGTCCCGGCCTCGGTCCACGCCCTCCTCGGCCCGTCGACGCCCGCGACCTACGTGGAGCACGAGGAGCTGCGCGCGGGCGACACGGAACTGGACTGGCGCCTCACCCCCGACGGCACCCTGCACGCCGCCACCCTGGAGGGCGTGGCGGCCGCCCTCGCCTGGGCCACCCGCCAGTGGCCCCGCCGCTTCGAGGTGGCCGCCCTCCTGGAGGACCCCACCCGCACGGAGGAACTGGCCCGCGACCGCTGGTTCGACTAGGCCCCGGGTCCAGGCCCCCGGGTCCGCCCGCGGCTAGCGGGCGGGCCCGGTCTCCATCAGTTCCTTCAGGTGCGCTTCGTTGCGCGGCATCTCCTTCCGCACGCGCGGGCGCACGACGAGCGGCACGAGGGCCTTGCCGACGCCGTGGCCCTCGAAGTCGAGCGACAGCGTCAGCCGGGAGCCGCTGCCGTCGCCGAGCGGTTCGAGCGTGCCCCGCACGTCTCCGCGCACGGGCCCGTCGACGCCGTGGAAGTGCCAGCTGCTCGGCGGTGTGAGCTCCGTGACCTCCATGGTCATCGGCATCTCGCGGCGGCCGAACCGGCGCTGCACCCGGAACCGCGAGCCGACCCGCAGCTCTCCTTCGTCCAGCCGCCGCGCGGCCACGGCGCTCTCCTGCCACTCGGGAATGTGCCCGGGGTCCATGAGGTAGGAGAAGACGTCCTCGGGCGGGCGGGCTATGTCGATGGATTCCTCGATACGAGACATGACGCCCCCTTGGCGAGTCCCTGCCCTTCCATCCTCCCGCTTCCCGTGCCGCGCGGCCCGTCAGGCCCGTCAGGCGGGGAACCTGCGGTCCACCCAGCGCCAGGCGAGTTCCAGGACCGCCGCGCCCGCCGCCGCGACGGCCACGGCCGCCCAGGGCATGGTCGTGCCGACGAGCTTGAGGGCGAAGAAGTCCTGGAGCCAGGGGACGGCGAGGACGAGGAGGAAGGCGCCGCCCATGGTGGCCACCAGGGCGATCCGCCACCAGGTGTAGGGGCGGGCGATGATCGCGAGGACCCACATCGAGACGAGGAAGAGGGTGAGGGTGGCGGCGCTGGTCTCGGCGCCCAGCGCGTCCGCGCCCGTGTAGTGGTGGCGGGCCAGGAGGTACGTGGTGAAGGTGGCGGCCGCCGCGACGACGCCGCCGGGGATCGCGTACCGCATGACCCGGCGGACGAAGTGCGGCCTGGCGCGTTCCTTGTTGGGCGCGAGGGCGAGGAAGAAGGCCGGGACGCCGATCGTCAGGGTGGAGAGCAGGGTGAGGTGCCGGGGGAGGAAGGGGTACTCGATCTGGCTGACCACCACCAGGATCGCCAGGAGGACCGAGTAGACGGTCTTCGTGAGGAAGAGGGTCGCCACCCGGGTGATGTTGCCGATGACCCGGCGGCCCTCGGCCACCACCGACGGCAGCGTCGCGAAGGAGTTGTTCAGGAGGACGATCTGGGCGACGGCCCGGGTCGCCTCCGAGCCGGAGCCCATGGAGACGCCGATGTCGGCGTCCTTCAGGGCGAGGACGTCGTTGACGCCGTCGCCGGTCATGGCGACCGTGTGCCCGTGGGACTGGAGCGCGGCGACCATGTCCCGCTTCTGCTGCGGGGTGACCCGGCCGAAGACCGCGTTCTCGTCGAGGACCCTCGCCATCTCCTCCCGGTCGGCGGGCAGCGTGCGGGCGTCGACGGTGTGGTCGGCGCCGGGCAGCCCCAGCTTGCCGGCGACCGCGCCGACGGAGACCGCGTTGTCGCCGGAGATGACCTTGGCGGCGACGTTCTGGTCGGCGAAGTAGGCGAGGGTGTCGGCGGCGTCGGGCCGCAGCCGCTGTTCGAGGACGACGAGGGCGGTGGGGCGGGCGTCCTTCGCGACGTCCGGGGAGTCGAGCTCGTGGACCGTACGGGCGAGGAGGAGGACCCGCAGGCCCTCCTCGTTGAGGTGGTCGATCTCCGCGAGGTTCGGGTCGCCGTGCGGGAGGAGGACGTCGGGGGCGCCCAGCAGCCACGTGGACTCCTCGCCGTCGCCCTCGCTGAACGCGGCACCGCTGTACTTGCGGGCCGAGGAGAAGGGCAGCGACTCGGTGCACCGCCACTCCTCGGCGTCCGGGTAGGCGTCGATGATGGCCTGGAGGGAGGCGTTGGGCCGCGGGTCGGACTCGCCGAGGGCGCCGAGGACCTTGCGCACGTACCCCTCGTCGGAGCCGTTCAGGACGCGGACCTCGGTGACGTCCATGCCGCCCTCGGTGAGCGTGCCCGTCTTGTCGAGGCAGACGACGTCGACCCGGGCCAGGCCCTCGATGGCCGGCAGCTCCTGCACCAGGCACTGCTTGCGGCCGAGCCGGATGACGCCGATGGCGAAGGCGACCGAGGTGAGCAGGACGAGCCCCTCGGGGATCATCGGGACGATGCCGCCGACGGTCCGGGCGATGGAGTTCTTGAGGTCGTTGTCCTTGACGACCAGCTGGCTGATGATCAGGCCGATCGCGGTCGGCACCATCATCCACGTCACGTACTTGAGGATCGTGGAGATGCCCGAGCGCAGCTCGGAGTGGACGAGCGTGAAGCGGGACGCCTCCTCGGCGAGCTGCGCCGCGTACGCCTCCCGGCCGACCTTGGTGGCGGTGAAGGCGCCGCCGC
Source organism: Streptomyces sp. NPDC007863 (assembly GCF_040633895.1). Taxonomy (NCBI): domain Bacteria; kingdom Bacillati; phylum Actinomycetota; class Actinomycetes; order Kitasatosporales; family Streptomycetaceae; genus Streptomyces; species Streptomyces sp. NPDC007863. Next base: position 200,753 of record NZ_JBEYEI010000016.1, read on the forward strand.
CGGCGACGACGAAGGAGCCGGACATGACGGGGTCGCCGGGCCGTTTGACGACGGGGTCGGCCTCGCCGGTGAGGAGGGACTCGTCGATCTCCATGCTGTCGGCCTCGGCGACGACGCCGTCGACGACGACCTTGTCGCCGGGGCCGAGCTCGATGAGGTCGCCGAGGACGATCTCGGAGGTGGAGATCCCGGCGGCGCGGCCGTCGCGGCGGACGGTGGGTTTCGCCTCGCCGATGACGGCGAGCCCGTCGAGGGTCTTCTTGGCGCGCAGCTCCTGGATGATGCCGATGCCGGTGTTGGCGACGATCACGAAGCCGAAGAGGCTGTCCTGGATCGGGGCGACGATCAGCATGATCACCCAGAGGACGCCGATGATCGCGTTGAAGCGGGTGAAGACGTTGGCCCGGACGATGTCGGCGGTGGAGCGCGAGCTGCGGACGGGTACGTCGTTGACCTCGCCGCGCGCGACGCGTTCGGCGACCTCGGCGGAGGTCAGTCCGGCGGGGCGGTGGACGACGGGCGGTTCGGTCTCGACGGGGGTGCCCCGGGTGTCGCCGCTGTCCGTGTCGATCTTCGCCCGCTGCGTCATGGTTCCGACGGTACGACCGGAATCGACCGTTCACCCGCTGGGAAGCGGCAAGATCCGACCGCGGGAGGACCGGAATCGTCCCGTGGGGCTACGCGGGGCGTGGGGCCGGGTGCCGGCGGCCGGGTGCTACGCGGGGGACGCCCCGCCCGCCTCCTCGGCCTCGCGCGCGGCCTGGTGCCGCTTGAGGGCCGCGTCGCGCTTGCGCACGTACCAGATGCCGAGCAGACCGAGCGCGCCGCCGGCCAGGCAGGTCCACACCCAGGAGGTGATGTCGCGGTCGGCGAACCAGCCGTAGAAGGGGAGCTGCACGAGGAAGAGGACGAACCAGATGATCGTCCCGCCGGTGATCGTCGCGACGACCGGCCCCTCCAGGGGTGCGGGTGCCTCGTGCTTCGGTGTCCACTTCGCCATGCCGCCAGTCTAGGTGGGCCGAATTCGGGTCTACGCGCGGAGATGGACTCCCGCTCGTTCATGTGTTCATACTGAAACGGTTTGCCTGAGGCGGGTTTCCCTCGTATGAACCGCCAAAAAAGGACTTCTGGACTTCTTTCCCGAAGAGGAACCCACCCCCATGAGCACCACGGCCGCCGCCAAGGCCCCTGCCCCCGAACCGCAGGTCCCGCAGGAACCCACCTCCGGTCTCGACCGCTTCTTCCGCATCTCCGAGCGCGGCTCCACCGTCGCCCGTGAGGTCCGCGGCGGTTTCGCCACCTTCTTCGCGATGGCCTACATCATCGTGCTGAACCCGATCATCCTCGGCAGTGCCAAGGACATGTACGGGCACCAGCTCGACAGCGGCCAGCTCGTCACCGCCACCGTCCTGACCGCGGCGTTCTCGACGCTCCTCATGGGCGTCATCGGCAACGTCCCGATCGCGCTCGCCGCCGGTCTCGGCGTCAACACGGTCGTCGCCCTCCAGCTGGCGCCCCGGATGTCCTGGCCGGACGCCATGGGCATGGTCGTCCTCGCCGGCATCGTCGTGATGCTGCTCGTCGCGACCGGTCTGCGCGAGCGCGTCATGAACGCCGTCCCGGTCGGCCTGCGCAAGGGCATCGCGATCGGCATCGGCCTCTTCATCATGCTGATCGGCCTCGTCGACTCGGGCTTCGTCTCCCGCATCCCCGACGCCGCGCACACCACCGTGCCGCTCCAGCTCGGCACCGGCGGGCACCTGCTCGGCTGGCCGGTCCTGGTCTTCGCCCTGGGCACCCTGCTGACCCTGGCCCTGATCATCCGCAAGGTGCCGGGCGCGATCCTCATCTCGATCGTCGTCATGACGATCGTGGCGATGGTGATCAACGCGGTCGCGGACATCCCGTCCTGGGGCCTGACCACCCCGGAGTGGCCCGGCAACCCGGTCGCCTCCCCGGACTTCGGCCTGGTCGGCGAGGTCAGCCTCTTCGGCGGCTTCGCGAAGGTCGGCTACCTCACCGGCGCCCTCTTCGTCTTCACCGTGCTGCTGTCCTGCTTCTTCGACGCCATGGGCACGATCCTCGGCGTCGGCGACGAGGCCAAGCTGATCGACAAGGACGGCAACTTCCCGGGCATCAACAAGGTCCTGCTCGTGGACGGCCTCGCCGTGGCCTCCGGCGGCGCGACCTCCTCGTCGGCCACCACCTGCTTCGTGGAGTCCACGGCGGGCGTCGGCGAGGGCGCCCGTACCGGCCTCGCCTCGGTCGTCACGGGCGGTCTGTTCTCGGTGGCGCTGTTCCTCACGCCGCTCGCGACCATGGTGCCGTCGCAGGCGGCGACCCCCGCGCTGCTCGCGGTGGGCTTCCTGATCCTGGCCGGGTCGGTCAAGGACATCGACTGGGCCGACTACACCATCGCGGTGCCGGCCTTCCTGGCCATGACGATGATGCCGTTCACGTACTCGATCACGAACGGCATCGGCATCGGCTTCATCAGCTTCAGCGTGCTGCGTCTCGCGGCCGGACGGGGCCGTGAGGTCCCGGTGGCCATGTACGTCGTGTCGGCGATCTTCGTCTTCTACTACGCGATGCCGGCGCTGGGCCTGACCTGATCGAGCGGGGAGGGGGCGGCGCCGGGAGGTTCCGGCTCCGCCCCCTCCCCGTAGAACTTCTCCGTCTCCTCGACGGCGGTCTTGAACCGCTCGTCGAAGTCCTCTCGAATGAGCGTCCGGACGACATAGTCCTGGACGCTCATTCCCCTTTTCGCGGCGTGACCCTTGAGCCGGTCGAGCAGCTCACTGTCGATGCGCAGGCTGAGCACTGTCGATCCCATGCCGTTCAGGGTCGGGGCTGCCGGTGCCCCTTTGCGTCACTTTCCGGATCCGACTCACTCATTTGGGTGATGCATGGATATCGGTCCGTGACCTGGGGCGGTGCGAGGCGTGCGGTACGCGACCGTGTGACACGCGCGACACGCGGGCCGGTGGACGCCCCCCGAGTGGTCCTTAGTCAGAGTAATGAGTTAGGCTAACTACATGCCCGACCTGTCCCACGGCACCGCCGACGACGCCGCGGCCGTGAACGCGATCCGCTCGTCCGTCATGCGGCTGAGCCGGCGCCTCAAGCGCCAGCGCGTCGACGAGTCGCTGAGCCCGACCGAGATGTCGGTGCTCGGCACCCTGGCCCTCTGCGGCTCCGCCACCCCCGGTGAGCTGGCCCGCAAGGAGCACGTACAGCCGCCGTCGATGACCCGCATCGTCGCACTGCTCGAAGCCAAGGGGCTGGTCCGGCTGGAGCCGCACCCCGACGACCGCCGGCAGAAGGTGGTCAGCCAGACCGAGCAGGCCGAGGCCATGCTCGAGGACGCCCGCCGCAGGCGGAACGCCTGGCTGGCCTCCCTCGCCGAGGGCCTGGACGAGGACGAGTGGGCCGTACTGCGCGCGGCCGCTCCGGTCCTGGAGAAGCTCGCCCATCTGTGAACCGAGCGCCAAGGAGGCGACGCACTTTGAGCACGGGACCCGGAGCAGACTCCGCACCCGTCCATAAACCCACCACTACCCGAGGAGGCGGCAAGGCCCGCAGCGGGACCTTCTCCTCCCTCTCGATCCGGAACTACCGGCTGTTCTTCACCGGAGCGATCGTCTCCAACACCGGTACGTGGATGGCCCGGATCACCCAGGACTGGCTCGTCCTCAGCCTCACCGGCTCGGCCGCCGCCGTCGGCATCACCACCGCCCTGCAGTTCCTGCCGATGCTCCTCTTCGGCCTCTACGGCGGGGTCATCGCCGACCGCTACCCGAAGCGGCGCCTGCTCCTCGTCAGCCAGGCCGCGCTCGGCCTGTGCGGCCTCGCGCTCGCCGTCCTCACGCTCTCCGGCCACGTCCAGGTCTGGCACGTCTACCTGATCGCCTTCCTCCTCGGCATGGTGACGGTCGTCGACAACCCGGCCCGGCAGTCCTTCGTCTCCGAGATGGTCGGCCCCGACCAGCTCCGCAACGCGGTCTCGCTGAACTCGGCCAACTTCCAGTCCGCCCGGCTCGTCGGCCCCGCCGTCGCCGGCGTCCTGATCGCCGGGGTCGGCAGCGGCTGGGCCTTCCTCATCAACGGCCTGTCGTTCCTCGCGCCGCTGACCGCCCTGTGGCTGATGCGCCCCGCCGAACTCCACAAGGTCGAGCGCGCCCCGCGCGGCAAGGGCCAGCTCCGTGAGGGCCTGCGGTACGTCGCCGGGCGCCCCGACCTGATCTGGCCGATCGTCCTGGTCGGCTTCATCGGCACCTTCGGGTTCAACTTCCCGATCTGGCTGACCGCCTTCTCCGGCGAGGTCTTCCACGTCGGCGCCGGCACCTACGGCTTCCTCAACACCCTGATGGCGGCCGGCTCCCTCGCGGGCGCCCTGCTCGCGGCCCGCCGCGGCTCCACCCGGCTGCGGATGCTGGTGATCGCCGCGGGCGTCTTCGGCGTCCTGGAGATCGCGGCGGCCTTCTCGCCGTCCTTCTGGCTCTTCGCGCTGCTGCTCGTCCCCATCGGCATGATCGGCCTCACGGTGAACATCACCGCGAACTCGGCCGTCCAGATGGCGACGGACCCGGCCATGCGGGGCCGCGTGATGAGCCTCTACATGATGGTCTTCGCGGGCGGCACCCCGATCGGCGCGCCGCTCCTGGGCTGGGTCACCGACACGTACGGCGCCCGCGTCGGCTTCGCCACCGGCGGCCTGGTCTCCCTCGCCGCCGCCGCGGTCATCGGCCTGGTCCTGGCCCGCATCGGCAACCTGAGGGTCGCCATGGGCTGGCGCCACGGCCACCCCAGCGTCCGCTTCGTCCCCCGCGCGACCCCGCAGCGGCTGGCGACGGCGGCCTGACCGGCGTACCCCGGGCCGGAAGGCGGCGACGGGGGGCGGGGGCTTCGGCGGCCCCCGCCCCCCCCGTCCGCCGTTCAGACCCGCATCTCCAGGACCTGTCCCGGCCAGTCGCCGACGGTGAAGGGGTCGGTGCGGGTGAAGCCCTGGCGTTCGTAGTACGCGACGAGGCGGCCCTCGCTGCCCGCGAAGCAGTCCACGCGGAGCAGCGGGACGCCCGCCCGCCGGGTCTCCTCCGCCGCGTGGGCGAGCAGGGCGGCGCCGACGCCGAGGCCGTGGAACCGGCCGTCCGTGGCGAGGTAGCGGACGTACCGCTCCGGCTCCCCGGCCGGCGGGACGTACGCGCCGGGGTGCGGGGTCAGGGTGAGGGTGCCGGCCGGGACGCCGTCCACCTCGGCGATCCACGGGTCGCCCTCGCCCATGACCTGACCGACGTGCTCGACCGTCTTCGGCCGCTCCGTGAAGGGGGTGGTGCCCCACTGGGCGGTGATGCCCTCGCCGTTGAGCCACGCCACGGCGCTGTCGAGGATGGCGAGCACGGCCGGAAGGTCCGCGGGTCCGCCCCGCCTGATCTTGATCGCGTTGTCCATCCGGCCGAGGCTCACTGGTTTCCTTAGGGATCTTCGGTGGTGTGTTGCTCGCGGGTCTCGTGTGGGGAGGTTGTTGCGGGGTGTCGTTGTCGCCCGGGAGTTCGTGGGGCGAATGTGTGACCTTACCGTGGTGGTGTCGTTGATCGGATGACAGCACCAGGGGTGAGGGGAGGGGTGTCGGTGGGCCGGAGGCTGCCGTTGGGCGAGGGGGAGACGGCGCGTACCGCCTGCGCACCCGTCCTGCTCCGGTCGGGAGTGGTGGAGAAGACCGGCGAGGTCCTCACCCCCGCCGTCCTGGCGGAGCGGGTGGGCTGGTGCGCCGACCTGGTGGCGGACATGACAGGCGCACTGCTGGCGGAGCACTGGGACGCCGCCGATGTCGATGTGCTGGCCTCGGGTGTGGACGCGGGTGGACGGGGGCTGCCGTCGCAGGCGTGGATGGCTTTGCGCCGTCTGGGCTGGACGGTCGCCCCGCCGGGCGGGGTGCGGGTGAACGACCGGATCGTGCGCATGGCGCAGGAGCAGGCCGGGCGGATGCTGCGGTCGGTGAAGTGGCGGGCGGACGTGATCGCCGGGGTGCTGACGGCGTGGCCGGCCGATCCGGGGAAGCGCACCCGCGAGGAGTGGGACGCGGTGCGCGCCGCGATCCCCGGCGGGGAGCACCTGCCCTCCGGCGTGATCCGTTCCCGTACCCGTCAGATCGCCGCGTACGTGCGCGGGCGCGGGTGTCTGCCGGTGGATGTGTTCGAGCTGGAACCGGAGCCGGGTGCGGCGCGGATGCTGCTGCTGTCCGCGTGCGACGGACAGCAGGCCACCCTCGAACGCGCCGACGACGCAGGCCGGGCACTGCTGCGCCTCCAGCTCCCGACCCGCCCCGACCCGCAGACGTACGCGGACTGGACGTGGGTGGCCTGCCCGATCGCGCTGCCGGCCACCGTCCCGGCGAACGCGGTCCTCCACCTGCCCACCCTGCGCCCCACCGGCGGGAAAGTGCACGCGGACCTGGCCTTCACCCACCCCGTGCCCAAGCCCCGGCGCACCGGCCACACCGTCGCCCTGGGGGTGGACTGGGGCCTCAACACGCTCCTGTCGGCGGGCGCGGTCCGGCTGCACGACGACGGGCGGATCACCGCCCTCGGCGCCGGGGCCCAGTTCCGGGCCGCCGGCGTCCTGGCCAAACAGCACCGGCTGCGCCGCCTGTCGGAGCACCTGTATACGAAGACCGATCGTTACGCCCGGCTCGCCGACCCCGCCCTGGACGGCAGGCACGCGGTGCTGACGGAGGAGATCCGGCGCGTCTCGCGGCGCCGGTCGAACCTCAACGACGCCCTCGCGTGGGCGGCTGCCCGCTGGGCGGTGGACCAGGCCATCGCGGCCGGGGCGACCGTGATCTACCTGGAGGACCTCAGGTCGATGGAGGCCGGGGGCATGGGCCGCACCATGAACACCCGCCTCTCGCAGACCGTACGCGGGAAGATCGCCGACCGGATGCGCCACCTCGCCGCCGAGACCGGCATCGCCGTCGTCACCGTCCCGCCCCGCAACACCAGCAAGCACTGCCCGCACTGCCTCACCCCCCTGCGGCACCGCAAGGCACCCGACCGACCCACCACACCCGGCTGGAAATGGGCCCTCTGCCCTCAGCCCGGCTGCGGGTGGCAGGGCGACCGCGACCAGGGCGCCTGGCGCCGTATCGCCGCACGCGGCCTCACCCACCAGACCAGGACCGTCACCGACCGCACCAGCGGACAGACGGTCATCCGCACGGTGGTCGACCGGCTCGAAACCACAGCCGTCATCGCCACCGTCCCGAAGACCGCCCGGTCGGACCGGTCCAAAACCGGCCCCACCCCGCCACGCACCCACCACCCCGCGCCCAGGCGACGCAGGGTTCCCTCCCCGGCACAACCCCAGGGGTGTGCCGGCCGGCGTCCGGAGGGACACGCCTCAACGGACCGGACACGGCTGCCCCGCGCAGCACATCGGCACCAGAGCGTGACCACGATCAGCACACCCACCAACCGCCGACACCGGCCACGAGGAGCAGCACTGGGCGCCGGATTCCACCTCCACGCCCACGCCTCCCCACCCAGGTGGACAGAACCCGTGCCGAACCTGACGGTTCACACGGGATCACTAAGCTGATCAGAGACGCCATCCGCTGCCACACTGGCGGGCATGAGGCTTTTCGCCGCCGTCCTGCCGCCCGCGGAGGCGCTCGCCGAGCTCGGCGCCGCCGTCGACGCGCTCCACGCCCTGCCCGGTGCGCGGGCCCTGCGCTGGACCTCCCGGCCCGGCTGGCACTTCACGCTCGCGTTCATGGGGGAGGTCGACGACGGGCTCCTCCCGGACCTCCGGGCCCGGCTTGCCCGGGCGGCCGGGCGCACCGCGCCCTTCGGGCTGCGGCTGCACGGCGCCGGCCACTTCGGCCCGCGCGCCCTGTGGACCGGCGTCGCCGGCGACCTGGACGCCCTGCGGCGGCTCGCCGAGCGCGCCGACGCGGCGGCCCGCCGGGCGGGGATCCCGATGGAGGAGCACCGCCGCTACCAGCCCCATCTGACGATCGCCCGGGCCCGCGGCGAGGGCGCCCCGCTGGCCCCCTTCCTCGACGCGCTCGACGGCTTCGAGGGCACCCGCTGGGAGGTCGGCGAGCTGGCCCTGGTCCGCTCGAACCTGCCGGTGAGCGGGGTGGCGGGGGAGCAGCCCCGGTACGAGACGGTGGAGGCCTGGCCGCTGGCGGGCCGGGAGGACGGTCCGGGTTAATCTCGATGCGTGGATCCGAAGACTCGTAACCAGATCATGGCCGGCGTACTCGTACTGATGTTCGCGATCATCGCGGTGGCGTCGGTGGTCGGGCAGTAGGGCGTTCGCGCCCCCCGGTAAGCCCTTGCTTCGAGCGCGCTCCAACGAGTTGGCTTGTGCCTCATGGAGTACACGCAGCTCGGACGCACCGGACTCAAGGTCAGCCGCCTCGTCCTCGGCACGATGAACTTCGGCCCGCAGACCGACGAGGCCACCAGCCACGCCATCATGGACGCGGCGCTCGACGCCGGCCTGAACTTCTTCGACACGGCCAACGTCTACGGCTGGGGCGAGAACAAGGGCCGCACCGAGGAGATCATCGGCTCCTGGTTCGCGAAGGGCGACGGCCGCCGCGACCGCACCGTCCTCGCCACCAAGGTGTACGGCAACATGGGCACGGACGGCGAGGCCTGGCCGAACCACGACAAGATCTCCGCCCTCAACATCCGACGCGCCGTCGACGCCAGCCTCAAGCGGCTCGGCACCGACTACATCGACGTCTACCAGTTCCACCACGTCGACCGCGCCACCCCCTTCGACGAGGTGTGGCAGGCGATCGACGTCCTGATCCGGCAGGGCAAGATCCTCTACGCCGGCTCCTCCAACTTCCCCGGCTACAAGATCGCCCAGGCCAACGAGGCCGCCGCCCGCCGCGGCATGGTCGGCCTCGTCAGCGAGCAGTGCCTCTACAACCTCTACGAGCGCCGCGCCGAGATGGAGGTCATCCCGGCCGCGCAGGAGTACGGCCTCGGGGTCATCCCCTGGTCGCCGCTGCACGGCGGTCTGCTCGGCGGTGTCCTGAAGAAGGAGACCGAGGGCAGGCGCCGCACCGAGGGCCGCGCGGCGGAGACCCTCGCGGACCCGGCGAAGCGGGCGCGGTTCCAGGCGTACGAGGACCTCCTCGACAAGCACGGCCTGGCCCCCGGCGAGGTCGGCCTGGCCTGGCTCCTCACCCGCCCCGGCGTCACCGGCCCGATCGTCGGCCCCCGCACCCCGGAGCAGCTGGCGGGCGCCCTGCGCGCCCTGGAGCTGGAGCTGTCGGACGAGCTCCTCGCCGAGCTGGACGCGATCTTCCCGGGCCCGGGTCCGTCCCCGGAGGCCTTCGCCTGGTAGGGGCGGTCAGTTCCCGCCGAGCCAGCTGGTGGCGTCGAGGCGGAACGCGGTCTCCGCGGGGACCACGTTCCGCAGGTCCGCCTCCAGGGCGCGGACGCGGTCGGCCCCGAGGACCGCGCTCCACTCGGCCCGCAGTTCGTCGAAGACGGCGGCGGAGCGGGCCAGGGCGTCGCGGCCGCGCGGGGTGAGGCGGACGAGTTTGCGGCGCGCGTCGGCGGGGTCGTCGGCGCGTTCCGCGTAGCCGAGGGCGAGGAGCCGGTCGACGGTCTTGCCGGCCGCCTGCTTGGAGACGCCGAGGCGGCGTCCGATCTCGCTGGCGGTGGCGCCCCGGCCGCCGATGGCCTGCATGGCGAAGCCGTGGGCGGGGCGCATGCCGGGATGTCCCTCGTCGGCGAGGCGGGCGTGCAGCCGGTCGATGAGGGTGCGGAAGCCGCCGAGGAGCAGCAGGGGCAGCTCGTAGCCGGGGGAGTCGGGAAGGCCGGGGGAGTCGGGGGAGTCGGGGGAGTCGGGGTGGGCGGGAATCCCCTTGCCCGAATCGACAACCTGGTTTACGTTCTCTTCCGGCATATGGTCAACCATGTTGTCCATTCTAGGAGGAGATCCTCTTGTCGCACACCACCGCCACCCTCCCCGAGCGCACCGCCGGCGCCGTCGCACTCCTCAAGGAGCAGGCCCCGCACGTCCTCGACGCCTTCCTCGCGCTCTCCGCCGCGTTCGAGTCCACCAGCCTCGCCCCGCACGCCCGCGAGACCGTCATCCTCACCGTCGCCCGCCGCAGCCAGTGCCACCTCTGCGTCGACATGCACGAGGCGAAGCTCGCCGCCCTCGGCCCCGCCCCCTCGCCCGAACGCCTCGACGCCGTAAGGGAGTTCACCCTTCAGGTGCTCGCCTCCTCGGGTGCGGTGTCGGACGCCGAACTGGCCGCCTTCGAGGCCGCCGGCCACACCCGCCGCAACGCCCTGGAGGTCGTCCTCGGTGTCGGCGCCTACACCCTCTCCACCTTCGCCAACCGCATGACCCGGGCCGCCTGACGGCGCCTAGCCGGCGTACGCGCCGGTGTACGGGCCGCCGAACCCCCACGCCTGGTGCATCGCGTCGGCGAAGGCGCCGGCCAGCTTGTGCTCGCCGCCGGGACCCGGGTGCGTCCCGTCGTACGTGTCCGTCCGCAGGTCGTACGAGTCCGGCACCGAGGCGAGCAGCAGCGGCGAGGCGGCCGTGTCGAGATCGGCGACCGCCTTGGCGAGCAGCTCGTTGAAGCGGTCGCACTCGGCGGCGAAGGCGGCGTCGTACGTGGCCCGGATGTTGGGGATCACCGGCAGCAGGACGGCCCGGACGCCGGGGGAGGCGGCCCGGGCGCCGGTGAGGAACGCCCGCACGTTCTCCTCGGTCTGGTCGCTGTTCGTGTAGAACCCGAGGTCGATCAGGCCGAGCGAGACGAGGAGCACGTCCGCGCGGGTCGCGGCGACGGTCTCCCCGACGACCGGCGCCATGTGCAGCCACCCCTCGCCCCACCCGGCGAGGTGCCGGCGGGCGGCGGCCGGAAACGCGGGATCGGCGTAGCCCTGCGGGTCCCCCGCCTCGCCCTCGGGCACGTACAGCCCGTCCCGGGGCCCGACGATCTCGTACCCGCCGGGCAGCACCCTCTCCAGGTGCCGCCACATGCGGTAGCGCCAGGTCCAGTCGCCGGCGCGTCCGATGGTCATGCTGTCGCCGACGAACAGAAAACGCATGGTCACATCATCCCGGACCCCGCCCGTGACCTGCGACGTGACGCGGGACACGGGCGGGGGCGTGCGCAGGGCCTCCTAGAAGAAGGTCTTGTAGGTGGTGGAGTCGGTGCGCAGGGGCAGGACGTCCGCGGCTTCGAAGGGGCGGGTGGTGCTGTCGAGGCTGGAGTAGTGCGCCGAGCCGGACGGGCCGATCGCGTAGATGTCGGACAGGTGGGCCTCGTAGCCGAGGCCGGCGGGGATGATGTGGGTGTACTTCTGCCAGCCGCCGCCGATCTTGCGGCGGGCGGTGAAGGTGCCGTCGCCCTTGCCGAGGTAGAGCCAGAGGACGCCGTCCTTGTCGCGGGCGAGGAGGTCGCCGCCGTGCGCCCCGGCGATGTTGCCGGGCGCGGTGAGGAGGTTGTAGACCTGCCAGCCGCCGCCGACCCGCACGCGCGGCTTGAACGGCTTGGCGGCGTCGCCGGTGGACGCGTAGAACCACAGGACACCGGCCGTGTCGGTCGCGAGCAGGTCGCCGCGCCGGTCGCCGTTGAGGTCGGAGCCGCCGGTGATCTTGTTGTAGACCTGCCAGCCGCCGCCGACCTTCGTGCGCGGCAGCAGCTTCTGCTTCTCGCTCTGGTGCAGCCACAGCACGCCGTCCCGGTCGCGGCCCACGATGTCGTCCGCCGCGCCGCCGCCCAGGTTCCCGGGGGAGGTCATCAGCGTGTACGCGTTCCACCCGCCGGTGCCGAGGCGCTCGGCGTCCGGCTTGTAGACGACGGGCGGGCAGCCCTCCTCGTAGCACTCCCGGTCCTTCATGCCGACGATCTGGCGCATCCCGTACGCGGAGAGGTTGCCCGCGCTGTCGCGGACGAGCGCGTCGGCGCCGCCGTTGTCGTTGAAGTCGCGTGCCCGGGTCGGGCGGGCCAGGGTGAAGGTGCCCGTCCGCTCGATGGTGCCGGCGGACAGCTTCCACGCGTACTCGCCGTTGTAGGCGCCGAAGAGGTTGCCCATGGTGGTGTCCCAGTCGACGAACGGGTTCATGTTGTCGGGCAGCAGCGCCGAGCGGCCGGTGGCCTTGTTCGTCACCCGGAAGTCGGCGTTCACCTCCTGGTTGAACTCCCAGCTGAACCGCGTCCAGGACGTGGTGATCCGGCTCGGCACCGTCACGCTCCGCAGGGCGAGGGGCGGGGGTTCGGGGAAGTCCGCCACCACGGTCACCGCCGGGGCGCCGTCCGCGTCCAGGGCGACGCGGAAGATGGCGTCCTTCACCGTCGTCGTGCTGCCCCGCACGAGGAACGTGCCGTCGGACCCGAAGACCGCGTCACTCGTGTACAGGAACGGATCGACCGTCCGGCCGTCCTTCCGCGACCTGAGCGTGATCCGGGTGTCCTCCACCGCGAGCCAGTCGTCGCCCAGCACCAACGTGGCCTTGTAGGGCAGGACTTCGCCCTCCCGGGTCTCCCGGTCGATCACGTGCGTCGTGCCGTCGGAGGCCCAGGCCACGTGGTCGGGGGTGATCTGGGGCCGACTGGTGTAGCCGTCGGGGGTGTCGTACGACTCGACGACGGACGCCGTGGCGACGTCGACCAGTACGAGCCGCCCACCGTCCGACCCCACACTGATCGCGACCGTGCCGGGGGCCGGTGAGGTGATGCTCCCGATCTCTCCGTAAGGGAGCCCGGTCACCTCACGGTCGACGGTCTGCCCGTCCGGAGCCCGGCTGACCAGGTGGACCTTCTTGGCCCAGCTGTCGAACAGCACGAGCGTCGAGCCGCTGACCGCCCGCAGCCAGTACTTCGCCTCGATGAGGACGGGCTCGCCGCCCTTCGCCATGTCGTGGAGGACGTAGTGGCCGCCGTCGACCCCCACCACGAGGTCCGACCCGGGCGAGCCCTGGTACGTGCCGCTGATGCTCGGGAGCTCGACGGACGTGCCGTCGTACCGTACCCAGTGGTCGATCCAGCCGTCGGTGAGGAAGCCGGTGGCACCGACACTGCTCACGCGCTCCGTCGACTCGATCACCGGGATCGTCGCCTCCGTGCCCGCCTCCTGCGCCAGGGCGGCGACGGGCGCCGCCGTCGCGACGCCCGGGCCCGCCGCGGTGGCGGCGGTCGTCGCCGCGAGGGTGACGGCCAGGGCGGCGGTCAGCCGGAGCCGGGACGACGGGCGGACGTGGACGGGGGTCCGGACGTCGGTACGGGTGCGGGACAAGGCGGAGCCTCCTCGGGCGAGGGAAGAGCGGGCGCGGCGCCGGGCGCCACACCCACCAGACCCGGCTCGCGCCCGAAAGGTTGTACGGGGCGACACCTCCCGTTCAGGCGGGCCGGCCCGCCTGCGCGTCCAGGAAGTCCGCCACCCGGCCCGCGAACCACTCCGCGTCGTCGTGCCACGGGAAGTGCCCGCCGCCCTTCAGGACCTCAAGGCGTCCCTGCGGGAACAGCTCCGCGTACGCGGCGGCCGTCGGCGGCGGGGTGTTCGCGTCGCCCTCGCCGGCGACGACCAGCACGGGCCGGCCGAACGCCGCGAGCGCCGCGCGCGTCGCCGCCGGGTCGTAGGCGCCCTCGGAGCCGTACACCCCGGCGGCCTCGCCGTTCCGCTGCCGGTGCGCGGCCGCGTCCCGCTCGCGCGCCGCGTCGTCCCAGGTGCCGTGGAAGAACGGCGCGACCGCCGCGAACGTCTCGGGCCCGCCCCGCCCCGACGCCAGATCCTCCAGCGCCGCGTACGCCTCCGCGAACCACGGCTCCTTCTCCCGCCACGGCCGCCGCGCCGCCGCCAGCCGCTCCTCGCCGCTCGTGTCCAGGCCGACGGCCGCCGTGCCCGGGGCCGCCAGGACCAGCCGGGACACCCGCCCGGGGTACCGGGCCGTGTACAGCGCGGCCAGGTTCGCGCCCGCCGAGTGCCCGAGGACGTCGACCGCGTCGAGGCCGAGGCGGACACGGAGCGCCTCCACGTCCTCCACCAGCCGGTCGCAGCGGTACGAGGACGGGTCCTCCGGCACCGCCGACGCGCCCGTGCCCCGCAGATCGAGCCGGATCACCGTCCGGGAGGCGGTGAGCCCGCCCAGGTCCCCGAGATACGCGGAGTCCTGCATCGGACCGCCGGGCAGACAGAGCAGCGCGGGACCGGACCCGGGGAAGGAACCGGTGACGTGACAGGCGAGTTCCGTGCCGTCCGGCGCGGTGAAGGTAGGCATGCGCGCGACCATGACAGTGGCTTCCGCGCAGGTCAAGCCTGTTTCCCCGGCGCCATGGCACGCTTGATCCCATGCGATCTGCACTGTGCGCCCTCGCCGCGGCCGCCACCCTGGCGCTGCTCCCGGCCGGCCATGCCCACGCCGAAGGGCAGGAACCCGACCGGGACTTCACCCTCGCCGACCCGCGGATCACCGAGTCCAGCGGCCTCGCCGCCAGCCGGGCGCACCCCGGGATCTACTGGACCCACAACGACCAGGACCAGCCCCGGATCTTCGGCGTCGACTCCCGTACGGGAGAGACGGTCGCGACCCTGACGATGGCCGGGGTCGGCACCCCCCGGGACATGGAGGCCATCTCCGTCGGCCCGGACGGCGACATCTACGTCGGCGACATCGGCGACAACCTCGACGGCTCCTGGGACCACGTCTGGATCTACCGCTTCCCCGAGCCGAAGACCCTCAAGGACCAGACCGTCCGGGCGACGCAGTACGACGTGAAGTACGCCGACGGGCCCCGCAACGCCGAGGCGCTGATGGTCCACCCGAAGACCGGCCGCGTCTACATCGCCAGCAAGAACGAGGACGGCGGCGGCCTCTACGCCGGCCCCGAGCGCCTCTCCACCTCCGGCACCAACACCTTCCGCCGCATCGGCGAGGTCCCCTGGGTGACCGACGGCGCCTTCTCGCCCGACGGTGAACGCCTCCTCCTCCGCAGCTACTTCAGCGCCCGCGAGTACGTCTGGAAGGACGGCCGTATCGAAGGCGACGGCACCTCCCCCGGCGCCCCCTTCCAGGGGCAGGCGGAATCGGTCACGTACACGCCCGACGGCTCCGCCTACCTCTTCGGCTCCGAAGGACAGGGGAGCCGGGTCGTCCGCGTGGAGCGCGAGGACGCCCCCCGCGCCACCGACCCGGGCACGGACCCGGGCACGGGCTCGGACCCGGCCGCCCCGACCCCCGGCATGGGCGGCACCGCCCCCGCGGCCACCGACTCCGGCGGCAGCGCCACCACCGGCTTCCTCGTCCTCGCCGGCGCCACCGTCCTCGTCCTCGGCATCAAGCGGCTCCTGCGGCGCGGCTGACCTCCCAGGGCCAGACTGGAAGGAGAGCGAAGAGGTGAGGCGTCATGACGGCATTCACGCGTGAGGACACCCCGGTCGCCATGGAGGGCGGCGGTCTCGACTTCCGGATGCGGGAGGCGGGCGGCGGCATGACCGTCGCCTTCATCCACCTCCCCAAGGGCACCGACATGGCGCCCGCGCTCAAGGGCCTGGAGGGCGACCTGTGCCAGTGCCCGCACTGGGGATACGTCTTCAAGGGCAGCATCAGGATGCGGACCGCCTCGGGCGACGAGTCCTACGAGGCCGGGCAGGCCTACTACTGGGGCCCCGGCCACGCCCCCGAGGCGCTGGAGGACACCGACGTCGTCGAGTTCTCCCCGACGGAGGAGTTCACCGCCGTCATCGACCACGTGAAGGCGCAGGCCGGCTGACGGCCCCCGGGGACGCGCGAGGGCCCGGCGTCGGTCCTCTCCGACACCGGGCCCCGTACGCCCTGCCTGCTTACAGCTTCTCGATCACGTAGTCGACGCAGGCCGTCAGCGCGCGCACGTCCGCCGGGTCGATCGCCGGGAACATCGCGATGCGCAGCTGGTTGCGGCCCAGCTTGCGGTACGGCTCCGTGTCCACGATCCCGTTCGCGCGCAGCACCTTCGCGACCGCCGCCGCGTCGATCTCGTCCGCGAAGTCGATCGTGCCGATGACCTGCGAGCGCTTCGCCGCGTCCGTCACGAACGGCGTCGCGTACTTCGACTCCTCGGCCCACGTGTAGAGGGCGTCCGAGGACTCCTTCGTCCGCGCCACGGCCCAGTCCAGGCCGCCCTGGCCGTTGATCCACTTCAGCTGCTCGTTCAGCAGGAAGAGGGTCGACAGCGCCGGGGTGTTGTACGTCTGGTTCTTCAGCGAGTTGTCGATCGCCGTCGGCAGCGAGAAGAACTCCGGGATGTGCCGGCCGGAGGCGTGGATCCGCTGCGCGCGCTCCAGGGCCGCCGGGGAGAACGCCGCCAGCCACAGGCCGCCCTCGGCGGCGAAGGACTTCTGCGGGGCGAAGTAGTAGACGTCCGTCTCGGTGATGTCGACGGGCAGACCGCCCGCGCCCGAGGTCGCGTCCACCAGGACCAGCGCGCCCTCGTCGGCGCCCGCGACCCGCTTCAGCGGGGCGGCGACACCGGTCGAGGTCTCGTTGTGCGTGTACGCGTAGACGTCCACGCCCGCCTCGGCCACCGGCTCCGGGTGGGTGCCCGGCTCGGAGGAGACCACGGTCGGCTCGGCCAGCCACGGGGCCAGCTTCGCGGCCTTCGCGAACTTGGACGAGAACTCGCCGAAGGTGAGGTGCTGCGACTTGGACTCGATCAGACCGTGGGTCGCGATGTCCCAGAAGGCGGTCGAGCCGCCGTTGCCGAGGATCACCTCGTAGCCCTCGGGCAGCGAGAAGAGGTCACGGATCCCGGTACGGACCTCGCCGACCAGGTTCTTGACGGGAGCCTGGCGGTGGGACGTGCCCAGGAGGGACGTGCCGGTGGCGGCCAGGGCGTCCAGCGCCTCCGTCCGCACCTTGGAGGGGCCCGCGCCGAAACGACCGTCTGCGGGCTTGATGTCAGCGGGAATCTGGATGTCGGCCACGAGCCGGAGAGTATCGGGTCGGGCAGGGCCCGGTCGCGGCATGTCCGCCCGATGAGACGAACCACGAGACATCCTTGCGTTGTGGGAACAGACGACAGACACGCCGCAGGCCCCTCCGCCGACCTCGCCGCGGACCTGAGATCCGCCCTCGCCGGAGACGTCGACTTCAGCGCCTCCGCCCGGGCCCTCGCGACCATGGACGCCTCCAACTACCGCCGCGTGCCTGCCGGTACGGTCGCGCCGCGCGACGCCGACGACATCGCCGCCGCCCTGGAGATCTGCCGCCGGCACGGCGCCGTCCCCGTCGTCCCGCGCGGCGCCGGCACCTCCATCGGAGGCCAGGCCACCGGCACCGGCGTCGTGCTCGACCTCACACGCCACATGGACGGCCTCGTCTCCGTCGACCCCGCCGCCCGCACCGCCGTCGTCCGCCCCGGCCTCGTCCTCGACCGGCTGCGGGAGGCGGTGCGCCCGTACGGCCTCACCTTCGGCCCCGACCCGTCCACCCACAGCCGCTGCACCCTCGGCGGCATGATCGGCAACAACGCCTGCGGCGCCCACTCCGTCGCCTGGGGCACCACCGCCGACAACATCCACTCACTGGAAGTGGTGAGTTACCGGGGCGAGAGGTTGACACTGGGGAGAGGCGGGCAAGGCGCCCCCGCCGGCCTGACGGACCTCGTCGGCCGCAACCTCGCCCTCCTGCGCACCGGCTACCCGCCCGGCCTGCCCCGCCGCATCTCCGGCTACGCCCTCGACGCGCTGCTCCCCGAACGGGGCACGGACGTCGTCCGCTCCTTCGTCGGCAGCGAGGGGACCCTGGGGGTGGTGACCGAGGCGACCGTCCGTCTCGTCCCGCTGCCCGCCGACCCGGTCCTCGTCGTCCTCGGCTACGCCGACGAGACGGCCGCGGCGGACGCGGCGGCGGGCCTCGTGGCGTACGGAGCGCTGACGGCGGAAGGCATGGCGGCCGACCTGGTGGGGGACGCGCAGGGCCTGCCGCGGGGCGGGGCGTGGCTGTTCTGCGAAGCCGACGGGGACGGTGCGGCGCGGCGGCTGGTACGGGCCGCGGACGCGCTCGACACGGCCGTCGTCCGCGACCCGGCCGGGCAGCGCGCCCTGTGGCGGATCCGGGAGGACGCGGCCGGAACGGCCACCCGGATGCCCGGCGGCGGGGACGCCTGGCCCGGCTGGGAGGACTGCGCGGTGCCGCCGGCCCGGCTGGGCGCGTACCTGCGCGACTTCCGCGCCCTGCTGGCCGAGCACGGCCTGCGGGGGACCCCTTACGGGCACTTCGGCGACGGCTGCGTCCACGTCCGCGTCGACTTCGACCTGTGGACGCCGCGGGGCGTCCGCGCCTTCCGCCGCTTCTCGGAGGCCGTCGCCGGACTCGTGGTCGCGCACGGGGGCTCCCTGTCCGGCGAGCACGGGGACGGGAAGGCGCGGGCGGAGCTGCTGCCGAGGATGTACGGGGAGGAGATGGTCGGGCTGTTCGGGGCGGTGAAGGACCTGTGGGACCCGGACGGGGCACTGAACCCGGGGATGCTGGTCCGTCCCGAGCCCCTTGACTCGGGGCTGCGGTTCGAGGGGCTGCTGCCGGTGGTGGGAGTGGGGAAGGCGGCCGCGCGGTGCGTGGGGGTCGCCAAGTGCCGCGTGGCCGGGCCCGGTTCGGGGCCTTCCGTGATGTGCCCGTCCTTCCGCGCCACGGGCGAGGAGAAGCACTCGACGCGGGGCCGGGCCCGGCTCCTGCACGAGATGGCGATCGGCGAGATCATCACGGACGGCTGGCGCTCGGAGGAGGTCCGGGAAGCGCTCGACCTCTGCCTCTCCTGCAAGGGCTGCCGCAGCGACTGCCCGGTGGGCGTCGACATGGCCGCGTACAAGGCCGAGTTCCTGGACCGCCACTACGCCGGGGTGAGCGGCTGGTGGCGCCGCCCGCGCTCTCACTGGACGATGGGCCGCCTCCCCTCCCTGCTCGCCCACTTCGGACGCGGCCTGAACGCGGCGATGCGCCTCCCGTACGCCGCCCGGCTCGCCGGCGTCACTCCGGAACGGGCCATGCCGAGGGTCGCCGCACGCACCTTCACCTCGTGGTTCGCCGACCGCTCCTCCGCCCGTCCGCCCGCGCTCACCCTCTGGCCGGACACCTTCACCAACTACCTGGCACCGGAGGTCGGCCGGGCGGCGGTCCGGGTCCTGGAGGACGCCGGGCTCGGCGTACAGCTGCCCGCGGGACGGGTGTGCTGTGGGCTGACGTACGTGTCCACGGGGCAGTTGGGGGCGGCTCGCAGGGTGATGGGGAGGACGCTGGACGTGGTGGGCGGGGTGGAAGGTCCCGTAGTGGTGCTGGAGCCCTCCTGCGCGGGCACGCTCAGGACCGACCTTCCCGAGCTGCTCCCGGACGACCCGAGGGCCGCCCGCCTCGCGGCGTCCGTCCGGACGTTCGCCGAGGCCCTGGAGGAGCTGGCCCCCGACTGGACACCGCCGAGGATCGACCGCCCGGTCACCGGCCAGACCCACTGCCACCAGCACGCCGTCCTGGGCGACGCGCCGGACCGGCGCCTGAGGGAACGGGCGGGGCTGGTCGGCGAGTTGGCGGGCGGCTGCTGCGGCCTGGCGGGCAACTTCGGCTTCGAGCCGGGCCACGAGGAGGTCTCGCGCGCGTGCGCGGAGGACCGGCTCCTGCCGGCGTTGCGTACGGCTCCGAGCACGGCGGAGGTCCTGGCGGACGGCTTCTCGTGCCGCACCCAGATCGGACACCTGACGCCCGGCAGGGGGCGACACCTGGCGGAGGTCCTGGCGGAGGCGCTGGACGAGGAGGGGTGAGGCCGGTTCAAAGCTGTTGACCGCCTCCGGTGGTCGGTGCTGGAGTCGGCGTGTGGACAGCGTTCCCGCCAACCGGCGGCTCTGGAATCGGATCAGCGGCGCCTATCAGCGTGAGCACGATCCTCGGATCGGCGCCGCGCCCCGGCTGTGGGGGATGTACTCCGTTCCCGACGCGGAGCTGCGCGCCCTGGGTGAGGTCCGGGGGAAGCGCGTCCTCGAACTCGGCTGTGGCGCCGGACAGTGGTCCAGGGCGCTCGTCGCCGAGGGGGCCGCCGTGGTCGGGGTCGATCTGTCCGAGGCCCAACTCGCCGCGGCAGTAGGCGCGATGGGGGAGGACCGGTACCCGCTGGTGCAGGGCGCGGCCGAGCGGCTGCCCTTCGCCGACGAGAGCTTCGACCTGGTGTTCTGCGACTTCGGCGGGCTCAGCTGGGCGCCCCCGCACCTGGCCGTGCCGCAGGCCGCGCGGGTCTTGCGGCGGGGCGGGCGTCTGGTGTTCAACGTCGCCAGTCCGTGGTTCGAAGCCTGCTACGACGAGGCCGCCGGCCGTGTGACCACGACGCTGCAGAAGGACTACTTCGGGCTGGACGCCATCGCCGAGGGCGACGGGGCGACCAGCTATCAGCTCACGTACGGCGACTGGGTCAGGGTGCTGCGCGGCGCGGGTCTCGTCATCGACGACCTCATCGAGCCCCGGCCCGGCCCCGGTACGCCCAACGGCTACAACGAGACCGATCCGCCCGACTGGGCGCACCGCTGGCCCGCGGAACTGCTCTGGGTGACCCACAAGCCGTAGGCCGGTCCGTCCGGCCGTATCGGCCCGCACTGTCATGAGTGCGGGCCGGGGAGCATGGGGCCGCCGCCGTGGGCGGACGGCGTCCTCCGGTCAGAGCGCGATCAGGCCGGCCGCCGTCGGCTCGAATCCGCAGGCGTCGACGTAGAACGCCCGCAGGTCGTCCTCGAAGTCGACGTGGAGCCACGCGCATCCGGCCGCGCGGGCCCGCCGGGCGGCCTCGGCGACGAGCTCGGCCCCGATCCCCGACCGGCGGCGGCCTCCCGCGACCACGGTGTCGAGGACGAACGCGTGTCCGCCGCCGTCCCACGCGACGTTGACGAACCCGACGAGTGCGTCACCGTCACGCGCGCAGACCCATCCGAGACTGTGCCGCCGCACCCGCCCCTCCCAGTCGACCTCCGGCGTCGACGCGCCGAAGCCCTCCGCGTGCAGCGCGCCGAGCGCGGCGTTGTCGAAGGCGCCGCGCCACTCGTAGTCGATCGTCACGCCCCGAGGGTAAATGCGTCGACAGCGTCCCTCGTTCCCGGCAGAGTGCCCGTTCGTGACGAGCAGTGAGCTGTGGACCCGAGAGACCGCCGAACGCTACGACGCCGAGGAGACCCCGGCATCCGGACCGACCCTCGACTTCCTCGCCGAGCTGGCCGGAGACGGCCGGGCGCTGGAGTTCGCCATCGGCACCGGACGCGTGGGCGTCCCCCTCCGGGAACGCGGCGTGCCGGTCGTGGGCATCGAACTGTCCGCGCACATGGCGGCGGTACTGCGGCGCAAGGTCGACGAGGACACGCTCCCGGTGACCATCGGGGACATGGCCACCACCGTCGTCCCGGGCGGGTTCGCCCTGGTCTACCTCGTCTACAACACGATCTCGAACCTGCTCACGCAGGACGAGCAGGTGGAGTGCTTCCGCAACGCCGCACGCCACCTGGAGCCCGGCGGCCGCTTCGTCATCGAGCTGCTCGTGCCGCCCCTGCGGCTCCTGCCGCCCGGCCAGGTCGCGGTGCCGTTCGACGTCTCCGAGCGGCATCTCGGCTTCGACACCTTCGACCTGGTCGAGCAGGTCCTCGTCTCGCACCACTTCACCCTTGAGGACGGCCGCTACCGCCGCGGGAACTCCCGCCACCGGTACGCCTGGCCCGCGGAACTCGACCTGATGGCACGGCTCGCCGGCCTTGAGCTCGAACGCCGCGTCGCGGACTGGGACGGCACCCCGTTCACCCAGGACTCACCGAAGCACGTCTCCGTGTGGCGCAAGCCGACGGCGTGACCCGCGCGCGGAGTGGCCCGGGGGCGGCGGCCGAGCCCTGACCGCGCACCCCGAGCGGCCTAAGGTGCGGGTATGGACCTACCCGCACCCACCGCCACCTGCTCCTGCTGTGGTGACCCGCTCCTCGACGAGCGGCGGATCGACGTTCGCTTCGGGCTTCCGGACATCGCTTTCGAGCTGCCGGAGGAGGCCCGGCGGTCGCCCGGCCCCAGCGCGCTGCTCGCGCTCGACGGGGCCGGTTTCTTCGTGCGGTGCCTGCTGCCCGTGCGGCTGACGGGCGAGACCGAGCTGGTGCTCGGGGCCTGGGCGGAGGTGGACGAGGAGACGTTCCTGCACGCCGCCGACGTCTGGGACGACGAGGCCGCGTACCCGGAGCTCGTCGTGCGCGGGCGGCTCGCGAACGCCGTGAAGCCGTGGGGCGAGGAGGTGCTCGGCGCGGAGCTCACGGGGCGGATCAAGGACGCCGGGGAGCTGCCGTACCTCGTGGAGGGGCACGGGCCTGAGGCGGAACGGCTGATCGGGCAGGTCTGGGACCGGGACCACGTGCTCGCCCGCTTCCCGCACCCGCTGCCGGTCGCGGTCCGGACGGAGCTCGGTGACGGGTGGTCGGTGGAGCGGTCCGCCGGGTTCTCGGGGCGGTTCGAGAACGGTGTCGACCAGTTCGCGACGCAGGGCCGCAGCGTGGCCGTGACGCTCTTCCAGGACACCGAGCAGGGGCGCTCGGCCGAGGACTTCCTCGCCGCGCTGATCGGTGAGGAGCCCGGGGCACCCGTGGTGCCGGAGGGCCAGGAGCACGGGGAGAGGTCGGCGGACGGCGCGGTCCGGTACGCCTCCTGGCTCACGCCGCGGGACACGGGCCGGACGCGGCACGAACTGACGGCGTACGCGGTGGAGCCCGACGGCTCGGCGGCCGGCCTGTTCTGCTCGTACGAGGAACCGGGGCAGCACGCCTGGGCGCAGCACGTCTGGCGCTCGCTGCGGCGGGAGCGGTAGCGGCAGCGGTAGCGGGGCTTTCCGGCTCAGGTGTCGTGGACGATGTCCCGGGCCATGCGGACCAGGGCCTCTGTCGCCGGGTGGGGGAAGGCGTCGCGCCAGGCGAGGAGGACGGGGAGGGGCGGGGCGCCGGGCAGGGGGCGGTAGGCGACTCCGGGGTGGGGGTGGAGCGCCGCCGTGGAGGCGGAGGAGACGCCCACACCCCGGGCCGCGGCGATGGCGGTGAGCCAGTCGTCGGTGTTGGCGACCGTGAGGGTGCTCGTGGGGCGGGCGGGCAGGGGCCACAGGGTCAGGGTGGTCGTGCCGGAGACCGTGTTCAGGACGACCGTCTCGTCGGCGAGGTCGAGGAGGGTCAGCTCGCCCGGGCGGTCCGCCAGGGGGCTGTCCGCGGGGAGTGCGGCCACGCGGGGCTCGGTGGTGAGTTCGGCGGTGACGAGGCCGGGGGCCTCGACGGCGCCGCGCAGCAGGGCCGCGTCGACCTGGCCCCTGGCCAGGCCGGCCGTGCGGTCGTCGACGCGGAGGAGTTCGAGGGGGGTCTCCGGGTGCTCGCGCTGCCAGCGGCGCAGGAGGGGGGTCGTGTACGGGCCGAAGGCCGACCAGGCGTGGCCGAGGCGCAGGGGGCGGTGGTGGAGCCGCGCCGGGTCGACGGCCGCGTCGAAGGCGGCCAGTGCGGCGGCGGCCCGTTCGCGGAAGGCGCGGCCTTCGGGGGTGAGGGCGAGGTGGTGGGTGGAGCGGTCGACGAGCCGGGCGCCGAGGTGCCGTTCGAGGGCGGCGAGGGTGCGGGAGACGGCGGGCTGGGTGAGGTGGAGCCGGGCGGCGGCGCGGGTGAGGTTCTCCTCCTCGGCGATGGCGAGGAAGCAGCGGAGGTGGCGCAGCTCGATGCGCAGGGTCATGTTTCCGGAGCATAACCGCAGGGTGATCGGCATTTCCGTTGGCGGGCCCGGGGTCCGTAGCGTGGAAGCGGAATCCGGTCGTCAGGGTACGGGGGAGTACATTACTCTGGACTGAGAGTTTAGTGGAATGCACTTGGGAGGTGTGGCGGTGAGCGTGGACAGCCAGGTGGCGGAGGCGGCCCCCGTTCCCGCGGCGGACTCCGTGGCGGGTTCCGTGGCGGGGGCCGCGGTGGATTCCGGCGTGCCTGCGGGGCGCCGTGCCGGCCGTGCCTCCGGTGTCGCGTCCCGGCGGTTCGGGCCCGTCGCGCTCGTCGTCGCCGGAGGGCTCTCCGTACAGTTCGGGTCCGCCGTCGCCGTCCTGCTGATGCCGCGCGCCGGGGCGTTCGGCGTCGTCACGCTGCGGCTCGTGCTCGCCGCGCTCGTCCTGCTGCTGGTCTGCCGGCCCAAGGTGCGCGGCTACAGCCGGGCCGACTGGGGGACCGTCGTCGCCTTCGGCGCCGCCATGGCGGGCATGAACATCCTCTTCTACCAGTCGATCGACCGGATCCCGCTCGGTGCGGCCGTCACCCTGGAGGTGCTCGGCCCGCTGGTCCTCTCCGTCGTCGCCTCGCGGCGGCTCGTCAATCTCGCCTGGGCCGGGCTCGCCTTCGGCGGTGTCGCGCTGCTCGGCGGCGGCGGGTTCGACGGGCTCGACCCGCTCGGTGCGGGCTTCGCGCTCGCGGCGGGCGCCATGTGGGCGGCGTACATCGTCTTCAGCGCGCGGACCGGCCGGCGGTTCCCGCAGGCCGACGGGCTGGCGCTCGCGATGGCCTTCGGCGCGGTCCTCAGCCTGCCGCTCGGCATCGCGGAGGCGGGCGGCGCGCTGGTCGTGCCGTCGACGGTCGCGCTGGGCCTCGGCGTCGCACTGCTCTCCTCGGTGCTTCCGTACACCCTCGAACTCCTCGCCCTGCGCCGCCTGCCCGCCCCGACCTTCGCCGTCCTGATGAGCCTGGAGCCCGCCATCGCCGCCGGTGCCGGCTTCCTCGTGCTGCACCAGGCCCTGTCCGTGACGGAGGGCCTCGCGATCGCCCTCGTCATCGCGGCGAGCATCGGTGCGGTGCGCACGCAGAAGGCCGCGGCGGCCGCCACCGCCCCCGCCGTCACGTAGCCCCCTCGCTTTCCCCTCGCCCCGCGCCCTCGGCCGGTGGGGCGGTCCGGAGACTCCGGACCGCCCCACCGGCCGTCGCGTTTCCCCGTCGCGTTTCCCCGTCGCGCATAGCGTTCACCTTCTCGCTAGTGCAACGCTCCGGCATATGTCGTTGCGTCAATTCTGATTCTATTGCAACGAAATATCTGCTCTGAGCTGCAGTGATACCCATCTAATGCAACGAGAGTGTTGCTGAGAACTGGAAAGCAACGTAGCTTTTCTCATGTCGGAAACGCCGACGGGAACACCACTCCACAGGAGCGCACCTCATGCAGACCTTCGCCGCCACCGCCCCGATCGCCGCCCTCGTCGCCATCCCGGCCGGTCGCCTCCGCTTCGTCGCCGCCGAGCGGGCCGACGTCACCGTCGAGGTCCGGCCGCTCGACGCCAAGAAGTCCCGTGACGTGAAGGCGGCCGAGGGGACCGCCGTCTCCTTCGCCGACGGCGTCCTGCGGGTCACCGGGGCCGAGGGCGCGAACCAGCTCTTCGGGCCGTCCGGTTCCGTCGACGTCACCGTGCAGCTCCCGGCCGGGTCCTCCGTCGAGGGCAAGGCCGCCGCAGCGGACCTGCGCGGTGTCGGGCGGCTCGGGGACGTCACCTTCGAGGCCGCTCAGGGCCCGGTCGAGCTCGACGAGGCCGGCCGCGTCCGGATCGTCCTCCAGGACGGGGACATCACCCTCGGCCGCCTCGGCGGCGACGCCGAACTCACCACCGCCCGCGGCGACCTGCGCGTCGCCGAGGCCGCCGGCGGCACCGTCGTCCTCGACACCCAGGCCGGGTCCATCACCGTCGGCGCCGCCCCGGGCACCTCCGCCACCCTCGACGCCCGCACCGCCCTCGGCCGGATCGGCAACGGCCTCCGCAACGCCCAGGGCTCCGGCGCCGCGCTCGCCATCCGCGCCACCACCGCCCTCGGCGACATCACCGCCCACAGCAACTGAGACCCGCCCGCCCACAGCCCCAAGGAGCGAACCGTCATGACGAACCCCGCCATCGCGGCGAACGGTCTGCGCAAGTCGTACGGCGACAAGGTCGTCCTCGACGGAGTCGACCTGGCCGTCCCCGAAGGAACGATCTTCGCCCTGCTCGGTCCGAACGGCGCGGGCAAGACCACCGCCGTGAAGATCCTCTCCACCCTCGTCACCGCCGACGCCGGCCACGCCGCCATCGCCGGACACGACCTCACCACCGACGCCCACCGCGTCCGCGCCGCCATCGGCGTCACCGGACAGTTCTCCGCGGTCGACGGACTCATCACCGGCCTGGAGAACATGCTCCTCATGGCCGACCTGCACCACCTGCCCAAGCGGGAAGGACGGCAGGTCGCCGCCGAACTCCTCGAACGCTTCGGCCTCACCGACGCAGCCGGCAAGCCCGCCTCCACCTACTCCGGCGGCATGAAACGCCGCCTCGACATCGCCATGACCCTCGTCGGCGGCCCCCGCATCATCTTCCTCGA